>JBKQPD010000040.1:0-63692 GCA_052145175.1 Binataceae bacterium (SeqCode) | reverse complement strand
CGCGACCGCGTCGAGCCCGCTCAACGGGCTCATCCGCTAAGCTGCCTTCGCGCCAGTGGATCGAGGGGCGCGTTTCCGGCTGTACCTGATTACCGACCGCAAGCTCGCGCAGCGCCACGGCGGCCTGCCGGCGACGGTGGCGCTGCGCGAGCTTGCGGTCGGTAATCAGGTACAGCCGGAAACGCGCCCCTCGATCCACTGGCGCGAAGGCAGCTTAGCGGATGAGCCCGTTGAGCGGGCTCGACGCGGTCGCGTACAGTTTCATTTCGATCCGGCCGGCGAGATAGGCGAGCCGCCCCGCTTCTACCCCAAGCTTCATCGCCCGCGCCATCGCGATCGGATCCTTCGCACACGCGATCGCCGAGTTGATCAGCAGGCCGTCACACCCGAGCTCCATCGCCTCCGCGGCGTCCGAGGCCGTCCCCACCCCGGCGTCAACGATCACCGGAACCTTGGCCTGCTCCAGAATAATTCGCAGGTTGTAGGGATTGCGGATTCCCAGGCCGGAGCCAATCGGCGCCGCGAGGGGCATCACCGCGGCACAACCCAGCTCGGCCAGTCTGAGGCAGGTCACCGGATCATCCGTAATATACGGCAGTACCTTGAAGCCTTCCTTGACCAGAATCCGTGCTGCTTCGAGCGTCGCAGGAACGTCGGGGAAGAGCGTCTGCTGATCGCCGATCACCTCGAGTTTGACCATGTCGCCGACGCCCGCTTCACGCGCGAGCCGGCAGGTCCGCACCGCCTCTTCGACCGTGTAGCATCCGGCGGTGTTGGGCAAAATCTGGTAGCGCGACGGCTCGATATAATCGAGCAGATTTTCCTTGCTCGAGTCGGTGATATTCACGCGGCGCACGGCCACGGTCACGATTTCGGCCCCGCTCGCTTCAATCGCCGCCTTGGTCTCGGCGAAGTTGCGATACTTGCCGGTGCCGACGATCAGCCGCGACTTGAAAACGCGTCCTGCCAGTTCAAACGAATCATCTTTCATATGCGATGCTCCCAAGCGGGATTAGCCGCCGCCGACGAAGTTTACGATCTCAACCAGGTCTCCCGGGCGCAACACCGTCGCGTCCCACTCCGCCTTGGGCACCACGACGCGGTTGATCTCGACCGCGACCCGGCCGCGGCGCAGCTTCAGTTGCGCAATCAGGGCGGGCAGCCGGGCGTCACCCTCAACCTTGTGGGGCTCCCCGTTGAGCTGGATTGCGAAAGTCTCTGTGGAACTATCGGCCACTGAAAAAGCCGCTCCCGTCAGGCGTGGGGAAGCGGCTTTTAGCGGGACCGCGAACGTTCCGCTGCGGGCTTCCCTCCGCCGGCATTACCCGGATCAAGTTCGAGGGGTCCTCTTGCGAGTTCTCAGTGCTTGCGCACGCCCCCAGCCACAATTCTTATATCACCGGCGGCGAATTTCTGTCAAAAAACAGAGAGGGACCGCGGACCGCAAAAGTGAGGGGTTGAGGTGGTTGCGAACGCTATGCAAATCGGTCAGCCGACGGTGGCGGAGATCGACCGCGCTGCGCTGCGGGCCAACTATACGGCCTTGGGCGCCTACGCCAACGGCGCGAAGATTATGGCGGTGGTCAAGGCCGACGCCTACGGCCATGGCGCGATTGAGGTCTCACGCACCCTGCGCGACCAGGGATGCCGCCATTTTGGCGTCGCCAATCTGGCCGAGGCGCGCCAGTTGCGCGACGCCGGCCTGGACGAGCGGATCTATCTGCTCGGCGGATTTCTGGCGGAGCAGGCCGCCGCGATCGTTGCGCTCGACGTGACGCCCGCGGTCTTCGACCTTTCACTGATCGCGCCGCTCGACGCCGCGGCCAGGCTTCAAGGCAAGACCGGCTTCCCTGTCCATTTCGAACTCGACACCGGCGCGACCCGGCTGGGGATTCTGCCGGGCGAGGTCGGTGCCGCGCTCGAACTGATCACGCAGAGTACCGCGCTCCGTCTCGAGGGCGTCGCTACGCTGCTCGCCAGCGCCGCCGATCCGTCAAGCCCGGTGACCGATCAGCAACTGCGGCTGTTCAACGAAACCGTCGCGTATATCCGGTCCGCCGGCTTCGAGCTGCCGGTGAATCACGCGGCCAACTCGGCCGCGATCGTGCTCCGGCCTGACGCGCATTTGAATCTGATGCGTCCCGGGCTCACGCTCTATGGCCTGCCACCGGTGCACGCCGTGCGCGAGCGCATCGAGCTGCATCCCGTGATGACCTTCAAGACCAGGCTGCTCCAACTCAAGCGCGTCCCGGCCGGATCGGGCGTCAGCTATGGCCACACGTTCGTCACTCCGCGCGAAAGCTTGATCGGCGTGCTGGCGGTCGGCTACGCGGACGGCTACCGCCGCGGCCTGCAACATGGCGGCGAGGTCCTGATCCGGGGTTGCCGCGCGCCGGTCGTCGGGGCGATCTGCATGGACCTGACGATGGTGGACCTGACCGACGTTCCGGGAGCGCGGATCGGCGACGAAGTGATTCTCTGGGGCGGCGCCGGCGAAGCCCGGATCAGTGTCAATGATGTCGCCCGGATCGCGCAGACGATTTCGTACGAAATGTTGTGCACGGTTGGCCGCCGCGTTGCGCGGGTGTACCTGAATTGAATAGATAAGTCGGATGCCTTCCGACAAGATCAGACTGAGCCGCGCGCTGCTGGGCGTTTCCGACAAGGCCGGACTGGCCGAGCTGGCCCGCGCGCTGACCCGTCACGGGGTCGCATTGCTCTCGACCGGCGGAACCAGGGCCGCGCTCGAAGCCGCCGCCGTCAAGGTTCAGGCGGTCGAGGACTTTACGGGCTTTCCCGAGATTCTCGACGGCCGGGTCAAGACGCTCCATCCGAAAATCCACGGCGGTATTCTGGCGCGGCGCGCCGATCCGTCGCATCAGAAGCAGATGGCGGAGCATCGGCTGGAGCCGATCGACCTGGTCGTGGTGAATTTCTATCCCTTCGAGCAGACCGTCGCGAAGACCGGCGTCAGCCTCGAGGATGCGATTGAAAATATCGATATCGGGGGTCCCGCGATGGTGCGCGCGGCGGCCAAGAACTACGCGGACGTCGCGGTCGTGACGGACCCCGGCGACTATGCGGAATTGATCGCGGAACTCGACGCCAATGGCGGCGCCCTGACGCTCGCGACCCGCTGGCGGCTGATGCGCAAGGCGTTCGCGCGCGTCGCCGTCTACGACTGCGCGATCGCGAACTACCTGGGCGCGGTGGGCGAAGCCAGCGCTCCGCTCGGCGCCAACTTCAACCTTGCGCTGGAACGTGCGCAATCGTTGCGCTACGGCGAAAACCCCCATCAGACGGGTGCGCTCTACGGCGACTTTCCCAAAATCGCGGCCCAGCTCCACGGCCGCGAGCTTTCTTTCAACAACGTTTTCGATATCAGTTCCGCGATCAACCTGATCCTCGATTTCGGCGACTACCGGGAGCCGGTGGTGGCGATTCTGAAGCACAACACGCCCTGCGGCGTCGGCGTTGGCCCGACCCTCAGCGCCGCCTGGGAAAAGGCCTTCGCGACTGATCCGGATTCGCCCTTCGGCGGCATCATCATCACGAACCGGCCGTGGGACCTGCCCTTCGCGCGCGCGGTTGACGAGCTTTTCACGGAAGTCCTGATTGGTCCGGACTTTCCGCCCGACGTGATCGAATTTCTGCGCAAGAAGAAAAATCGGCGTGTGATGCGGTTTCATCCCGAGCGCGTCAACCGCCACGAACTGGATCTGCGGAAAGTCGTCGGCGGGCTCCTCGTCCAGACCCCCGATCTGAGTATTGAAGACGCGCGCGCCGGCCGGGTCGTGACGCGGCGTGCACCCTCGGACACGGAACTCGACGCGATGAATTTCGGTATCCGCGTTTGCAAACATATCAAGTCCAACGCGATCGCCTTCGTCGCCGCGGACCGCACGCTGGGAGTCGGCGGCGGTGCGACCTCGCGGATCGATCCGGTCCACGCCGCCCGCGAAAAGGCCGCACGCCTGGGCGTGGCGCTCAAGGGCTCGGTGCTCGTTTCGGAAGCGCTGTTCCCCTTCCCCGACGGCCCAACGCTCGCCGCTGAAGCCGGTGCGACCGCGATCGCCCAGCCCGGCGGCTCGACCCGCGACGACGAAGTCATCGCGGCCGCCGACCGGCTCGGACTCGCGATGGTTTTCACGGGCGTCCGCCACTTCCGCCACTAGGATATAGAGATGAGGGAACCAGCGATGTTCTGGGAACGAATCGTCATCCTGCTCGTGACTGCCAGCGCCGCGGCCGTCCTGACTTGCCGGGCATTCGCCGACCCGATACTGGCTACTCCAGGCGCCGAGGCGAGTCCGCCCCCGGAAGAGGCCCCCGCAACGAGCCCCGCCGAAGCCGCACCCGGTATCCCGCCCGGCACCGTGATCAACCATACCAACTGGTCGCAATATCAGAACTATATGACCGACGGTGAAATTGGTCTCTGGCAGGGCAAGTGGTTCTGGAAGATGCCGGACGACGCGCAGATCAATGTCGGCGCGACGACGGTCTATCCGTTGCCCGCGGCGTTCGTCGAATTGTCGGAAAAGTATGGCGATCAGACGCGGCTCGAAAAGCGGCCCGACGGCCGCTGGATACTCAAGAATTATGTCGCCGGAGTCCCGTTTCCGATCCCGGACGAGCCCAACAAGGGTCAGAAGATCCTGACCAACCTCAATTACCGTATCCAGCCCCATCTGATCGCGGGCTTCGGCGATTCGGGCGCGATGCTCAGTGTCTGCAACATGGACGCGATGAGCAACGCGTTCTGCTGGAAGCTCGACTACGACGTGCGGCAACTCGCCTACAATTGGGAACCCGGCGTCCCCCGCACGGAAGAAGGCGCCGGCGGTGCCTGGCTGGGCGAGTGGCTCGATGTCGAGGAGCCCGAGCAGTTCCGCTACGCCACGGACCTCATTCTGCTCTGGCAGGACAATTTGCAAATAGAGGATAACTATCTCTTCGTCCCGGCGCTGAGGCATTCGCTGCGGCTTTCCGACGCGGCCCATTGCGCGCGGATCTTCACCTTCGCCGATTACACTCACGACGACGTCCGTGGCGGATGGAACGGCGGCATCGCGGACTTCGATTCCACCTTCGTCAAGCGGATGCGGTTGCTGGCCCTTACTCAGTTGAATAACGACGACGGCAACTTTCCCGATAACTACAATATGCCCCTGGGCTGGGCGAAGCCGTCATGGGGCAACTGGGAATTGCGCGACACCTGGGTGATCGACGTGCGCCCGATCGCCTCGATCGGTAATCGTTATTGCTACGGCAAGCGGATCGTCTACCTCGATACCACCACATATGCTCCGCTGGCGCAGGACCTGTACAATACCAAAATGGAGTTCGCCAAGGTGATGGTCGAAAGCCTGACACCGGCGAACTTTCCGGGGTCCGGGATGCAGACCTGGGCCGGCGGCGGGATCGTCCAGATCTGGGATATCATTAATCATCATGCGGCGTTTGGCTTTACCGCCGACGAGAAACACCATAACTGGACGATCGACGGCGACGTTAAACCGCAATACAACAATCTCAGGGAGTACCAGGATGCCGGCGCGATCATGCACATGATGCGCTAGCCGTTACTTCTAGTGGAACCCCCTTTAAGTCATTCTGAGGAGCGCCGCGCGACGAAGAATCTCTTGTCACGCAACCCTGCTCGAAGCGGGATTCTTCGCTTCGCTCAGAATGACAAAAATGCCTTCGTTGTTGTTATTCAGAAAGTTTGTGAAATTTTCGATTAGTGCCGGAACATCCTCAATTTGTCATCCTGAGCCGGCGAGCAGCGCGAGCCGTGTCGAAGGACCTACGCGCAGCGCCTTCCTATGCCCTATTACGTTTATGTCATGTCGAATCGCGCACACGTTTTGTATATCGGGTTTACCAATGATCTCACCAAGTGAGTCACTGAGCATCAAAGCAGGTCTCATTGTCGGCTTCACGTAGACGTATCATCTCAAACGCCTGGTCTATTTCGAATCGTACGAAAACGTGAACGACGCAATCCCGCGCGAGAAGCAACTCAAAGGATGGCGAAGAGCGAAGAAGATATTGAAGGGCTTAACCCAAAATGCTCTGACCTCAGCCGAGAAATGAGCTGAAGACGCTGCGCGTGGGTCCTTCGACACGGCTCGCGCTGCTCGCCGGCTCAGGATGACAAGCGAGGACGCTCATGCAAGAATCGAAAATTTACAAGCTCAGAGCGGAGGCTGCCGGAGCGAAGAATCCCGTGCAACCGCGCTCATGAAATATCAATCCGCGGAGTCTTAATTATGTCTGCGACCACGATCAACGAAATCCGCGCCCGCGAGATAATCGACTCGCGCGGCAATCCCACTATCGAAGTCGATGTCCGCCTCGCCGGCGGCGCGCTCGGCCGCGCCGCGGTGCCGTCAGGCGCCTCGACCGGGGTGCACGAGGCGCTGGAACTGCGCGACGGCGATAAAAGTCGTTTCGGCGGCAAGGGCGTCCTGAAAGCCGTCGCGAACGTCAACGACCTCATCGCGGCGAAATTGCGCGGGCAGGATGCGGCGAATCAGACGGCGCTCGACGCCGCGCTCATCGCCCTCGACGGCACGGAAAACAAAGCCAAGCTCGGCGCCAACGCGATACTCGGGGTTTCGCTCGCCGCCGCCCACGCCGCCGCAGTCGCTTCGGGAGCCGCCCTCTTCCATTATCTGAATCCCAACGCTCACCTGATGCCGGTGCCGATGATGAACGTAATCAACGGCGGCAGCCATGCGGATTCGAGCGTCGATATGCAGGAATTCATGATCGTGCCGCAGGGCGCGCCAACTTTTGCCGAAGCGATCCGGATGGGCGCGGAAGTCTTCCACGCGCTCGCCGCCGTGCTCAAGCAAAAGGGGCATTCGACCAATGTCGGCGACGAGGGCGGCTTCGCCCCGAGCTTGCGCAATAACGAAGAGCCCATCGAGGCGATCATGGAGGCCGTGGTGCGGGCCGGTTACCAGCCGGGCAAGCATGTCGCGATCGCGCTCGACCCGGCCTCGAGCGAGTTCTACGAGAATGACAAGTACGTCTTCGCGCGCTCCGATAAGCGCGCCCGCTCGGCGGAGGAGATGGTGCGGCTCTACGGCGACCTGCTCGATCGCTATCCGATTGTGTCGATCGAAGACGGCCTCGCCGAAGACGATTGGGAAGGCTGGAAGCTGCTCACCCGGGAACTCGGCGCGCGCGTCCAGCTCGTCGGAGATGATCTTTTCGTGACCAATCCGATCCGGCTCCGGCGCGGGATCGCGGAACACGCCGCCAACTCGATCCTGATCAAGGTCAACCAGATCGGCACGCTGAGCGAGACGCTCGACGCGATCCGGATCGCGGGTGAGGCCGGCTACACTGCCGTCATCTCCCATCGCTCCGGCGAAACCGAAGACACTACGATCGCGGATCTCGCGGTCGCCACCGGCGCAGGTCAAATCAAGACCGGCTCGATGAGCCGCAGCGAGCGTACCGCGAAATATAATCGGCTGATTCGTATCGCCGAGGAACTTGGTTCGCGCGCGGTCTATCCGGGCGCTCGCGCCTTCAAGACGCAAGCCGGAGTCCCACGATGAGCCGCCCGCCCGTTGCCGCGCTGATTATTTTCGACGGCTGGGGCCTGCGCGACGCGCGCCCCTCCAACGCGATTCTGGCCGCGCATACGCCCACGATGGATCGGCTGTGGCAGACCCAGGCGCATACCGCGCTCGAGGCGTCGGGCGAGGCGGTCGGGCTGGCCCCCGGCGTCATGGGTAACTCGGAAGTCGGCCACCTCACGATTGGCGCCGGGCGCATCATCTACCAGGACGTGATGCGCATCTCCAAGGCGATCGCGACGGGCGCCTTTTTTCAGAACGCGGCGATCCTCGGCGCGATCAACGCGGCCCGCGACAATCGGCGCACGCTGCATCTCTGGGGACTGCTCTCGGACGCCAGCGTCCACAGTCATATTGATCACCTGTTCGCTATTCTCGATTTGGCGGCCAGACATGGGCTCGACGATATTGCCGTCCACGCCGTGCTCGACGGACGCGACACGCCGCCGCGCTCGGCCCTGCCGTATATCGATCAACTGGAGGCGAGGTTACACAAACTTGGCCGTGGCCGGATCGCGACGGTCACCGGACGCTACTATGCAATGGATCGCGACAAACGCTGGGAGCGTATCGAACGTGCCTGGTGCGCCTGGGTGATGGGCGGAGGGGCCGCCGCGCCAAACGCGCGCGCGGCGGTGGAAGCTGCTTACGCCGCGGGCAAGGACGACGAATTCGTCGAGCCAACCATTGTCGGTGATCCGCGTCCGATCACGGACGGCGATCAGGTCATCTGCTATAACTACCGCGCCGACCGGGCCCGCGAACTCACCGCCGCGCTCGCGCTCGCCAACTTTGAGGGATTCAACCGGCCGCGCTTCCCCCAGATCGGGTATGTCTGCATGACCGAGTATGACGCCAGCTTTGCGCTGCCGCTCGCCTTTGGTCCCGAGGAGCTTCGCGACACCCTCGCGGAGGTCTGGGGGCGCGCGGGGCTGCGCAACCTGCGCGTCGCCGAGACCGAGAAGTACGCGCACGTCACCTATTTTCTCAACGGCGGCGCCGAGCAGCCCTTTCCCGGCGAAGAGCGCGTCCTGATCCCGTCGTCGAAAAAGGTGGCGACCTACGACCTCGAACCCACGATGCAGGCGATGGCGATCGCGGCCCGCGCCGCCGAGGCGATCGTCTCGGGGAAGTTCGACGTGGTCGTCATGAATTTCGCCAACCCGGACATGGTAGGGCACACGGGCAAGATGGAGGCGACGGTCAAAGCCGTCGAGACGTCAGATGCGGCGCTGGGGTTGGTAATCGACACCCTGGAGCGGGTCGGCGGAGTCGCGCTGATTACCGCCGATCACGGCAACGCCGAGTTCATGGCGGATCCGGCGACCGGCCAGCCGCATACGGCGCATACGACGAATCCGGTGCCGCTGATTCTCTACGATCCGTCATTCAAAGGACGGCTTGCCGACGGCGGCGGACTCGCCGACGTCGCCCCGACTTTCCTCGCGATGCTCGGGATCGCCCAGTCCCCCGCCATGACGGGCCGAGATTTGCGGGAGGTCAAATAAAGCAATTAGGGTAGTGAGTCACTTACTTTGAAGTCGTGAGCTTATAGAAGCCAGGAGCGACCCTCTTGAATAATTCGGTCGTTGCCCCGTTGCCAACAGCATGTTTGCTTAGAAACACGTGATAAGTTCTGTCCGCCCATCCGGGACATGCAAGCTTTACCATCGCGGCGTTGAAAGGTTCTGCAAGCTTGCCCGAGTGAACAGCGGCATATATCTCTGATGCGAATTCCTTCATCACCCCGCCTTCCTTTATACTCATCAAACTGTCGGGCTGTCGGCCGCTTTCAATCAACCTGGAATTTTCCGACACACTACCGGAAATTCAAGGACATTACATAAGGCGACTAGGTATCACGTCAGCATCTGATTTGGTTAGCCAAGGACCTCGTCAAAATAATTAACTATGTTGCGCACCTGAGAGAGAATGTCCGCGAGCGCTTTCGCGAGTTCTTCGATTTCGGGTCCTCCCTCGAACAGCAATATTTCAAAAGTGCGGCCAACATTGACTTCCATATGAGTAATACCGACGGAAGCGGGGCGTGTCTGCAACATGGGATCTTGCCGTCTCGTTCCACCGAAAGTGATGTGAGCGAATTCGCGGTGCTTGTCTCTGTTGGAAAGCCTGTGAAGGGTGGACAGAGACCGCAGGCGAAATCCTTTGTACGGTTGGAAGTTCTCGATCATTGCGACGTGATCGTCCGTGAGATGCTTGAGGCAGCCGGTTCTATTTCTAGCGAAATCCTCGAGACACTCATTGATGGGAAACTGGGTGCCCTTCTGTTCGCTCCCGGTATCGCGCAAAGCGAGCGCAAACACGACGTAATCCAATGCGGTGCGAGCGTGCAAAGCGAACTCGCTAGTCAGCAGGCGCGCTTCATCGCGAACCCCGCATGGACTTGAAGAGCGGATCGGGCGCATTGAAATCGGCCTGCTCGGCAGCCATTTTGAGTGCAGCGCTCCGAGCGCGCTCGATCTCACGGTCTAACGCCGTCAGCTTTTCATTTGCCCTATCTACCCTGAGCTTGGACTGCTGAAGCGCGCTCATTTTTGAAACCCTCCGAGCGAATAATGAAAAGCCCGAGACTCTACTACCAGCTATCGCCGTCAAGTCCTTGATAATTTGCTTCAAATAAAAATTGGGCGGTGCACAAATTTCATCTGCGATAGGTCGTTTTGGGTTTTCTCGGGTGTCATTCCCGCGCGTCTGTCCTTGTCTGGCGCGCGAGGAATCCCGGATTCCGGGACCCTTCGCGCGGCAGCCACGCGCGAGGGTGACAAACAAGCGGCAACTCGCGTCGCGACCCAGCGCGCGGGCCGTCAGGCTTCGCAGTAGAGGATGCGCTGACAGTTCGGGCAGAAGTGAATCTGCAGATGCTTCTGCAGTTCGATATAGAGCTGCGGCGGCAGGCGCATCCGGCAGCCCTGGCAGGTTCCGCCCTTCGCTTCGGCCACCGCCAGCCCGGCGCGCCGGCTGAAGATCATCTGGTAGCGCTGGAGCAAGCCGGCCTCGATATCCCGGGCCATCAGATCGCGATCGACCCGCTGCTTGCTGATCGAGATCCTCAGATCCTCGACCTGGGACGCAATTTCCTTCTCCGCCCCCTTCAGCTCCGCGCTTTTGCCGGCGGCGAGCGTGGTGAGCTCGGCAATCCGCGCACCGCGTGGTTCGGCGCCCTCCATCAGCGCGAGGACTTCGGCTTCGAGGCGCTGATTGTTCTCCTTCAGAGCCTCGACCTCATGCGCCAGCGCCTGCATCTCTTTGTCGTTGCGCACCTGATTGAGCCGCATCCGCTTGTTGCGAATGCGCGCCTCGCCTTCCGCCAGCTCTTTTTCCAGGGTGCGGCGTGCAACTCCGCTGCGCTGCTCTTCCTCGACCAGCCGGCTGAGCTCCGCCTGATGCTGTTCGGATTCGCGCCGCAGCTCTTCCACGTGTCCGGCGACGGTCGCGAGCGATTGTTCCAGTTCGTTTAATTCACGATCGATGGTCTGCAGACTCATCAACCGCGCTATTTCTTCACGCAATGCGTCCTCCGTGAAGGCCCACAAGACCCCGCCGGACGGCGCTCCCGGGATAGGCGCGCGATCCGTTGGGGCGGTGTTCGACCGATGTTTTTGCTGGGGATGGGCCCACCAGGATTTGAACCTGGGACCAGCCGGTTATGAGCCGGCAGCTCTGACCGGGCTGAGCTATGGGCCCTGCTGAAATACATTCGAGAGGCCAAGTGTAAATATTCTAGCAACTTTACCGTCCCGACTTAAGCGCTGCTAATAAGGAGCCGCGCCCCCCACTCCACCCGGCTCCAACCCCGAGTCAATGACGGCGCGCTTCCCGCCGTGAGGTGATCACGGCCTGCGCCGCCGCCGCCCCTTCTTCGACCGTGCCGGTTACCGCCGTGCGCCGCAATTCAGCCTCCTGACCGCGCCGCTGATGCGTGTCGAGCGCGATCAGATAGTCCTCAACCAGGGCTATCGACTGCGCCGCGTCGCTGAATAGCGGACCGACCATCAGGGCGCTCAACTGCCCGCGCTCGTGCTCGGTCAGACGGCTCATCACGGCGATTTCGAGCGACGCCGGGGCTTCGTCGGATGCGCAGACCTCTTTGATCAAGGGTCGCAGCCCGTCGTTGACGTCGTCCAGGCCAAGCTGCGCCGCGATCAGGCGCCGGCATTCCGGCCAGCGCATCGCGATCACGAGCAGGCCGAGTTCCGCCTGGGCTGCGGCGCCTTGCGGCGCTATCGCGATGGGCTTGACCGGCGCGCTCGCCACCGACGGCCGCTGAGCAACGCCGCGCCGCCCCGCCCCACCCTTGCGGGCTTCACTCCGCAGCAACTCCTCGCCGACGCCGATCAGAGTGGCGGCCTTGCGCGCCAGCAGATCGAATTCGAAGGGATTGGCGACCTTGCCGAGGATCTGCGCGACGCGTTCCGCCACCCGCGCCCGCTCGTCCATCGAGCCGCGCGCCGCCTCCGCCTGCTCGCGCAGAAAGTAGTCGACGAGCAGCTCGCCCGCCTCGATTATTTCGCCGAACGCCTGCGCGCCACGCTGACGCACGAGGGTGTCGGGATCGAACCCTGGCGGGATAAATGCCCCACGGCCGAGGAGGCCGGCCTCGAGGAAGACTTCGAGCGCGCGCATCGACGCCTTACGCCCGGCCGCGTCGCCGTCGAAGCAGGCGATCAGGTTCTTCGTATAACGCCCGAGCAGCCGCAACTGCTCGACCGTCAGCGAAGTGCCGAGGCTCGCGACGGTCTCCTTGAAGCCCGCCTGCCACAGCGCGATCACGTCGATATAGCCCTCGACGATAATCGCCCGATCGGCTTTCGCGATCGCCGGCCGCGCCTCGACGATCCCGTAGACCGTCCGGGCCTTGGAGTAGAGCGGCGATTCGGGCGAATTGATGTACTTGGGCAGGCGGCTATCGAGCACCCGGCCGCCGAACGCGATGACGCGGCCCTGGACGTCGCGAATCGGAAACATCAGGCGGCCGCGGAACATGTCGTAGGGCGCACTGCGGTCATCCGAGCGGAGCAGTCCCAGCTTGAGTCCGGCTTCGGCGAGCCCACGCTTGTGCAGCGCGGCGGCCAGATTCGCCGGCCGGGCGGGCGCAAACCCGAGCATGAAGGCGCGCGCGGTTTCGACCGTGATCCCGCGCAACTGCAGATACTCGCGTGGCGCCGCTCCGTCGGGGGTGTTCCAGAGCACGTGGGTGTAAAACTCGGCGGCGGTCTGGTTGGCGGTGACCAGGGTATCGCGCTCGCCGGCCGGCGCGCCGCCCGGCTCGTTCTCCGGTGGCGGCAAGGTTACGCCGCAACGCCGCGCGAGCGACTGCAGCGCTTCGGGAAAAGTCAGCCCTTCGATCCGCATCACAAAGTCGAAAACCGTGCCACCCGCGCCGCAACCGAAGCAGTGGAAAAAGCCCCGCTCGGCGCTGACGCTGAAGGACGGGGTCTTTTCGTCGTGAAAGGGGCAAAGCCCGGTGAAATTACGCCCGCTCCGCCGCAGACGGACGTGCGCGCCGATGATTTCGACAATATCGGCGCGACTGCGCACCTCCTCGATCTTGTCCTGACCGTAACGCGCCATCACGCTTCCATCAGCGCCCGCAACCGCGCGGGATAGTTCGTCATGATGCCGTCGACCCCGGCGTCGATCAGCCGACCGATCGCGGCGGGATCGTCGGCCGTCCAGGCATAGACCTTGAGCCCTTGCCGATGCGCCGTCGTGCAGAGTTCGTGATCGACCAAATCGTGCCGGGGATTGAGCGCCGCGACCGCCATCGCCGCCGCCGTCGCGACCGCCCGCGTCACCCCGCGGTCGGTGAGCAATCCGGTCTGGATCGCCGGCGCGATTCGCCGCACTTCCGCGATCGCCGGCCAGTCGAAACTCGAGACCAAGGTGGTTTCCTCCGCGTGCTGCTCACGAATCAGTTCGCACACCGCCCGGGCGATCCCCTCCGCTTTCAATTCGACGTTGAGCGCGCATCGCCCGCGGACCAGCTCGAACACCTCCCGCAGCGTCGGGAGGCGCTCGCCCGCGAATTGCGGATCGCGCCAGCGGCCGGCGTCAAGCCGCCGCAACGCCGCGAAGGATGCTCCGGCGACCCGGCCGCCGCCATCGGTAGTGCGATCAAGGGTGTCGTCGTGAATCACCACGAGCACGCCGTCAGCGGTACGCTGCACGTCCAGCTCGCACATCGCGGCGCCCGCCGCGATCGCCGCGGCAAACGCGCGGAGCGTATTCTCGGGAAAGTCGCCGCTCGCCCCGCGATGAGCAATGTTCAAAACGCCGCGCCGCATCAACTGCCCGGTCATGGCGGGCCAAATCCGCGTTTCCCCGCCTCTCTAAAGAAAACCACGCGGCGCGCCGCGCTGCAAATCGCGTTCGCTCGAATCTCAACAGCTTATGCGCTTACGCCGCGCCCGCGCTTGGCCTAAGCTTTGATCGAAGCGTGCACTCAGGGATTATGGCGTCGTGCGCCCGCTAAAGCCTTTGGTTTTCACCTCAGTCGTCGTCGAGACGCCCGCCGAACTGGCCGACGAAGCCGCCGGCATCTTCGCGGCGTACGGCGCGCTGGGATGCGAAATCACGGGCTCCACCGGGGTTCGTCAACGCGGGGCGCCGAAACGCAGCCGGCTGCACGCTTATTTCGGCAAAATTAATCAAAGTTCGGTGCGACACATCACCACTCTCCTGAGCCGGGCGGGAATGCTCGCTGACAGCACATTGCCGCCCCAAGTCAGCCGTATCGAGGATCCGGGCTGGGCCACGATGTGGCAGAAGCGGTTCGAGCCCTTCCCGATCGGCGACCGCCTGATGGTCGTGCCCCCCTGGAAGCGCGTCGCGACGCATGACCGCATTCCGATCATCATTCGACCGGGCCAGGCCTTCGGTACGGGTCATCACGCCTCGACCTACGGGGTGTTGAGAGTGGTCGAACAGTTGTTCGCCAAAGGGCGCTTTGCGCGCGCACTCGACGTCGGCACGGGCTCGGGGATTCTCGCGATCGCGACGCGCAAGCTGGGCGCGGCACACGTAACCGCGATCGATCTCGACTCGATCGCGCTCGAGAATGCGCGCGAAAACGCCGACCTCAATGGCGTGGCGAACGCGATTCGCTTCTCCGCCGCGCCCCTCAGCTCGATCCGCGGCCGCTTCGATCTCATTACCGCAAACATTCTCAGCTCCGTCCTGATCGCGATCGCGCCGCGGCTGAAGGCCCGCCTCCGCCCCGGGGGCTACCTCGTCCTCGCCGGCATCCTGGCGCGCGAAGCGGAGCAGGTCGCGGCGGCTTATGGCCCCGAACTGAGACGCCTCGACGTCCGCGCCGACGGACCCTGGCGCGCGATCCTGCTGCAACGATGAGGCGTCCCCCGCGTTTCGTGATCGCAAGTGCGTCAATATGCGACGGCCATGCGCGCGTCGCCGGCGCGGAGCTCCATCATATGCGCGACGTGATGCGGCTCGAGGCCGGCGCGGAGGTGGCGCTGCTCGACGAAGCCAACGTCGCGTACGCGGGCCGGATCGAGCGCTTCGCCCCGGACCATGCGTTGATCGCGTTGCAAGCGAGCGAACCTCAAGTAGTGGTTGAAGATGCGACTACGCTCGCGGTCGGTCTGATCAAAGGTCCGCGGATGGATTTTTTGGTCGAGAAAGCCGCAGAGCTGGGCGCCACGGCATTGCTCCCGCTGCTAAGTCAGAGATCGGTCGTCCCTGCGCCGGGGCCGGACCGAATCGAGCGCTGGCGACGGCTCGCGACCGCCGCCGCCAAGCAGTCCCTCGGACCACGACGCATGATTATCCGCCCACCGCTGACGGTTGCCGGACTTGTTCAAGACGTGGCAAAAGAGACGCTCGCGGTGGTTTGCAGCCCCGCCGGCGGTGCCCTCGGCCCGCTCCTGCGCGACGCGCGGCCGAGCGCGCTGATCCTGGTATGCGGACCCGAAGGTGGGTTTGCGCCGGAGGAGGTCGCTTTGATGCGGGCGGCGGGGTTTCATGAGGCGTCGCTCGGCCGCAACCGCCTGCGCACCGAAACCGCGGCGCTCGCGGCGCTCAGTATCGCGGCCGGCGTGCGCGACGAACTGACAGGGAGAGGTTGAACCGTGGCTTACCGATTTGCCTTTGTGATGGACCCGCTCGAAAGCGTCCTGCCCGACAAGGATACGACTTTTGTCTTCATGCTGGAGGCGCTGGCCCGGGGCCACGAGCTGTTTTTCGTGGGCCTCAAGGATCTCTACAGCCGGGGTCATCAGGGCTTCGCGCGGGCGCGCCGCTGCGAGGTGATGCGGGCCGTCCCGCCTTTCCGCTTCCTCGACGACGGTGCGCAGTACCCGCTCGAGCATTTCAACGCGATCTTCATGCGCAAGGACCCGCCCGCCGACGCCAACTATCTCTACGCCACGATGCTGCTCAGCCTCGCCGACAGTCAGCGCACGTTCGTGCTGAACCATCCAGCGGGTCTCCGCGAAGCCAACGAGAAGCTGTACTCGCTGAATTTCCCCGAGGCGATTCCGCCCACGATCGTCACCTATGAAATCCCGCGCCTCAAGCAATTCATGGAGGAGCAAGGCGGCGAGATGATCGTCAAACCGCTCGACGGTCACGGCGGCGAGGGTGTCTTCCATGCGCACGCGCGTGATCGCAACCTGAACGCGATCCTCGAAACCGTCACCCGCTTCGAGACGCGTCCGATCATGGCTCAGCGCTACATCCCCGAGATTCGCCATGGCGACAAGCGCGTGATCGTGCTGAACGGCGTGCCGCTGGGCGGCACGTTCCGGGTGCCGCGCGAGGACGAGCATCGCGGCAATATCCATGTCGGCGGCTTCTGCGTCAAAGCGGAGCTGACCGCGCGGGATCGCGAGATCTGCCGGATGATGCGTCCGCGCTTCGAACGCGACGGCCTCTATTTCGTCGGCCTCGACATTATTGGGGACTACGTGACCGAGGTGAACGTGACGAGCCCGACCGGCGTGCAGGAGATCAACGGTCTCGACGGCGTGAAACTGGAAGCGAACGTGATCGACTTCGTCGAGTCGCGGGTAGCTGGACTCAAGGGGTAATCATCAGGAAGAAGGAGCGGGGTGACCAAGATATTGCCGCCGATCTACTTTCTTGCGGCGATCGCTCTGACGATCGCGCTGCATTTTCTTTTCCCGGTGGCGACGTTCATTCCCTCATCCTGGCGCTTTGTGGGGCTTCTTCCGATTGCCGCCGGTAGCGTGCTGAACATTGCCGCGGACCGTCAGTTCAAACGGCACCAGACCACCATCAAACCGTTTCAGGAGTCGACCGCTCTGGTGACGGATGGCGCCTTCCGCTGGAGCCGCAACCCGATCTATCTGGGCATGGTCCTGATTGTGGCGGGAGTCGCCCTCATCGAGGGATCCGTGACTCCGTGGATCGTCGTCGCCGCGCTGGCGGTCCTGCTGGACCGTCTTTTCATCGTGCGCGAAGAGGAGATGCTGCAAGGGACTTTCGGCGCCGATTTTTTGCGCTACAAGGAACACGTCCGAAGATGGCTGTGAATTAGTCGCGCGCGTCACGGGTACGGGGCACTCGGCAGCCGTCAGACCGGCTTGAACTTGAAACGTCACCAGCCCGACCGGCGTCCAGGAGATCAACGGCCTCGACGGCGTGAAGCTCGAAGCGAACGTGATCGACTTTGTGGAGTCGCGGGTAGCTGGACTCAAGGGGTGATGGATTGAACTTGCGATCGTGAACACTGTTGAGATTTTAAGCGCGTGACGCGCTCTCGGCGGTGGTCCGGGTTCGCTTGAGTGCGGCCAGATTTCGAATCTGAACCTCATGATCGGGGAAGCTTGCGACGATCTTCAGGTCAGCGCCCATGGCGCGTAGGACGGCGCCCAAGGTGCTCAACAACATGTCGGTGCGCTTTTCGATCTTTGCGATCTCCGGCTGATTCACCCCGAGCTTGCCTGCGAGCTGTTGTTGCGAAAGCTCGAGCGCCCGGCGGAGTTCTGCCAGATCCATCGCGCGCCGTAGCCGTTTAGCCTTTGCGGCCGCGCGGCCGCGCGCCTCCGGTGACATCCTGGCCCGAAGTTCCGCGAACGGATGTCGTCCTGCCATAGGTTTTCTCCTTCCGCTCTTCCGCTCTCAGATCGGCCAGATGCTCATCGTAGAGACGATCAGCAATGGGCACGGTCTGATCATAAAATCGCTTTTTGCCTGACTTCCGGCCGCCGATCAACAGGATAGCCGCCCTTCTTGGATCGAACGCATAGAAGATCCGGATGGGCTTCCCGCCACTTTGAACGCGGAGCTCGCGCATCGCGCCGTGCCGTGATCCTTGTCACATCGCTGGAATATGGAAACGGCAACATTGGGCCACGCCGTTCCAGCTCCCGCACAGAGGCGTCGATATCGCTCTGCTCGTCTTCCCTCAGGGTCTCCCACCACTCACCGAACTCGTCAGTATATTCGACCGCCCAAGCCATCGGAGAGAATTAATGCTATTCCTTCTAAGGAATATAATCAAGGCACCCGACGTCGGTCCCCGCCGCCACAAGTAAGTAAGCGCTTCACAAATGATTTCGTGCTTCTTGTTTTGTCATTCCCGCGCCGGGGGGCGGCCGAGTCCGCGAGGCGCGGCCTAAGTCAAACTGCCGCGAGAGCCTGCCCTGAGTCCCTCGAAGGGAATCCCGGATTCAGTCGAGCTTAAACTTCGGAATCGAGATCTGCTCGCTTCGATCAGTCGCCCTCCGAGGTCGGTTCTGAGGAATTCTTCAACTCGCGAAGCCTTGCCCTCGACCGTTCAACCGGTTCTTCGCTGAATGCTTCGACCGTTACCGGCGTCGGGAGCCGCGCAACAGTGTCGAAGAGAAACTGTGTCGCGAGTTTGTCTTTGGCCCCCGATTTTTCGTATAAGTTCACTTACAAGCCGAACGCAAAATAATGCATCTGCGGAACGGCGGGACCACGCACGAGGGGAACAAATATGGCAACTGGACAATCTACTCCGACCAGGAACGCGACTCCAACCACGAATGGGGGAACGGTCGCGGAATTTGACGCGATCGTGATCGGTGCTGGCGTCTCCGGCCTGTACCAATTATACCGGCTGCGCGAGGCCGGGCTTAAGGTGCGCTGCCTCGAGGACGGGAGCGGGGTCGGCGGCACCTGGTATTGGAATCGCTACCCCGGCTGTCGCTTCGATTCGGAGAGCGAGACCTACGGCTACACCTTCTCCAAGGAGCTCCAGCAGGAATGGAACTGGAAAGAGCATTACTCGGGTCAGCCGGAGAACGAGCAGTACTTGAACTTCATGGCCGACAAATTCGACCTGAAGCGCGACATCCAATTCAATTCGCACGTCACCTCGGCCGTCTATGACGAGCGCGCCAACCGTTGGGACGTACAAATCGAAAACGGCCAACGGCTGCGCACGCAGTTTTTAATCGGCGCGGTCGGTATTCTTTCCGCGCGTTACGTCCCCCCGTTCGCGGGGATCGACAGTTTCAAGGGCCAGTCGTTTCACACCTCGCGATGGCCCAAGGAAAAAATCGACTTTACCGGCAAGCGGGTCGCATGTATCGGCACGGGCGCGACCGCCGTCCAATTGATTCCGATCGTCGCCAAGGAAGTCGCTCATCTGACGGTCTTTCAGCGCACGCCCAACTACTGTGCGCCGCTGCGCAACTCCCTCGTCAGCGACGAAACCCAGCGCCGGTTCAAAGCCACCTACGACGAAATTTATCAAAAGTGCCTCAGCAGTCCGGCCGGCTTCCCTTACGACTTCGACCGCCGCAAGGCCCTGGACGTTCCGCGCGAAGAGCGTCTCGCGCTGTACGAGGAGTTATGGTCGCAGCCGGGCTTCAGGAAATGGCTGGGCAACTTCCGCGATATCATGACCGATCTGAAAGCGAATGAGGATTTCGCCGAATTCGTCCGCAACAAGATCCGCGCCCGGGTCAAGGATCCCAAAGTGGCGGAAATGCTGGTCCCGAAGAACCATCCGTTCGGCGCCAAGCGTATCCCGCTCGAAACCAATTATTACGAAGCGTACAACCGGGACAACGTGCTGCTGGTCGATATCAATGAGACGCCTATCGAGCGGATCACGCCCAAAGGTCTCAAGACCAGCGATAAGGAATATGAATTCGACATTATTATCTATGCGACCGGCTTCGACGCGATCAGCGGACCTTTGACCCGCATGGATATCCGCGGTGAAGGTGGCCAACAGCTCAGGGAGAAATGGGCCAAAGGGCCACGTACGGTGCTGGGGTTGCAGACGGCCGGCTTCCCGAATTTCTTCATCGCGACCAACACCGCCTTCTGCAATTACACGATTTGCGCCGAGAAAATCGTCGAATGGATCACGGACTGTATCGGCTATCTCCGGAAGAAGAACTATTCGCGGATCGCGCCGACCGTCCCGGCCGAAGATGCCTGGGTGCAACATGTCAACGAGGCCGGCAGCCAAACGTTCCTGACGAGCACCAAATCATGGTTCGTCGGCGATAACATTCCCGGCAAGGCTCACGCCGTTCTGCTGTACGCGAACACCGCGCCCGCCTACCGGGCCAAGCTGGCGGAGACAGCGGCGAAGGGCTACGAGGGATTCGAGCTGCGATAACGCGCTAGACCGCCCGAGCAACATTGAGGACGGCCATCGCTGGTGGCCGTCCTCTTCTTTTTTGGCCGAAGTCCTTGCGGCGATGCGCTCCATCGACGCGCGACGCTCACGCGTTTGGCTACATCACGGCGGACACTACCCTCGTGTTTTAATGATTTTGCGACACTCGTGCCGCACGCATCGCGGAAGCTGCGGCATCAATGGCGTGTAAGCAAAAATCAGCCAACCAATGCGCGAGACGAGTCCTGGCATCGCATGGCCGCCGCTTTGCTTAGACGCCCGGCAAGGATCGGGCAACCGTCGACACAGCACGACAGAGCCTCTCTCGAAAGGAATTCCAACCATGACGGACGGTACCGGCGAACACGCACAAGAATCGAACAAGGCCGCGATCCTGGCCACGGCGATGAACAAGGAAGTGCTGGCCAAAGTGCTCAAGCATCTGAACGAGAGCGAGCTGACACGCCTGATGCAGGTCTACGACCACGAACAGGCTAATCCAACGAGTGACGAGGCAAAGTTACTCGCGGTTGGCAAAGAATTTCTGGAAGCGACCAGCCGCGGCGCGACGGGGCATTTCAAGGAAGCGCTGGTTTTGGCGCTCGGTGAGGATAGTGCCGCGCAGATCTTCCGGCGAGACCGCTGGCGGGCGATCGCGACCCGGACGCGCCCGGCCGCGTTGGCGGCGCTGCTCAAGGATGAGCGTCCAGAAGCAATAGGATTCGTCCCGGGAAAATTGCCGGCGCAGTATGCCGCTGAAGTCGTCGGGCAACTGCCGACTGAGATTCGCGCGCAAAGTATCGAGCGGATGTCGCGTAACACGTCAATGCCGAGTGCGGCTTCCGACGCGCTGGCGCGCGCGATTGAAGAAGGCCTGACCAACGGACCCGTTGAAAGTGATCAGGGAGCCGGCAATAAAGCCGCCGCGGCAACCTTGAACCAACTGGAAGTCGATGTGGCCATGGCGATTATCGAGCAGATTCGCTCGACTGCCGCGGACCAGGCGGCGGCAATCGAACGCGAAATGTTCCACTTCGAAAGTTTGCTCACGCTCGACACGCGCACGCTGGGACTTATCCTGGGTGGGGTACAGACGGACCGCCTGACGCTCGCGCTCAAAGGGATGCCGGTTGAGCAACGTGGAATTCTCCTTGAAGCCCTGAGCGATCAGGTCAAGTTGATTATTACGCAGGAGTTGGAGGATAGCGGCCGCGTCCCTGTCAGTGAGACCCGCGCGGCGCGGCGCGATATCACCAACCGCGCGCTCCAAATGGAGCGGGACGGCAAAATCCGGCTGCGCAGCGATCAACAGGAAATGGTGAGCTGACCCCGGGAGGCCCGACCGTCGCTCCTCTCCAAAACTTCGATACGGCTCGTGCAGCGGCTTGCCGATCAGGTTGATCAGGTCTGCCGCGGCCGCAGTGGATCGCCAACGCGAAAGATCCTCGGGATTTGACACACTCGCGCGTCCTGAATCAGGACGCCGCACGGCCAACTACTTGGAACGATTTACGACCCTCAATGGTTGCGCACACCGACGTTGTTTTCCGTCCGACGCTGGCGAACTGGTCGCGGCGCCGACCAATTCCAGGCGGCCGACGTATAGTCACAGCGCTGACGGAAGGCTCGACGAGCAGCGTGTGGCTGCCGATGTCCCATCGGCAAACTCTCTCTGACTCGCAACTCTCTCGCGGGTGACAGATCGCGGCGCCATGCGAATTGTTCAAGAAACAACTTATAGCCCTTTAACCGAGCGTTCGACCTCTGAGATTCTCCCTGCTTTTCAGGACCTCGCGGCTCCGTCCGGATGGCATTTGGCTTGCTCCGAAGTCAGCGCGCACTACTTGGCAGCCGCTTGTGTGTGTCACGAAAAGACACGCTGTGCCGACGGATAGTCGAGCGTTTTTGAGGGATATAACCAGATGGACGAAATCCTCGGCGAATTTCTAACCGAGAGCCATGAGAACCTTGGTCAGCTTGACCAGGATCTCGTGGAGCTCGAAAAGGACCCGCGCTCGGCCGATCGGTTGGCAAGCGTTTTTCGTACCTTTCATACGATGAAGGGTGTGGCGGGTTTCCTCAATTTATCGAAGCTTGAAGCGCTGGCCCACGCCGCGGAGGATCTGCTGAGTTCCCTTCGCGACGGCGAGCTGATCCTCGACGCCGCAATCACCTCGTCGCTCCTCGCCGCAGTCGACGCCGTTCGTCAGATGCTCGCGACCGTCGAAGCGAGTGGCAGCGACGGCGCTACTGACTACTCGGATTTGATCGGATCGCTCCGCGCCTTCCTCGCTAATCAATCCAACGGCGCGAACGAGCCGGGCGACGAGCCGGCGCCACCCGTCATAGCGCACGCGGAAAAAGGCAATGCGATGGCAACAAATGGAAGCGCCGATGGGCTCAAGCAGAGGCAGCAGAATGAGCTGGAGCACAGTACCGCCAATGCGGCGGTGCTCGCGCCGCACGAAAACGCCGCCCACGGCGAGGTCGCCGGCCAATCTGGCGGGGATATGACCGAGGCGAAATTGTCCGCGGAGCACGCTCCGCAAGCCGCGGGTGGACTCGCGGTCCCAGCGGCGAACGCGGCGCGCAACGAGTTGGGCGAGCCCGCGGTCACGACCGCGGCGGACAGCACGATCCGCGTGAACGTCCATCTTCTCGACAAGCTGATGAATCTGGTTGGCGAGCTGGTGCTCGTCCGCAACCAGGTCCTGCAATTCGCGAGCAGCTTGCAGGAAGCGACCTTTCTCGGCGCGTCGCAACGCCTCAATCTGATCACCACGGAGCTGCAGGGCGGGATCATGAAAACCCGCATGCAGCCGATCGGCAATATCTGGAACAAGTTTCCCCGGATCGTCCGCGACCTCGCGCTGGCCTGCGGCAAACAGGTCCACATCGAGATGGAAGGGGAGGAGACGGAACTCGACAAGACCCTGATCGAGGCTATCCGCGACCCGCTGACCCATCTCGTGCGCAACGCGATCGATCACGGGATCGAGAGCCCGCGCGAACGGCTCGCCGCCGGCAAGCCCAGCGAGGGCCGGCTGCTGCTGCGCGCATTCCATGAGAGCGGTCAGGTCATCGTCGAGGTCGCGGAGGATGGCGCGGGGATCGACCTCGAACGCGTGCGCGCCAAGGCCCTCGAGCGCGGCCTCGTAAACGCCGAACAGGCCGCCCGGATGAACGATGCCGAAACGGTCAAGCTGGTCTTTCTGCCCGGCTTTTCCACGGCGGCCAAAGTCACCAACATCTCCGGCCGCGGCGTCGGGATGGACGTCGTCCAGACCAATATCGAAAAAATCGGCGGGACGGTCGATATCCAGAGCCGCCGCGGGGAAGGCACCACCCTGCGCATCAAGATTCCGCTGACCCTGGCGATCATCCCGGCGCTGGTGGTCACCTGCGTCGGCGATCGCTACATGATCCCGCAGGTGAATCTGATCGAGCTTGTCCGCCTCGATGGCGCCGAAAGCGAACGCCGCATCGAGCGCGTCCATGGCGCGCCCGTCTACCGGCTGCGGGGCAACCTGCTGCCGCTGGTCTATCTGGAGGAGGTGCTCAAACTGGCCAAGGACGAGGCCGTGGCCACGACGCCGGATCACGCCGCCAACATTGTTGTCCTGCAGGTGGGCGATCAGCAGTTCGGTCTGGTCGTCGATGAAGTCAACGATACCGAGGAAATCGTGGTCAAGCCGCTGGGCAAGCGGCTCAAGGGGATGAGCGCTTTCGCCGGCGCCACGATCATGGGGGATGGCCGGGTCGCGCTGATTCTGGACGTTCTGGGCGTGGTGCAGTTGGCGGCCGTGGCGCGGGATGCGCGTCAGTCCGGGCACGCGGAAGCGCAAAAGGCGTCGGCCCATGTGGAGCATCAGCGGCAGCGGCTGCTGCTATGCCGGGCGGAAGGCGCCGATTGCGTGGCCGTGCCGCTCGCGCTGGTTTCGCGCCTCGAGGAATTCCCGCGCGCCTCGGTTGAGCGCGCCGCCGGATGCCAGGTGGTCAGCTATCGCGGCAAAATTCTGCCGCTGGTGGAACTCGGCGAGCTGGCCGGCGGCGGCGCCAGCGCAGACGACGGCGAAGAACGTGATCCGCTCAAGGTGGTGGTGTTTGACGACGGCGAGCGTCGTGTCGGCATGGTCGTCGCGGAAATCATCGATATCGTTGAAGAAGAAGCCGTCGCGGTGCAGCTCAGCAGCCGCACCGACCTGATCGGGTCGGCGCTGGTCGGGAAAAAGACCACCGACTTTCTCGACCTGCGCACGGTGTTCGAAGCGGCGCGGCGGAATTGGTACGACGCCAAGAGCGCGGGCGAGCTCAACCATGCGGCCGTCCTGCTGATCGACCAGTCGGCCTTCACGCGCGGGCTGGTGCGCAGCTATCTGGAAATGGCCGGACATCAGGTGCACGAAGCGCGCGACAGCGCCGAGGCGCTCGAGAAGCTTCAGCGCCTGCGCGTGCAGCTCGCGCTGGTCTCCGCCAATCTGCCGGGCAACGGCAAGGTGCTCGCCCAACTGCGCAAGCGGACCAGCGAAGCACACATCCCGCTGATCGGCCTGGCCGACGAACGCGCCGAGGTCTCGCCCGAGATGGTTGCGAAATATGACGCCTGCCATTTCAAGTCGGATCGGCAGGCCATTCTTGACGCGGTCGAAAAGCTCACCACGCGGGGCGCGCCGGGGCCGGCCGCGCCGCTCGCCGACACTACGCCACACGCTTCGTGAGGGATAAGCACACGATGGATATACGGATGAAGGAATCGGCAGGCGAGCCTGTCCAGAGCGCACAGGGCGGCCGCTTCGCGACCTTTCTGGTCGATGGCCTGCTTTTCGGGGTCGACGTCGCGGACGTCCAGGAGGTGCTGCGCCCGCAGGCCATGACGCGCGTGCCGTTGGCCCCCGCCGTCATCAGCGGGTTGATCAATCTGCGCGGCCAGATCGTAACCGCACTGGACATGCGCCAGCGCCTCAAACTGGCGGCGCGCGATACCGGCGCCGTGCTCATGAATATCGTCGTGCGCGCCGACGACGAACCACTCAGCCTGCTGGTGGATGAGATTGGCGACGTCATTGACGTCGACGCGGACTCCTTCGAGCGCCGTCCCAATAATCTCGACGCGCGCGTGAAGGAACTAATCGCGGGCGTCTACAAGCTCAAGGAGCGGCTGATGCTGGTGCTCGACACCAATGCGACGGTCGCTTTGACGGATTAAATCACCCGGCCGTCGCAGGCCGGTACAAGCAAAGAGGCAAGGGGGGAATTCGGATGGCGGTTAAACAATACGGTGAGCCTGCGGCTCAATCCAAAGCAAAGGGGCCCGTGGTGGCCAAGGCGGTCCGTGGGCGGGCCAACGGCGCCAGCAATGGGCATCGGCTGAGTGCGGTGGAGGAAAATGCGTACGTCGACGATGCGGTCGACGCCGTGCTCTTCGAGCGTATGCTCGAAGAGCTCCCTTTCAATGTCATGCGGGCGGACACCGACCTCATCATCCGTTATATGAACCCCTCGTCGTCGAGGACGCTGAAGAAGGTCGAGCATCTGCTGCCCTGCAAGGTCGAAGAGATCGTCGGCAAGTCGGTCGATATCTTCCACAAGAATCCCGCCCATCAGCGCCGCATTCTGGGCGATCCAGGCAATTTGCCGCGTGAAGCGGACATCCAGCTCGGGCCGGAAACCCTCCATCTTTCGATCGCGCCCCTCTACGACGCGGCCAGGAATTATCAGGGCGCGATGGTGACCTGGGAGGTCGTCACCGAAAAGCTCCGGCTCCAGCAACTGAACGACGATAATGCGGCGAACTTTGCCGCGATCGGCAAATCACAGGCCGTGGTCGAGTTCGAGATGGACGGCACGGTCATCGAGGCCAATGCCAACTTCCTCAAGGTCATGGGCTACACCCTCGACGAGATCAAGGGCAAACACCACAGCATGTTCGTGGATGAAGCCTTCCGGCAGACCGCGGACTATCGTGAGTTCTGGGCCAAGCTCAACCGCGGCGAGTACGAGGCGGCGGAATACAAACGAATCGCCAAAGGTGGCAAGGTAGTCTGGATTCAGGCCTCCTACAACCCGATTCTCGACCGCAACGGCAAACCGCGCAAAGTCGTCAAGTATGCGACCGACGTGACCGAGCAGGTCAACATGAAACATGAGGTTGCCCAGGCTGCCGAGCGCGACAAGCAGGCGGCCGAAGAGCTGAAGCGCAAAGTCGATAGCATCCTGACGGTTGTTTCGGCGGCTTCCCAGGGCGACCTGACGCACGACGTGACCGTGCGTGGCGCCGATGCGATCGGCCAGATGGGCGAAGGACTCGCCACATTCTTCAAGGACCTCCGCGGCAGTATCAGTCAAATTGGTCAAACGGCGGCCAAATTGACCTCTGCCTCCGACGAGCTCAGCTCGGTCAGCCAGCAAATGGCGAGCAATGTGGAAGAAACGGCCACGCAAGCCAACGTGGTTTCGGCCGCCAGCGAGGAAGTTTCCAAGAACGTCAACGTCGTCGCCACCGGCTCCGATCAGATGCAGTCGTCGATCGGCGAGATTTCCAAGAGCTCGAATCAGGCCGCGCAGGTCGCCAAGAGCGCTGTCTCGATCGCCGAAAATGCGAGCGGGACAATCGGCAAACTCGGCGAGTCGAGCGTCGAGATTGGCAAAGTCCTCAAAGTCATCACTTCGATCGCGCAGCAGACCAACCTACTGGCGCTGAACGCCACGATCGAGGCGGCCCGCGCCGGTGAGGCTGGTAAAGGATTCGCCGTGGTAGCCAATGAGGTCAAGGAGCTGGCCAAGGAAACCGCCCGTGCCACCGAGGAAATCGGGCAAAAGATTGACACGATCCAAACCGATACAAAGGCCGCCGTCACGGCGATCGGCGAGATTAGCGGGATCATCAATCAGATCAACGACTTCTCGAATACGATCGCGTCCGCGGTCGAGGAGCAAACCGCGACCACCAAGGAAATCGTCCGCAACGTCAGCGAAGCGGCCAAAGGCACGGCGGAGATTGCGCAGAATATCTCCGGCGTGGCGCAAGCCGCGCAGGAAACCACCGCGGGCGCGAATGACACGCAGCGGGCGGCAAGTTCACTTTCGGAAATGGCCGCCCAACTGCAGACCCTGGTCGTCAAGTTCAAATTCTAGGCATAAACCGGGCCTTTGGCCTGGTGGTGGGTCAGCCGACTGACCCGCCACCTTCGGCCCCGGACTTTAAGCGGAGGTTCCTGGTGCGAGTTTTAATCGTCGATGATTCCAAAGCAATGCGATCGATCATCGGGCGCATCGTCAAGGAGCTTGGTTTCGAGGTGCTCGAGGCGGGCGACGGCCGATTGGCTCTCGCGCAACTCGAAGGTGCGGGCTCGGTCGATCTGTGTCTCGTCGACTGGAATATGCCCGTAATGAACGGCATCGAGTTCGTGGAAGCCGTGCGTGGTAAGCACGCCTGGGACCCGGTCAAGTTGATGATGATCACCACGGCGAGTGACGTGGAGCATGTTCGACGCGCGCTCGAGGCCGGCGCCAACGAATATCTCATGAAGCCGTTCACTAAGGAAATGATCGCCGAGAAGCTTGCGATGTTTGGCATGGGAAGCAACTAAGGTGGAGCGAAAACTCAGAGTTTTGGTCGTGGACGATTCAGTGGTCGTGCGCCAGACGCTGAAGGAGGTCCTGCCCTTCGAGATGGTGGGGCCGGCGGCCAACGGCAAAATCGCGTTGGCGCTGATCCCGCAGGTAAACCCCGACGCGATCATTCTCGACATCGAGATGCCGGAGATGAACGGCCTGCAGACCCTCGCGGCGATCCGTCGCGACTACAAGTCATTGCCGGTTTTCATGTTCAGCACGCTAAGCTCGCGCGGCGCCACGGCAACGCTCGACGCACTCGAACTGGGTGCTACTGATTATGTGTTGAAGCCCTCCAGCACCGCCGGCGCGACGGCGAGCCTGGTCGCGGTAACCGCGGAACTGGTGCGCAAGATCCGGCTCCACTGTCTCCCGACCGCGGTCACGACGGCAAGCGCTTGCCCGTCCCTACCACTGCCAGCCCCGCGGGATCGTCCGGAACCTGCGGAGGTCATCGCGATCGGTGTCTCGACGGGCGGACCGAATGCGCTAGCCGAGTTAGTTCCTCTGTTTACCCCCGACCTGCCGGTGCCGGTCCTGATCGTCCAGCACATGCCGCGCGTCTTCACCAAGTTTCTGGCGGACCGGCTCGCCGCCAAAAGCCGCATCCCCGTTAGAGAAGCGCGCCACGACGAACCGCTCGAGCCCGGCCGGGCGTGGATCGCGCCCGGCGATTTCCACATGACGGTCAAGAGAACTGGAGCTCGAGTCACGATCGAACTCAATCAGGAAGCCCCGGAAAACTCCTGCCGGCCGGCGGTAGACGTCCTGTTCCGCTCAGTGGCGTCGGTCTTCGGTCCGAAGACGTTGGCCGTCGTTATGACCGGCATGGGACAGGACGGTCTGCGCGGATGCGAGGCCGTCCGGCACAACAACGGCGGTATCATCGTTCAGGATGAAGCGTCGTCGGTCGTCTGGGGGATGCCTGGCGCCGTCGCGCATGCGGGGCTCGCGGAAGCGATAGTGCCGCTAGCCGATCTTGCCCAGCTGATTACGCGCCGGGTCCGCCACACCGCGGGCAGTAGTTTCCACCAAGAATCAGGGAGACCAGCGCAATGACCATCGATCAGCAAGGGTTCAACTACGTCTGTGATCTTGTGCGTACCAGCTCAGGCGTCATTCTCGATGGTGGCAAAGAGTACCTGGTCGAAGCGCGCCTGCGGCCGCTCGCTGAGAGTGCCGGCCTGGCCACGGTCCGAAGTTTCATCGATCGCCTGCGTTCGACATCACCCGGTGAAGCGCATCGGAACGTCATCGAGGCTATGACGACGAACGAGACTTCGTTTTTCCGCGATCTTTCGCCGTTCGAGAGTTTACGCACGGTAATTCTGCCCTCAGTGATTGCGGCGCGGAGCAAAGAACGCAGCCTGAACATCTGGAGCGCGGCCTGTTCAACTGGTCAGGAACCTTATACCGCCGCCATGATCATTCGCGAACACTTCCCGGATCTTGAAAACTGGACATGCAAGATTCGGGCAACCGACCTCGCGCGAAAGGTCATTGACCGTGCCAGCGCGGGCACCTATAGCCAGCTCGAAATCAACCGCGGCATGCCTGCGGCGATGTTGCTAAAGTATTTCCGACGCGAACGGATCGAATGGGTCATCCGTGACGACATCCGCAAAATGGTCGAGTTTTCGGAGTTCAATCTGACTCGCCCATGGCCTTCGATGCCTGCGATGGACCTGATCTTCCTGCGTAATGTGCTGATCTACTTCGACGTCGCGACCAAACAACGCATACTTCGGGCGACCCGCGACCAACTAAAGCCCGACGGCTTTATGCTGCTCGGCAATGCGGAAACTACTCTGGGGATCGACGAAGGTTTCGAACGGCTGCCGGGCGACCGCAGTGGTTGGCACCGCCTTCGCAAGTGAGGAGATCATGGGACAAGTTGAACTAGTCGCTGAGGACATTTATCAGTTAGCACAAGGCATCTGGGAGACGTTATTTGCGGACCACCTCGAGGTGGCCGGCGAAGAACTCGCGGAGCCCTCCGGCTTTATCTCCGGCTGCATCCAGATTACCGGCGCATGGGAAGGTGTGGTAGCGCTCCGCAGTTCATTGGCGCTCGCTCGCGAACTTGCGTGCACGATGCTCGCGTTGGACGCGCCGGAAGACGCCGATCTCTGCGACGCGATGGGCGAACTGGCCAACCTCACGGCCGGGGCGGTGCAGCCACTGCTCCCTTCACCGTCAGAGCTAACCCCGCCCTCCGTAGTCAAAGGCAAGGACTACAAGCTGATCTTTCCGCGCTGCTCAATAGTCAACGAGGTCCACTTCCGCTTTCATTCTCAGCCCCTGACCGTGACGGTTTTTGAGGCAGATCACGATAGCTGCGCGCGGACGACCGCGGAACCTCGATGTAGCCTGGCGGACTGAAGTAGCGAAAGTAGAAAATGAGGATAGCCCGATGAAGATTCTGATCGTTGATGATTCACGTTCGAGCCGCCTGATGGTCAAGTCCTGCCTCAAGGAGCTTAACCCCGAGGTGGAGGAAGCCGATGGCGGAGAGCAGGCCGTCGAGAAATTCAAGACCGGTGGCTTCGACCTGGTCGTCATGGACATCCACATGCCGAAAGTAGACGGCTACGAAGCGACGAAAAAAATTCGGGCATTCGAAGCCATCTCCAAATCCAAACCCAAACCGATCATCGTGCTCACGGCGATGGATCCAGCCCAGGCAGCGCCGAAGGCCAAAGCGATCGGCGCCACGGATTGCCTGAGCAAGCCCGTCAAAGCGACCGCGCTCCTCGCGGCAGTACGCACGCACATCCCTGGCCTCGCTGCTCCCGCCGCGGCCCCCGTTGTCGAGGAACCCAAGGAAGAACCGGGACGCTTCAAGAAGTTTTTCGGAATGGGCAAGAAGGCCGAGGCCGATGGTATCGAGCAGGCCGAGCTTTCCGACGAGCGACCGGCGTTCGTGGCCGAGAAATTGCACGATATAAAAGTTGCGATGGTCGCGTTGGACGCCGGTGATCTCGAAACCGTCCGTCTGATGGCTCATCGATTGAAAGGCGAAGGCGCCAATTTCGGTTTCAAGGAAGTTAGTGAATTTGGCGCCACCTTGGCCTTAGCATGCGAACGCATGGACATGAAAACCGCACGCGGCACTGTCCAAAAGCTGCAGGCATTTCTGACTAGCGACTGAAGCGCCCAGACGCCACTACGTATCCCGACGGGAGCCTGGGCGCCGCAAGCCGGTCAAACACCCCTTATCCGCTTGCCGCGAGCGTCCGAAGCCCCAAAGCTCAGTGTCGGACAGGCCAAGGTCCGACCCTGCGTGGGTTGCGGGCCGCTTTTCATCGGTTTGCAGGGGTGACTGGCTCCAAGCGCGAATCGTCCTCCCGCCAGACCGCACCAAAAAAGAACTTCGCCCGTAGCGAGACCTCACAGTCACTGATTGGCGGGCCCTTCGTTCAAGCCGTCCGCGGCCTTTACCGCGATCGCATGCGCAACAGCGGAAGCCGACCCGCCCTCAGTGCCGCGCAGTTCGTATGGATGCGTATCGCGGAAGTAGTCGATCAGCGCACCGTCGTGCTCGATTAATACCTGAGCAAAGCGAATTCCGGCGCGCTCCATCTCGAGTACGATATCGAGTACGCGCCACTGCGGCGGAATTATTATGATCGCCGGAAGTTGCAGTTTGAGATAATCGCGAGAACGTATTTCCTGCCCGGTTCCCGGCACAAATGTACCCACCTTCGCCTCATCCGAGTCGACCACGATCGGAAACCTCACGCGGTCCAGGCCATAGCGATTGATAAACGCCGCCGATTTTCCGGTGCCACCCCAGATTGCAACGGGCGCTCCGGAGTCGATCAGTTCATCCAGTTGCTCGCGGACATGATCCAATCCCGCCCTGCTCCCCTCCAAGAACTCGCGTGCCTCGTCCGCGATCGCCAGGCGCCGCCGCTGCCTGCCGAGCGACACATACGCGTAAATCACTTCTCCGCCATAGCCATAGCCCACCGAGTTGAGCATGGCGTCGCAGCGCGAGAGCATCTTGCGGAACGATTGGGTACTGAACTGCGAATTATGCTCGTAGTAAAAGTCGACCGTGCGCCGGGTCGCCAGCGCCCGGTCGACGCATGGGACTTCGAAGTAGGCTAGCTGCTCCCGTCCGAGACGGGCCGCCGCAAACGCAATGCATTGAAGAAACGCCAGCGGGCTATTCAAATGTTCCAGCACGTGGCGGCTGATCACGAGGTCCGGCTTAAGTTCCGCCAGATGCCGCTCCGGTTCGAAGAGCGCCGCCCGGAGCTCGAGCGCACCGCGGGCAAAAGTAGCGCCATGCGGATCAAAGCCGACAAAACGCCCCCCCGGACAGCGCGCGGCGAAGGCCTGCAACAAGCTACCGTCGCCATGGCCGATCTCAACGATCACCGGTTCGGCCGGCAACTGACGCAACATCTGGCCAATCATAGTTTCCAGAAAGCGCGACCAGAGAATCCCGCGATTGAACATCAGGTTCGGCTTGGCGTTGTAAGGAACCTGCGCATAGTCGAAGGCGGCATTATAAATGTGCCCGCACTCCACACAGCGCACAAAGTCCACCGGTAGCCGCTGCATAGCGCATGCCGCATCCGAACTGCATGGCCATCCGAGGGTTGCTAGCGGCTGTGCGCCGCCGCTAAAGAAACTCGCCGCCACTTGAAAACCGCACGCCGGACAGACCGCCTGGCGAATGTCGTCCCTTATCGTCGAGTTGCTCATCACGTCCCCCAATCCGCGATACGTTCGCCTCGCCGATGAGCCTCCCAGGCTGCCCGCAGAAAATCTTCAAGCTCCGTCACCGCACTCGCATCTTCATATAACACCGCGGCGCACTCCGCGATTTCGCCCTTCACCCGTGTCCGCCACGCGCGATCATTGCCCAGCCGCAAAGCGAGCTCGACGTAGGAATCGAGGCTGTCGGCTGCCAGTCCCGTATATCCCATCTGCCGATAACAACCGTCCGTAACACGTCCACGCATAAAAGGCCCCGGCCACGTCACAATCGGCAGTCCCATCGCGAAGGCTTCATAGCTGGTATTGCCGCCACCAAAGTATGGTGGATCCAGAATAACGTCGGCCATGCTCAGCAGCCGAAAGAATTCCGCCCCTCGAATGCGCGGAACAAATGCCACCCTCTCGGCCACGTCGGGAAACCCTTTCGCGATCCGGGCGCCGAGCAGCCGGTCCCAATGACGATGCAAACCGGAAATCAGAAGCAGCCGGGAACTCGGATCGCGCCTCAGCAAAGTAGCTATTACGAGGTCGAAGTCAGGATGCAGCTTGAATAGGCTCTGCGGGCACAGATACAACGTGGCGTCGTCATCGAAGCCGAACTCGGCTCGGGTGAACGCGGCCGCGGAATGACGCGGGCGTGAATAAAACGTCGGCAACCGCTGCAGCATCACTAAGTGTTCCGAATAGTGCTCTTGCGCCTCGGCCGCTTCGAGACCCTTCGCCGAGATGAAGTAATCCATCGCAGGAATACCGGTTGTCACCGGATGCCCCCAGCTAACGCATTGCACCGGCGCAAGCCGCGCAAACGCCAGAAAATAGGTCAGCGGGGCCATCCCGATGTCAGGGTAGAAAAGTATGTCGAGCTGCTGGCTGGCAATTCGCTCACGCGCGGGATAGAGGTCATGCGGGAGCTCAACCGCGCTATCGGCGTCACGACCAATCGCCTCCGCAACCTTGTCGTCGTTGTGAGGCGGTCTCAAGACCACCACCTCGAATCGGTCGCGCGAAATCTTCTGAATTAAGCCTTGGTAGAATTTTCCAATCGTGTGGTCGAAGAGGCAGGTCGAGACGATTCCGAGCCGCAACCGATCTTTCTGCGCCCCGCTCGACGAGGTGCAATGGGGAGCAGTCCAGCCCAGCTTGGGGCACGCGCGCAGGTAAAACTGCGCAATCTTGGTCTGTAGATCGACATCGTCCATGCCCTGGTAAGCGAAGTAGAAGTTCGTCATACCTACTTCGCGCGCGGGATCGGTAAGTTGTAGTCCCTCGCGGGAGAGCTCGGCCAGCGTATCGATTACTTCCGCGCGCCTGCGAAGCGCCTTCTCCCGCGTGTCGAAAATGACCTCCTGCGCGAGCGCCAGCTTCACCTTCGCGGCGGAATTATTCTTATCGATAGGGATCGCTTTGCGGTAGGTTGCGATGGCCTCATCGAACTTACCCTGCATCCGCAGAACGTCGGCCAGACTTGTCAGGGCCGCTCGATGACCGGGGCTGATCTCGACCGCGCACCGCAGATAGTTCTCGGCGTCGGCGATATTGCCGATCGCCAACATCGTGGAACCGAGGTTCGACCATGCGTCGGCAAGGGAGGGCTGCAACTTCACGGCTCGCGCAAATTCGACCATCGCCTCATTAAAGCGACCGAGCCGATGCAACACGCCACCCAAATTGCAATGGGCGTGGGCGTAGTCAGGCTTGAGCACAAGCGCGCCTCGGTAACGCGTCAGCGCCTCCTCCAGACGACCTTGCGCCTCGAGCACGCCGGCCAGATTGTTCTGCGCCTCCGCGAACGTCGGACGTAGACTCACGGCATGGGTGAGACAGGACTCCGCGTCGGCGAGCTTTCCGCTGCGCCACAACGCACATCCGAGATTTGACCAGATCTCCACCGCTTGCGGAGCGACCACCAAGGCCCGTCGATAGCATCGTTCCGCCTCATTCAGTTTGCCGCGCGCCAACATGGCGTTGCCGCGGTCGAAATGATGTGACGCCGCCTTGCTGTTCGACGCGATTCCAGGCTGAGAAAGTGGCTCGGTATCAGCGGAGAAGGCCGCGCCTTCGGCTCTGGACGCATTCAAGGCAAGCGGTGAAGGTTTCATGCGATCTTTGGAGCTACAGGAAGCACGGTGGATAATAGGTGCGGCTACTAACTAACGCCCGGCAGAGCCGATTCATTGCATCCTTCGTAAATTGCTTCGCAACGGGCGTCTGGCGATTGATCCGGGCCCCTTCTTGATACCTCGCATTAAGACTTTCGACTACGCGAGGATATTGATAAGCGGAATCTTTCCCAATTCGGATCCAAGCGACACGAGTGCCTGCTGCTGGAGGAGTCCCTCCTGCTCCTGCGCCGCGGCTTGCGCCACATCCGTCCCTACCAGATTCTGCAGGGACGCCTGGAGCGTCGTGCCTTGACCGGGGGCATTGTTAACAACGCTGTTCGCGGCCGTGAGATTTGCGCCGAGGCTGCCCTGTGCGATCGACACCGTCGCTAGCGCGGCCTGCAACTGCGTCAAAGCCGCCGCGACCGCTGACTGGTTACCACTGTTGAGCGCGCTGGCGAGCGCGCCTAACGTCGCAATAAGTCCAGTCGAGTTGTCGCCGAACACGGCGAGCCCGTCCACGTTTGTCTGCACTGCAGTGCCGTCGCTAAAAGTGACAGAGTTGGTCGCGCCGGACCCTGAATAGGCCCCCGCCGCGCTGTAGGGGGTGTTTGTACCTGGTCGCCCCCGAAGAGGTAGACCCCCCCGTACTGGGAATTCGCCGCGCCGATCACCTCCTCCTGGATCGATTGAACTTGCGAGCCTAGCGCCTGCATCGCGGAGCTACTGAGAATGCCGTTTGAACCTTCCGTCGCAATGGAAAGCGCGGAGTTGATCGCATCACTAACATTCGACAGCGCGCTCGACGCCGTATTGAGTTGCGACTGGGTCTGCTGTCCCAGCAGCAGATCATTAGAGATTGCCGACTGTTCCGCGTTCAGGACCTGCGCGCCGGCGTACGCGGTTGGATTGTCGGAGGGCTGATTGACATCCTTTCCGGTCGCGAGGTCTATCTCGATCTGCTGGAGATTGCTTTCCGTGCTATCGAGCGAAGATCCGAGTGAGCTGAAAAGCGAAAGGTCTGCTATCGTCATTGGTCAATCTCCCGCGTTAGTTCAGGTTCTGTATCAGATAAGTCGTGATATTGTTCGCCGCCTGAACCGCTTGACCACACGCCTCGAGCACGTTTTGATACTCAACCAGATTGGTCAGTTGCTGATTCAAGGAAACACCGGTTATCGAGCTTTGGAGCTGCGTAAGGGATTGTACTGATGCAGCCGCCTGTTGCTGGTCGTCGCTCGCGCTTTGAACCGTCGTTCCAAAGCTTGCGGTAAGACTAGAGAACGCCTGAATTGGCGTGCTGTTGGGAAACGACGCGAAGAGACTTTGGTTGTTCGCCAACCCCGCCAGCGCGGTCGCGTTGGAACCATCGCCCGGAACGCCCGACGCTGTCGAGGCAGCTCCAAGGTTTTCCTCAGTCAACGATGGGTTAATCGCGATAGGTCCACCGGTGCCTGACACCGTAAATAATGCGGTTCCGGTTGAGCCGTCGAGACCGTAGCCGCTGGCGGCTTGGGTGTTCAGCGCGGTCGCTAGCGAGTTCGCTATCCCGTTAACCTGCGACTGCAATTGAACGACGCTGGCCGCGCCTGCCAATACGCCGCCGACGGTCCCACCGAGCTGACTGACGTTGATCGGAAGAATGCCATTCAGGAGGTTGACCTGAAGACCCAGGGAGTCGCCGGAGCCAACCGTTGAAAGAGTCAAGGCGGAGGCTCCGGAAACCAGGGGTACGCCGCCCATGTTTACGTCACCTTGCGCGTCACTAGTCGCGCCCACCAGGCTCGCGAGTTGATTGACCAAGGCGTTGCGTTGATCCAGGAGTGCCGCGCGACTTTGGCCCCCGGCCTGTAACGCGGTTATTTGCTGATTGAGCTGGGCGACCTGCGAGCTCGCCTGGTTGACCTCTGCAACCAGACTGCTCACTTGGGAATATTGGCCGCTCGCGATGCTCGCCAGATTCGACGACATGTTTTGATCGATTTGGGCGAACTGATCGAGCGCCGCAATCGCCGCCGAGCCAACCGTGGAATCCGAAGGGGAGGCCGACAAGTTCGTGAACGCGTCGAACATGCCTTGGATCGCGCTGGACAAATCGTCGCCCGATGAAGGCGCCAGGATCTGCTGCGCCGCCGTGGTCGCTTGCGACAAGGCCTGGTTGTAACTGTCAGTAGCCTGAGTGCTATTGATCTCCGAGCTCAGATAGGGTGCCTGCGCGTTTACGGTTCCAAGAACCTCAACTCCATCAGCCAGACCTCCGTTACCGGCACTCGCCTGGAGATTGACGGACTCGGCCGAATAATTCGGGTTCGATGCATTCGTAATGTTGGATTCCGCGGCGGCGATCTGCGCCTCAGCCGCATAGATTCCACTAATGCCGATCGCAGAGATATTAACAGACATAGTCGACACTTCTCACTCTCATTTTCGCTAGCAACCCGTTCAGCGCACTCTCCATTTCGAAGATTCCGCGAGCGAGCGAATTCAACGCACCCGCTAGATCGTGGAGCTCGACGCGCGAGACACGGTTCCGCGGATCCGCGAGGCTGGCATTCAAGCTGGTGATTTCGGACCTGACCCGCCCCAGGCTCTCCGTCGTACCGAGAGAACCAACTAGTTTTCGAACCTGTTCAGCTGAAATCGTCATTGTACAAGCCTACGCTCTGATGGCCGCCGCCACTCGCGCGGCGACCGCACTGGGATCGGGATGATAATCGCCCGCCGCTATCTGGGACTTCAACGACGCAACCAGTTCCGGCCGAAATGAGCTTCGCGAACTGGCTGCCACGGTCGTCGACTTGATAAAATTGCCGAGGGTCGACAAATCCGTCGCGTCGCTAACCGGTCGCGACCCACTCCCGTCCAAACCGGCCTGAGATGCTCCCTCCGCGATCGGCTTGACACTCGCCGCGGCGGTCTGGACTTGATCGGCGGGCGAGTTACTACCGCAGATACCCTGAATGGAATTAGCCATCGCCCCTATCCCTCTGGGGTCGGAGGCAGCAAATTGGGTGCCGACCCGGTTGACGAGGGCGGCTGAAGAAGCGGACCATTCGCGTCGCTTATTGCGGATACACCTGTATAAGAAGGTGACGCCGCACCGAGCGAACTGGAGCCAGCAAGCAACGCTTCCTGTGAGGGGTATGCATTATACGCCAGCGTGGCTGTACTTGACCCCGGCAGCTTGCGCTGCGATCCGGTGCCCTGGCGCGGACCGCCAACTTCCCGCTCGATCATCATTTTGAGCTGGCTCATCGATTTGGAACCTGCGAGCGCTTTGCCCATCGCCTGATCGAGAAACGAACCATAGATGTCGCCCGTGGTGCCACCACCGATGCCCATCGGACCGCTATCCTGGCCCACCATCGATTCACGCATCTGCTTGGCGAGCATCGACGTAAAGATTTCACAAAACCCTGCGGCGGCAACCTTTTGCTTGGTCGGTTGAGTCTTGCCTCCGCCGAATGCGGATTGGGTGAAAATCCCTGGAATTGAGACTGACATTCGAACCCCCTATTGCTTTTTCTATGAGCTGGACGCCTGAGCGTAAGTTTCCTTCAGCTAACGAATTATTAACTCGCCGTGCAGCGCACCGGCAGCGCGAAGTCCCTCGAATATCGCGATCGTATCGCCCGGCTTGGTACCAACCGCATTGAGCGTTTCCGTTATCTGCTCGACGCTCGCATTCTGAGGCACCAGAAAGAACGCGCCCTTTTCCTGGTCGGCGGTGATCTTGGCCGACTTGAGCGAAGCCGTCTTTCCGCCCTTACTGAACGGGGTCGGCTGCGAGACCGTCAGCGTCGGTTCGATCGTGATTGTCAAACTGCCGTGGCTAACCGCCGCCTTGCCGACTGTCACCGCGCCACCGACCACGATTGTGCCGGTGCGTTCGTCCATAACCACCCGATCGGAATCGTCGGTCGCGATTCGCATTTCATCCAGCGACGCATCAAACCGCACAGGCGAGACACCCTCCGGCAACTTGACCTTGATAGTGCCGGGATCGTACACGGTGACCTCTGCCTCCAAATAACGCCGGCGGATAGTTTCCGCCGCGCGCATTGCAACCGTGGCGTCCGGATCGTTTAGATCGACCTCTAGCTCGTGGTCCTCGCCGAAGTGTTCGCTCACCTCGCGCTCAACCGTCGCACCACCTGGAATCTGACCGGCGGTCTGAAAGTTCTTCCGTTCCGACGATCCACCCGCCGCCGCGGCGAAGTAGCCTTCGATAGTGAGCGGACCTTGCGCGAGCGCGTACACGGCGCCATCCGCGCCGCGCAGCGGCGTCATCATCAACGTGCCGCCTTGCAAGGAACGCGCATCGCCGAGCGAGGAAACCAGCGCGTCGATCCTCGAGCCCACTCGCGCGAAGGGCGGCAGATCCACAGTCACGACCGCGGCCGCGAGGTTACGCGTCTGAATATTCTGCGGATTGAGGCTCGACGGAATAGTGATATCCTCACGGCGCAGCGTGTTGAGCAGGAACTGGATGCTAAACAGGGTCTGCTGTGAATCACCAGTGCTTTGCAGGCCAACCACCAGACCATGACCAACCAGATGGTTCACTCGCACACCGCGCAGATGAGCCAGCGTGGAAAGCGGGATAGTGTCGCCGGCAGTACCACGCTGGTAGCCGAGGATCCCGCCCGCGGGCGTGATCTGTTTGGGATGGTCGCTCGGCGGCGGCAACAACACCGAATTGGGTGGGGCTTGGCCCTGCGTCTCATCAAGCGTGTCGTCGTCCGCACCTCGCACGGGAGATTCCGCGTGAGCGAGACTGGCCAGCGCCGCCATCACCAATATAGTCGCCATTAGTCGGACAGTGTGTCTTAGAATAACCATAGCCAATCGAACATTCGGGTACCGATACCGTCGCCCTGTTTGTCGCGAATTTACCCTTGGCCCGCCATGCTCACCACGAGATCAGCGACCTCGGCGGAAGAGATCTGATTGTTGGAATCGAGATCCTCCGGGCGCACGACCCCGCTCAAATGTATCGTGTCGTTTTCGCCGTTGACCCGCACCTGACGATCACCCTTGATCGAGAGCGTTCCCGTTGGGTTCACCGCAACGACGATCGTGCTGACGGTGGCAGTGAACGTGTCGTCGGCCGTCATGTCTCCCGTGCCCGTCGTTGCGTTGGAACTTGAGGCGTTGACCAAGTTGTTCAGGTTGACGGACGGATTGTGTTTCGCCAAGGATTCGGCGATTCCGAAGAAATTCGGCAGAGCCCCGCTGATAGCTCTTTGGTTTCCAACACTGGTACCAGCCTTGGCCTCCGAACTGATCGCCTCCACTACATTGACCGTGACGACATCACCAACCGAACGCGCCTTGACATCCGAGACCAGGTCGGCGGCCGCAACCCGCAAGGGAATACTTCCTTCGGCATCAGGCTGAAACGCAACGCGGTCGGTCTGCGGAATCATTACACCCGCGTCGCCTGCTGGCGCTGTGGAGATTGCTGCCTGGATAACCGGATCGGACTTAAGAGGAGTCGCTTCGGCACTCGGCTTCGGGCTCGATTGAAGCCCGTTGGGCGCCATCATTTTCGGAACCTCCGCGATCAGCGGCAGAAAGGGCAGCGCGGCGCATCCGGCAATGGTGCTCGCCAGGCTCGCAAGTAAGATTGCGATCAGAATTCCGCTTCTCATGGCAAGACCAGCTCCGCACTCTGAGGACCGGTAAGGGTCACCATCACGGGAGTCTCGGTGGACGGATTGATGACGGTAATAGTGTCACCGATCGACGCCTGCGATTGCGCCAGAAGCTGCGCATGCAGGTTTACCGGGCCATTCTTCACCAGCACCGTCACCAGTTCGCCTGGCCGTACCGCAAGAGGGCGGGTCAGGGAGCTTTGGTACAGAACTTGACCCGTGCGAATTGCGATCGCGCTGACATATGGACCACCCGCGGGAAACGTCAGGAGAGCCCCAGGCGCGCCACCGAACGCATCCACCCATTCCGGTCGAAAGTCCGCCTCACTGACCGCCGCGCCGGACTGGATATCTTGAATCGCGGTCAACACCTGCCGACTCGCGTCCATAGTAACTGAGCAATACGCAGCGTGGTCCCCTTGCTGCAGTTCGACCATGAAGGCGCGCGACGTCACGCGCGGAAATCCCGGCGCTACGGTCTTCAGGCTGGCGTGCGGAGGGGGGTTGCAACCGAGCATCACGTGATCGACGCGCATCCCATCAGGAACCATCGAAGACACCTGTGCCTGGATTTCAGCGGTCAAATCCGCCACATCGGCGGCGTTCGACGATGCTGACGCGGAAGGCGGGGCCGCAGAGGCCGCATTCGCGGCGCCGACGTTCGATTGGGCAGCCAACCATACGACAGCCGTCGCAGCGAGGGCAAAACTAACCTTGGATGAGGCCATTGGCTATGCTCTGCATCTGATCCGCCACCTGCACGGCCTTGGAACCCGCCTCATATGCGCGCTGCGCCGAGATGAGACCCACCAATTCCTGGACCGTGCTTTCGTTGGACATTTCGAGAAATCCCTGTGCTACGGAGCCGAAACCGTTTTGTCCGCCGATTCCGGTCTGGGGTGTTCCAGAGGCCTGCGTCACTTTGTAGAGATTTTGACCCATTGCCTGCAGTCCAGAAGGATTCAGAAAGTTGATTATCTGAAGCTGGCCCACCTGAGTGGGCAGGGTCTGGTTACCAACCTGCACCGAGACTGTCCCATCCGCGCCGATAGTTAAATTGTTGGCCCCTTGCGGGACATTGATTCCGGGCAGGACGGGGTAGCCGTCAAGCGTGACCAGCCGGCCGTTTTGGTCGAGCCGGAAGCTTCCGTCACGCGTGTACGCAATCGATCCGTCGGGCATCGATACCTGGAAAAAGCCGTTCCCCTGAATCGCGACGTCCGTCGGATTGCCGGTGTTGTCCAGTTCGCCCTCGGTAAAGACCTGATCGACCGCCGCCGTGCGAGCTCCGAGTCCTACGGACTCCCCGGTCGGAACGAAACTGGTCTGCGACGACTGCGTTCCGGCCTGCCGCTCGTTGACGTAGATCAGATCCTGGAATGCCGCGCGGGACACCTTGAAGCCGGGCGTAGAAGCGTTGGCGAGATTATTCGAGATGACCTCGATCTGCGTCTCCTGCGCCTGCATCCCGGACGCCGCGGTGGACATAGCTTGAAGCATTGCGTAAGTTCCCCCCTTAGGCGTTCAGCGTGAAGGCTTGAATCGCCTGACCCTGACTGCTGTCAATTTCATGGACGGCCTTCATCGAGGACTCGTAACTGCGCATCATGCCGAGCATCGACGTGACCTCCGTGATCTCGTTCCCGGTCGAACCTTCGAGAAAGCCCTGATGGATCTGGCTCGAGGTCGCGGGCGGAAGCGTTTCGCCATTTGCCGTGCGATAGAGGCTGGCGCCGAGTGGAGCCATCTGCGTACCCGCGGACTCCACCATTGCGATTTGTCCGACCGGCGTGCCGTTAAGGCTGACCGAGCCGTCACCGCCGACCACCAGAGTCCCGGGTTCTTTGATCTGGATCGTTCCTCCCGTGGGATTGAGAACGGGATAGCCAGCCGCGGTCAATGTGCCGTCAGGACTCACTGCGAGGGTGCCATTGCGAGTGTAGAAATCGCCGTTGGGTGTTTGCACGACCATAAAGGCCGAGCCGGTGATCGCGATATCCATCGGGTTGTTGGTCGCCCGCAATGGGCCCTGCGAAGTATCGATTACCGGGGTCTGACTGCCCAAAGCGTATTGGTACGGAGTACCGCCGCCCGTAACCGACTCGACTTCATTGAGCATACGGCGGAATCCAGGAGTGCTCAGGTTGGCGAGATTATCCGCGACCGAGGAGAGTCCTCCGAGCATGCTCGCAGCTCCCGATGCTGCCAGATAAAGTCCGTTCATTTCATCCCTCCTTGCTTTCCCTGATGGCGCTGCGCAGCCGCGCAACCGCACCCTTTAGCGCGCGCGAAACCGTACTCTCAGACTCGTCGAGTGCGGCCGCCATTTCAGCCAGAGTCAGTTCTTCGTAGTAGTAAAGCGTAACTATCAAGCGCTCACGCTCAGTAAGCTCGTACTCAATCAGTTCGCGCACCTGTGCTGTCTCAGCACTGTCGACCGCGAGATCAGCCCCCTCATCCGGCAGCGAATCGGGCTCGATATCATCCTTGCCAACGAAGGTGTCATCCGCGCCAAGGCCCGCCGCCTTCATCGCCAGATTGATCTCGCGCATCACCGCACCATGCACGTGCGAGCGCGCGAAGACGCCGAAGCCAATGCCTCTGGCAGGATCGAACCGGCGAGCCGCGAGCAGCAGTCCGTAGCATCCGGCCGAGACCAAATCGTCGCGGGACAAGCCAATTCGCGGTGATAGCCACGCACGATCGACCTGGTGAAGGACCAGCGGAATGTATTGCTCAACCAGGGCTGCGACCTCCCGCTCGTCGAGTAGCGCGGGTCCAACAGTTTGCGGCGGTTGCGGGTACGTCTTCATCCGATCTCGCAGTTACGAAATCCTGCCCACGATGGTCGGTTCAACGCCGGCGGGGATATCGGCCGAGCCGAGCACGACGATATGGCGTGAGGCGCGGCGAGCTACGCGTTCGAACATCCGGCGAATTTGCGGCGATACGACGATCGCCGGCGTATCCATCATCTTGGTCGCGGCTTCGATGGTCGCTTTGCGGATCGACTCGACGATGTTGCGGACCGCCGATGGATCGGTAACATTCTGGTGCTCCTGGCTGGCCGCGGTAAAGAATGGCTCCTCGACTGACGGGTCGACCACCAGCACCGGGAGCGCGCCGTCAGACCGGCGCAACGGCTCACAAATGGCGCGGCCGATAAGTGGGCGAATCCGCTCCGCGAGTTCGGCGGGATCTTTGGTCGCGGCGCCTTCGGCCGCAAGCGCCTCAAGGATCACAGGCAAATCACGTACCGAGATGCGCTGCGCAAGAAGCATTTGTAGAATCCGGAACACCGAACCCAGATGGATTCCCACGCCTGAAAGCTCTTCCACGATGCGCGGGACCACCTTTTGCGCCTGCTCGAGCATCCCTTCGACGTCCTTGCGAGTCAGGATTTCGGCCGCGCTCGCACGAAGAACTTCTGCCAGATGGGTCACCAGAGCGGTGAGCGCATCAACCACGGTGTAGCCATTCAACCGCGCATTCGTAACCTGCTCGCCGCCAACCCATAGCGCCGGCATGCCAAAGGCGGGTTCGCTCGTTTCGATTCCTTTGACGATCGCACTCGGCCCTTTGATCCCCGGAATAGCCAGACTCATCGTTGGGCGCACCAGGCCCCGCGCCACCTCAGTGCCCCGCAGCAGAATACGATAGGCATTCTGGTCGAGCGCCAGATTGTCGACGATCCGCACCGCCGGCAGCGTAACGCCCAGCTCCTCGCGCAGCTTGGGGCGCAGTGCCTGGATTTTCTCGGCGAGCTTCCACGGCTCATTGACGAAGGGAACCAACGCCGCGCCAAGCTCGATCCGCAGAATTTCCGGCCACGGAGTGGGCATTCCGTCCACGGGCTTCGGCTTGGCGATACTGGCCTCCGCCACGGCCTCCTCGGCCTGCCTTCGCGCGCGAAGACCGAGGGCTCCCAAAGCCAGCGCCAAGGTAAGGAATGGAATATGAGGCAGCCCTGGCAGCAGTCCGATTAGACCGAGTAACCCACCGGCGCCGAACAGCACCCCCGGGTTGCGCATCATTTCCTTGCCGATGGTGCTCGGCAGGTCGAGCTCGCTGGAGGTCCGCGAAACGATCAGGCCCGCCGCGGTCGAGGTCAGCAACGCCGGCACTTGCGCGGCCAACCCGTCACCAATCGTGAGAATCGTGTAGGTATGAAGCGCGTCGCCGACCGACAGACCATGACCGACGACGCCAACAAATAACCCGGCGATCAGATTGATCGCCATGATCATCATCGCAGCCACCGCATCGCCGCGCACAAACTTGCCGATACCGTCCATTGCGGCGTAAAAATCGGCCTCGCGCGTCAGATCCCGCCGCCGCCGCCGCGCCTCTTCCTCGCCAATACTGCCTGAGTTCATATCCGCGTCGATCGCCATCTGCTTCCCGGGCATCGCGTCCAGCGTGAAGCGGGCGGCTACTTCCGCAACCCGGCTGGCGCCCTTGGTGACGACCGCGAAATTGATAATCGCCAGAACGAGGAACACCACCATGCCGACCGCGTAGTTGTCACCGACAATCACCCGGCCAAAGGCCTCGATCACGACACCCGCCGCGCCTGCGCCGAGGTCACCGTGCAGCAGGATAAGGCGCGTCGACGCGACGTTAAGCGAAAGCCGCAACAGCGTGGCAACCAGCAAGACCGTCGGAAAAGCGGAAAAATCGAGCGCGCTGCGATTGGAGGCCGAGACAACCAATATGACTATCGACAATGCGAGCGACATCGAAAGCATAACGTCGAGAATCGTCGCGCCAATCGGTGCGACCATACCCGCGAGCACGATCATCGCCGTGGCCGGCAAAGCCAGCTCCGACACACTGATGAATCGCGGGCGATTCGCGCTGTTAGCCATCAAGCGACTCCTATTTCGTGTTTCCGGTCCGCTTCGGCGCGCATGATGGTCGCGAGCACCTCGGCGATCGCGCGGTAGAACTGACGTGGTATGTGCTCCCCGACCTCGACCACCTTGAACAACGCACGCGCCAAGGGCTTGTTCTCGCGTACGGGGACGGCGGCCACGCGCGCGATCGAGATAATGCGCAGCGCGTTCTCGCCCGCCCCCTTCGCAACCACCAGCGGAGCCACATCAAACCCGCGGCGGTACCGCAATGCGACGGCGTAGTGCGTGGGGTTCGTCAGTACGACCGTTGCCGTCGCGGCTTGATGGATTCCACGTATCCGCTTGAAATTCTTTTTACGCAGCCGGCGGATAGCCCGCTTGACTTGCGGATTGCCTTCGTCCTGTTTGAGCTGATCGAAAAACTCCTGACGCGTCATCCGCAGTTCGCTTTCATGCTCGTAGCGCTTGACCGCGTAATCAGCGACGGCGGCAACCAGGGCGATCGCGGCACACAGACCAAGCATCCGGCGGCTTACCGCCGCCAACGCGGCCAGCCCTTCGGCGATATCGTGTGCCCCGGCCGCCAGCAGCAATCCCCAGTTCGCGACGCTCCACGCGACCAATCCAACCAGTACGATTTTAAGTCCGGCTTTGCCGAGCTCGGCCAACCCGGGCCCCGAAAAGATCCGGCCGAAGTAACTAAGCGGATTGAGCCGGCTGAGGTCAGGAGCAACTCGCGCAAGCGTAAAGACGAAGCCCCCTTGGGCAATCGCCCCCGCGACCGCCGCGGCCGACAACACCAGGAGCGCGCCGAAAGTAACATAGAGCGGCCACGCGAACGTTCGCCCCACTGCCGTCGTCAAATCGCGCGCGGCGGTCTGGGCAATTGCCTCGCGAAACGCTCCGACCACGAAATCAGACGGCAGCACCGTCGCGCCAGCGAAAAAGATCGTGCCCGCAAGGAATGAGACGGCCGCGGTAAGGTCGCGCGAACGCGCGATATGGCCCTCCGCGCGCGCGCGCTGCCGCTTTTGCGGCAGTGCGGGAAAACTCTTCTCGTCGCGATCAGCCATTGAACCACTCCAGTGACTGCGACATCACACTCGTCCATGCGCGCATAATGCCTGCGCTCAGTCCCGACACGTCGAGCGCAAGCAACACCAGACCGGCCGTCACCACGGCCGCCGGCGCGGCAATCAATATGTTCACTTGAGGAGCAAGGCGCGCGATCACACCTTTTGCGAGCGACAGAACGAAAAGCGGCACCAACAACGGCAAACTCAGCGCCAGGCCAAGCGCAAACATCCGACCACCGACCCGTAGCAACAGCGCGGGCTCGGGGAGTGACAGCGTTCCCAACGGCGCCACGGTGAGGCTGTTAGCCAGCGCTACGAGCAACATCCGATGGAACCCACCAACGAAGAAGAGCAATCCCGCGAGTACTCCGAAGGCGTCGCCAAGCACATTCGGGGACTCGATATCCGCCCGCAAAATGGCACCCGTATTGAGATCCATGCTGCCACCAATCACGCTACCCGCGGTCATAACCGCACCCACCACGATCGCCGCGGCAAACGAAAGCGCCACTCCCACGCCCAACTCACGGACAACCAAAATCGTGATAGGCAGCACGCCCGATGCGCCCGGCTGCGCTACTGAAGCGAGTGGCATCAACCCGAGGGCCATCACGCCCGCAAGCAACAGGCGAATCCGCACCGGCAGGGCGACACCGAGCAGGCTCGGCAGCGCCATCATCACGCTACCGGCACGTGCGAAAAGCAGGCTGAAGGCCAAGGCGAGGTCGTTACCGATAGTCAGATTCATCGCTGTACTATCCACGGGATCGCAGTCAGCGCCTTGTGCATAAAGCCGTCGAGCATCGAAACCATCCAGGTCGATCCGAACCACACCGCGCCGACCGCGGCTGCGACCTTCGGCGTGAAAGAGACGCTCGCGTCCTGCACCTGGGTTGCTGCCTGCAGAATGCCGAACACCACGGCGACCGCCGTCATGATGCCGAGTAGAGGTCCCCCGACTTCGACCGCGGTCCACAATGCCCCGCGGAACAGGTCCGCTGCGACTGCTGTGTTCAATCCGCCGTACCTCTCGCAGTTACTCACGTAAAGCTCGCGCCGAGATTTCCCAACAGGAGCGGCCACCCGGACGCCAGCACAAAAATCAAAAGCTTCAATGGAATCGTGATCACTGACGGCGGCAGCATGAACATGCCTAGCGCCATCAAAACCGCGGATACCACCAGGTCGATCACCAGAAAGGGCAAAAATATCAAAAACCCGACGCGAAAGGCGGAGGTCAACTCGCTCGACACGAAAGCCGGCACCAAGGCGTAGAACGGGACTTCCGCAAGACCGCCGGCCGGCCAGTTGACATTGCCCTTGGCGAGCAGGTTGCGGGCCATCTCGAGGTCCTCGACGCGGGTTTGACGGAGCATGAAGTCCCGCAACGGCTGCTGCGCGAGCGCCAAAGCGTCCTTGGGGGCAAGCTTGCCGGCCATGTACGGATCCACCGCGGAGTCCTCGATCTTCGTCCATGTAGGCGCCATCACCAGTATCGTGAGAAACAGCGCCAACCCGTTGATCACGATATTAGGTGGGGTCTGTTGCAGTCCGAGCGCCTGACGCAGCAGCGACAACACAATCACGATTCGAGTGAACGAGGTCAGCATGATGAGCAATGCCGGGGCCAGCGAGAGCAGCGTCAAAATGCCGGCCAGCTCAAGCGGCTCGGCCCCGCGCTGGCCGGTCTCAATCGCCAGATCCAGCGCCCACGCGTGCGCACTCAGGCTCAGCACCGCGCCCAGGGCGGCCGTGCCTGTGAGTATGACTTTGCTATACTTCATTCGACCAAATAGTCAGACAGATAGATATCCGTCAGGCTGTCAGGAAAATCCTTCTTCAAAGCCGCCATAAGATCTTGCTTGAGTTTGACCTGACCCTCGGGCTTGAGCAGATCCGCGGAGGTTCGCGCACTAGCGACGCTGACGATGCGATCGCGCACGATCGCCAGTTTCTCCGTGACCGCGTCCTGATCGATCAACGGGACCGCGACCACCGGCGAAATCTTGAGGTAGTGCTCCGTGTCGGTATCGGCCAAACGCAGCGTGAGTTCTTTCACTTGCACGTAAGCGAGCTTGGGCGGTGGCGAAGGCTTTGGTGAACGTACGCCGCTCGACTTATGATGCGAGCCAAACAGGCCGAAGGCCAAGGCGCCGGCAATTCCTCCGCCGATGACCAAAACCCCCGCCATGACAACAATGATCAGCTTCTTGCTCACGGGCTTACTGCGTCACGATGTTGTCCAGGGTCCCTAAAATAGAGTCCTGGGTTTGCAAAGCTTTTGCATCAGCCTGGTAGGAGCGCTGAAGTACGACCAGGTCCACGAGTTGACTCGTGGTATCTACATTGGAGTCTTCCAACGCGTTCGATTGCATACTCCCGGCGGAGCCGGCATTTGGCGCCGAGATGGTAGGTGTGCCCGAGGTGTTCGTCTGTACATAAGCTCCGTTGCTCGCAAGGTTTAAACCCTGTTCGTTGGTGAAGGTTGCTAAGGCAACTTGCGCAATATTAACGTTTTGACCATTTGAATACGCGACGGATACCACGCCGTTATTGCTGATCTGGACGCCTTCCGGCTGCCCCGCCGCGTTGCCATCGGCGCTTGCGGTCACCGCCGCACCGCTCGCAAATTGCGACAGGCCCGACAAGTTTAGATTGAGGGAGAGGGGCGACGCTCCCGTTACTGTCGCGGTCAGCGCTGACCCGGGTAGCGCCCCACTTACGATGTTGCCGTTGGTGTCAAATCCGACGGTTCCCGAGTTGTTGGTCAGGCCGGTTGCACTGCCGTCCAGAGTTGCCGTCCAGTTCCAATTCTCCGCCGCGGGTGGCGTTCCGGCGCCGGCATTCTGAAAGTAAAAGGTCAGAACGTGCGCGTTGCCAAGGCTGTCATAGACCTGCGCGCTTACCGAGGAGGTATAGGTTGTCGGGTCGCTGGGATTGATCGCCCCCACAATGACCGGGCTCGCCGAATTCAGATTCCCGGTGAGCGTAGTCGTGGTCGAAGCGGTGGGTGCGAGCACGCCCTGCGGAATCACAATTGGCGCAAGTGTGCCGCTCGCATTGCCCGAGGAATTTATTGCGTAGCCCATTACATTGTCGCCATCGAACCCGGTCAGCGTGCCGTTGGCGCTTTCTGACACCGTTCCATTGCGCGTAAAGCTCTGCAGGCCGGAGCCGGCATTCTGCAGAACGAAGAAACCGTTGCCCAGGATAGCCATATCAGTCGGCGAATTGACTTGCGTTGTCGCCCCCGCGGAGAAGTCCGTGGAGATTCCCGTGACGCTGACGCCGCCCCCGAGCGTGTCGCCCGCAACATACTCGCCCAGCAACGCGCCGAAATCGACGGACTCGGACTTAAAGCCGTCGGTCTGCGCATTCGCGAGGTTATCGCTGACCGCCTGCATGGCGAGCTCTACGCTTTGCAGGCCGGTTTCTGTGATCGAAAAAGTATCCGCCATTAGATTATCCCCTCAATTACCGTGTTTAGTTCGACGCTGGCTGGGCCACACTAGTGATTTGACTTTCAGGAACGACCAGATTCCCGACGTTCAGTGAAACACTCCCATTGCTTCCTACGGCAACGCTGTTGACGACGCCTTGTTCGAGCAGCCCGCCGAGCGCAGCGTTACCGCTGTTCACAATCTGGACCGTGTAGAGGCCAGCCGGCGTTGAAGACGGCGGGCTCCAGTTGAAATTCTGCACGGTGCCGCCGGTCATTTCACCGAGCGACACCGAGTCCACCTGCTGTCCGGCGGCGTTAAAGACATTCGCTGTATAGGTATCGGTGGTGGTCGGCGCATATGCGATCGCGGTCGCCGCGCCGTTCTGCACTCCCACCGTGTCACCGGGCGCAACCACTTCGCGTCCGATATACGCCGACGCGGCTTGCATCAGGCTGCTCTGCGGGGTCTGATTATTCTGGAGATCCTGATTGATGTTCTGAAGTTGTCCAAGATCTGAGAAGTCGACCATCTGGGTTGCGTATTGGGTAGGGTCAGTCGGCGACGTCGGATCCTGGTTGCTGAATTCCGCCACCAATATCTGGAGAAAATCGGCTGCCGTAAGAGTCTGCGACACCCCAGCCGCCGAGCTGGTACTGGTCGAGGCGGACGTCGCGGTGACCGAATTGATCGCACTCATTTTAGAACCTCACTGAAAGTGGAAGGCTGTTTTTCTTCAGAGGATTTTGCCGGCTGCGGCGTGGGCCGATAGTCGCGTGCGTTTCGGCCCCCTCGGTCGCCCTGTTGGTAGGAGACCTCGGTGTTTCCCAGCCGCACGCCCGCCGCGTCAAGGTTTTGCCGCAGACTATCTATTTCGCCTGAGACCCGGAGCGCTGACTGAGCGGTGGGCGTTACGATCTTCACGCTGATCGAGCCCGCTTGCTCGCGAATCGTCGCCTGCGCGGTTTGTCCGTCGGCGAGTTCAACCCGCAGATTCGCGCTGAGGCCGGCGTTGTCAGCGATCGTCGCGTCCCCGAGGGGTCGCACCGCTACCTGATCGGGACCGCGGGACAGCTCACTCGCCGCTTGGCTGTTAACAGCCGCCTCCGGACCGCCCACCGGGTTGGTGGGCTGAGTCTTGGGATCCGACTTTGGCGAGGTGCGAACTTCCTCCGGCGGTTGGACCTGCGTGGCGGCAAGTGATGGTACCTGGGATTGCCCAGGCAGGGTTGCGGCCAGCTCGCCAACCGCAGGCGCAGTTGGCGTATCGACCGGTTGGGACCCTGCGTCAGCCGAAGTGTCGGCTCCGTCGAACCCTTTATCGTCACCAGCCGGCTGACGATGGGCCGCGGCCAAGTCTGACTGGGCGTGTGGCCCACTGAGATCCGATCGCGACACCGATCCAATTATGGTCGCCGAGCGATCGGTAATGGCCGTATGCGATAGGTCGATCGCCGCCGGGTCGACCGTTCCGGCGAGGCCGCTAATCGATTCCACGACCGAAGCCGCTTTCTCCGGGGGATCCGTCATACGGTCATCCCCGCCTGCAAACACCAGATTGGTTGGCGGCTCGATCGACGTCGTTTGGACTCCGGTGCCAGCCGTCGCCAAGGCTATGTTACCAACCGGCGTCTGAGATGATTCGACTGAGACAGGATCAAGTGTTGAGGGCGTTGCGGTAGTTCGCCCGGGCTGTCCGCTGGTAGTCCCGCGATCGGCCCCCGCGGCGCCGATTATCGATTGAAATCCGCCAGTCCCAACCTCTGAAGATAGAATTACTGTGTCGATGTTGCTGTTCTGAATGCGCTCTGCGATGGTCTCGCCCGGCGCGGAGCCGAGGGCGACAAGGCCATTGCTCAACTCTTTCGCGGATATCCATTTCCTGACCGTGGCAGCCACAGTTCCGGAAAGCTGTTCATGGGCGCTCGCCATAGCGGTCGGCTTGGCACTGGCTGATGAGACAGGCAGTAATTGCGCAGGAACCGATAAAGCCGCTATCGACGGCGTCCCGCTGACCGTCGTATCGCCCCCCGACGATCGTGTCGTGTTGCTATCGGCTGAGAGGACCTTGTCTGCGTCTAGCAGCGGAGCATTCGGCGATTTTACCGGCGTGGAATCGCGCGTGATGCCCTGAATAAACTGCGACAGTGCGGTAGCGAACTCGCCTAAATCGCGACCTTCGTGTTCGTCCTTTTCCAGGTTGTCCAGCGGGGAGGCGTTTTCAGTGGCTCCCAGCAGGCCGGCCAGCCTGGGGTCAACGTGTATGTTAGATGTAATCATCGTCCGAAACCCTTATTCCAGGCGAGGAATTGCTCAGCCTCGTTTTCCATCGAAGTTTCACGTTTCGCCGCTGCGACCCGTCCAGCCTCGGCCGCCGCTTCGCGCGCGGCTTCAGCAAGCTTGCGACTATGACCAACTTTTTCGCCCATCAGCTGAATTGCGGTTTCCGCTGTTACGGCGAGCTTTGCGCAGCGGATCCGCGAGTGCCCGGCAATAGCAAGATCGCCGAGATTCTCCGCGGATTCGATCGAGCGCGCCGCCGAGGATCGCGCCTCGTCGTGTTGACGAAGCACTTCGTCGAGTTTGCCCGCCAGGACCTTGAGCTCGGCGGCCTGTTCTTTGAGGCGTGCCTCGCGCAGCCGGACCAGGTGAGCAAGCAGTTTGCTTTTCATAGACTGATGGCCTCGACGAGACTGCGGACGCTAGGGTCGAGCGCGACTAGCTCAGACGCATCCTGCCGGAGAAAAAGATCGAGCTTCTCGTGCAGGGCCACCGCTTCGTCAGTGCGCCGATCGGCGCCCGGATGATAGGTGCCAAGGGCGATTAACTCTTCGGCATCACGCCAACGCGCATATAATTCACGGAAGCGCCGGCTGGCCAGGGTGTGTTCCTTTGAGCAGATCCGTTGCGCCACGCGGGAAATGGAGTTGAGTACGTCGACGGCCGGATAGTGCCCGCGGCCCGCGAGGTCGCGTGAGAGTGTGATATGCCCGTCCAGCACCGACTTTGCGAGTTCGCCGATCGGATCGTTTTCCTCCTGGAGCAATACCGTGTAGATACCCGTGACGCTGCCACCGGATGCGCTAACCCCCGCCTGCTCGACCAGCTTCGGAATCACCGCGAAGACCGACGGCGGATAGCCGCGCGCGGTAGGCGGTTCGCCCGAGGCCAGGCCAATTTCGCGTTGCGCCATCGCGACCCGCGTCAGGCTGTCCATCAGGAGCAGGACATTGTGTCCGCCGCCCCGAAAGTAGGACGCAATCGCGGAGGCCAGGAACGCGCCCTTGATGCGCATCGGCGCCGCCATATCACTCGCCACGACGATCACGACCGAGCGTGCGAGCCCTTCCGGACCGAGAATATCTTCGACGAATTCGCGCGCTTCACGACCGCGCTCACCAATCAGCGCGATGACGTTGACGTCCGCCGAGGTGCCACGCGCCATCATGCCGAGAAGCATGCTCTTACCCACGCCCGGCATGGCGAACACGCCAATCTTCTGGCCGATGCCCAGCGTCGTCAGCCCGTTTACCACACGCACGCCAACGTCCAGCGGCGTCTCGGTGAGACCGCGCGTCATGGGACTGAGCGCGCTCGGGGCGAGTTCAATCGCTTCGCCTCCCGAGGGAATCGGCTTACCGTCCAGCGGCCGGCCGAGTCCGTCCAGGATCCGGCCGAGCACCCAAGGTCCGGCCTTGAACGTAAGATGCAGCGGGGCGACCAGACTTTCCGGCGCCAGCTGACGGCCTTCCTCGAGCGCGAGCATCAGCAGGGAGTCGTCGTGAAAACCGACGACCTCACACAGCACATCCGATCGGCGGTCACTCACTTTAACCAGTGAGCCCACTGCAAGTTCAGGTCCCGTTGATTCCAGCAGGAGGCCGACTGACCGCGTCAGGCGCCCGCATACGGGAAATCCGGGGTTAGGTATTGCGCTCAGGTATTCGGCAGTTGGAAGCATCACTTTCGGTGGTTCTCCTTGGGCTTGGGTTGGCGGCCGGTGCGCTTGGCTTTGAGCTCGATTGCGGCCGTACGGATTTGGTCGAACGCGTCATCGATGGAACCGTAGACGACGAGTCGTCCCGCCTCGACGCGCGCGCTGCCGGTGGCGAGGGTTTCGTCGTCATGCAACGGCAGCTCCTCAAAATCGCGGCCGAGGACTTCGCGATCGGCGGGATTGAGGAAGACCGCCGTGGCGGCTTCGGGTGCGAGCGCGACGAGCGCCGTGCGAATCATGCGCGCGGTAAACTCGGCGCGCACGTTATTCGTCGCGACCAGGCGCGCCACCGCCGCCAGCGCGACGTCGACGCAAAAGGCTTCGGCCTCGGCCATCACCGCTGCGCGCTCCTGGGCAAATTGCGCGAGAGCCTCCCGTAACGCCGTCGCCGCGGATTGCATGGCGGCCAAACCCTCGACGCGGCCCGCTTCGCGGCCTTCGCGGCGGGACTGCTCGCGCGCCTGCTGCCCTTCGCGCTCCGCCTCGGTCCGGCCGCGGCTCACGCCCTCGGCGAAGCCGTTGGCGATTGCCTCGCGCACCGCGGCCTCAAGTTGCTGTTCGCGGACCCGATCGGCTTCGCGTTCAACGGCGTCCAGGTGGTTAAGGACAGGAAACGCGTAAGGCTGGGGAGTCAGCATCGTGATCACGCTTAAGCCGCGGCCGCGGAGTCGCTACTCGCGCCATTGCCATTGCTGGCGCCATTGGTGGTTGCGGAATTTTCCGCCAGCCACTTGCGCACGATATTGGCCGCGGCTTCCGGGTTACGCTCGACTTCTTCGTTGATCCGTTTGCGAATCTCCTGGTAGGCCTTCTGCTCGGGAGCCTGGGCCGGTTCCGGCTTGGGTCGATCGGCGGGTTCGACCGGGGGCTGCCCGGCAGCCGGCGCCGTTGCGCTCATTGCGGTCGCGGCGGCCGACGTCACTTTCATTTCCTGACGTTTGCCGCGCTTGCGGCCAATCGACCGCTTCACCATCCACGCCAAGACAATCAGCACGAGGATGCCGACCCCGATGGCGCCGTAAAAATGCAGCGGGTTGGCCATGAGAGAGCGTAGCTGGGTCAGCGGATCGGGAACCGGCGGCACGTACGGCTGCGACAGCGCCGCGCTCTGGATATCAACGGAATCGCCACGCTCCTGTTCCGCGCCCACCGCCGCGGCGACCAGCTCCTTAATCGAATCGAGACGCTCTTTGTCGAGCGGCTTGAAACGGCCACTCTCGTAAGTGCCGTCAAGGACCGCCGCGACGCTAATCCGCTTGATCCTGACGGGTGCGGTAACCGTGTTTATTTCGCGGATCGACGGCTTGTAGTTAACGATGTCCTTGCGCGAAAGGTCGCTGCTCTGTACTTGCGACGCGACCTTCGTCGTCGCCGGCTTCGTGGTTGCCGCTTCGTCGCTGGCGGTCGGCGCTGCACCCGGAGTTGGATTCGGCGCAGCGATAGGCAGGTTCGAAGTCAGCCCTGGCACCCCGCCGCCCTCAAGCCCGCTCACCGGTGTCTGTGAGTGCTCCTCGCTGAGAACCGCCTGATCACCCTTGCCATACAGTTTGTCGGTACTGCTCACCCGCGAAGTGTCGATATCGACCGCGACCTGCACGGCGTAGCGATTATCGCCCATGATGCGGTTCAGCAGTGACGAAACCTTGCCTTCGAGGCGATGCTCGAACTCGTTGCGCAACCGCATGGCATCGCCGAGCTCGCCATCATGATTCTGCGTGGGAAAGATCACCGCCCCGTCATTATCGGTGACCGTGACCGAGTTGAGGTCGAGTCCGCGCACCGAGTTGGCGACCAGGCGCGCGATCGCCGCGGCCATCGCGGAATCGAGCGTCGCGCCGGGGGCCGCGGTGACCATAACAGACGCGCGCTCCGCCTCCGACGGTCCAAGCGCAAATGGCGAGGGTCGTCCCATCGCGAGCATCACGCGGGCGCTGTCGACGCCGCGGATATCCATGATCGTGCGCTCGATCTCACCTTGCAGCGAGCGTTGATAATTGACCTGTTCGTCAAAGTCGCTCTGGCCCATGGTCGAGCGATCGAACAGCCTGAAGTCCTCACCCCCACCGGAAAAGCCCGGGCTCGCTTGAAGCACCAGGCGAGCCTGATTGAATTCGTATGCGGGCACCGCGATCGAGTCGGCGCCGAGCGTAAAATCGAGATTATGACGGCGCAAGCGCAAAGCGATTGCGGTGCGATCCGCCGGATTAAGGTTCGCAACCAGGATCTGCGGCGCGCCCGGATCAATTATGTAAAGGGCGCCGCAAATAGCTAAGGCCAGCGCAAGGCTCGCAACTATCACATTGAATAGTTGACGATTGCCCTCGCGAAACTTCCGAATCGCCGCCAGCTTCCGGCTGAAAAATTCCTCCAGTGGCTTCATCGCACGCGGCTCAGACCGATAGGTTCATGATCTCCTGGTAGGCGGACAAAGCACGATTGCGCGCGGCCATCGTCACCTGAAAGGCGACGTCGGCCTTCTCGGCAGCGAGCACGGCGTCGGTCAGGCCGACCTTCCCTTGCGCATATCCTGCCGCCATCTTGTCGGCGCCCTGGAGCGCATCGCTCACCTGCTCGATGACCTGCGAGAAGCCACCCGCGGGCGCGCCCGGCGTTTGCGGCGTGATTGGCGCGAGGCCCGGAAGCTCTTGACTGGCTATTGAGATGCTCATGATTTTCTACTTCAACAAATCAAGGGTTTTCGACGTGACGGTGTTCGCCGTCTGGATTACGGACAAGTTGGCCTGATAGGAACGTGACGCCTGCATCATGTCGACCATCTCGTAGACCGGATTGATCGTGGGTTCCTTCACCATTCCGGCCGCATCGGCGAAAGGACTTGACGGATCAAAACTTTGTAGCGGCGGAGCGTTGTCAGTAAGCACCGCGGCGACCTGTACTCCGGTTCCCGCCGTCGCGTCCTCGCCCACCGGCGCGGGCGCAAAGACGGGGACACGGCGCTGATACGGTTCGCCCGTCGGGGAATTGATCGAGTCCGCGTTGGCCAGGTTCTGCGCCAGTAGCGTGATTCTTTGCGATTGCGCATCGAGCCCGCTGCTCGCAATTCCAAGAATGGCGTCGATTGACATACTTCCCCTCCTGCAATTCACACAGAGCCGGCAACCTAGGTGCTGGAAGTCGCGGCTTCCAACCGTCCCATCGAATCGCCGTAGAGCTTGAGCGTTGCAACGTAATCCCCGGAATTGTCAAAGGATTTCGCGAGCTGCTCACTGACGTCGATATCGTTATGATCCAGATTCAGATTCGCGGGCGCTGTCACGACGTCAAACGAGGTTCCGGTCGAACTGCCGCTTTTGACGGCCTGTTCCAAGGCGTCGTCAAATTTGAGATCGCGGGCGAGATAGCCGGGCGTGTCGGCGTTGGCGACATTACCCGCCAGCAGTTCCGCACGGGCCGAGCGGACCAGCAGTGCGGCCTGCATAACCTGCTGCTCGGGGCGTAAGATTTCCATGCCAAGGTGTGGAGCAGCTGTCAGGCCAATGGCGCAGTAAACTTACGGGTTGAAAGCGGCGTCGCTCATTGGGCGGGACTACTAGGAAACAACTGCTCCTTTTTCCCTTTCTTGCAGGATTTCATTTGCGGAGAGGCGATCCCGGCCGATAACTATCGACCCGCAAGAATGGCTAATTCGGACACGACCGCATCCCATATAGCCACAGCGTATAGAATCTAGCCGTGTGTTGACTTTGCATGAATGTGAAGACGGCCGCTGTCACAATCCGAAACATGCGGGTCGCACAAAGATGCGTGCGCGCAAGACGTGAGACGGACGGAGAACGACGATTAAAAAGCTGACAGCAAAACGGACGCTGGAGAGACTAGAGACAAGGCTTGCTAAAGCTATTGGACCTGGCCACGCTTGTAGCGAAGATATGCATCGTAAACCTGTTGATTGTAACGGTCGCGCTCGCGCGGATTGCCCGAATGGTAATTGCTGATTCGATGCCATAGCGTGCCGTTACGCGCAAGGCCCTCGCGAAGGATACTCGCGCCGAGGAGCAGATTCTTCGCCGGATCAAGCAGATCCTTGCGCTGCATCCCGCTCTTGGCGCCCCAAAAGTGCCAGTTGATTTGCATCAGCCCGATATCGATATCGTCAGTCGCCGTGCTATCGATGGCCGCTTCCGCTTCAGCGCGCGTGTGGCAGAACTTTTGGTGGCCCGCGATGTTGAGCGCATAGGGATGGTAAGCACTCTCGGCGCCGACGATCGCCACCAGAATATCGCGCGCAACGCCGCTGCGCATGGCCGCGACGCTGTAAGGATCTTCGCCAGAGCTCGAGAATCCACCTGCCCACAGGGTCGTATCTGGAGTGCCCGTCGCGACGACGACCCATCCCATGAAAGCCACCGTCGTGCGAAGCAACGAATGCCGTCGGGATTTCCCGCCTGCGGCTCGGCTTCCGTGCCTGGCCATATTTTTATCCCTTTGGCCTGGGCGGTTTCCTTAACTTCCATTGGTCCACCCTCTGCAGCTTCGGATTCGCGTTGCGATCGATAATCGTGCCGACCAGCCGGCCGTCAGCTTCGCGGACCGAGGCCCAGGCCACGGTTGTTCCGTTGATCGATAATTGAAGGACAAGCCCGCCCGGGACCTCCGGCTCGATATCGATTAGGTCGCCTAACTGGACCGCCGCAAGCGACTCCGCTGGCATCCGCAGCCGCGAGATTACTGCGTCGACCCTGACGTTCGCACTTGTCAGTGATCCGGCGTGGGCCCTCATCGGTCCAAGCGCCCCTTCACTTCGACCGTCGCCCGATTCCCGGCGACCTGAATTTTTGCCGCTCGCAGACGCACGCCCCGGGTAACGAGCCAGGCATCTTCACCTTCGGGCAGGAGGATCTGATCGCCCGGACGAATATTAGTAAGCTCGATAAGCGGAGCGTCCCAGCTCCCAAGCACTACATCCACATCAATTGGTAATTGACGACCAACGTCAGCGATGACCTGACTGTTGCGATTTTTCCGCAACGTCGGGAGGGGGCCCTGACGAACCAGATTGATCAACCCGCTGCCTAGCGCAGCCAGGACGCGCAATTCGCCGTTATCCCCAGCGACCTTGAAGCGGGCCACAATCTGAAACTCATCAGGGTCAAACTGAAAAGAGTCGTTCAGATCATGACATTCGCGGACCGCGCCGATCTTGCCCAGCCGAGCCTTCGCATACACCTCGGCCAGACCGCCGAGGAGGCTGCGACTTGCCGCGCGGGCGATTGCCGTTTCAATTTTCGTCCATTCCGCCTCGTCGCTCGCCGTAGGCTGACTAAGGCCGAGGCGGCTGGTCACGAAATATTTCGCGAGCGCGTCGGAGGTCGCGAGAAACCCATTGACTTGGGTTTGTTCGAGGGAAAAGACCGCGATCTGACACTTGGGACCAAGATTAGGAACGATAGCGGAGAAACGCTCGAAGGCGAGCTTGTCAAGTTCGATCGTTACCCCCTTCGGCAGGTATCCGGTGAGCGAATGCGACCAGACTTTGGCGACTTCCAGGTGCAGATGCTCCAGGGCGGCGCGTTTCTGCCGGGTGATCGTCGGCCTCCATAATTCGTATTTTTCGCTCGGGGCGCTTTCGCGCGGCCGTGGTGTGGCGGCTATCACTTCTTTACTCCCGTGGGTTTGACAATAATCTCGACGCGGCGATTCAGCGCCCGGCCGTCTTCGGTCTGGTCGCTCGCGATCGGCCGGTACGGCCCGTAGCCCGCGAGGGTCATGCGGCTGGGTGCGATCGCGCTGACCGACAGTGCATAGCGCAGGACATTCGCCGCCCGCGCGGCACTCAATTCCCAGTTGTCGCGAAACGATCCACCATTTTGGATCGGGATTGCATCGGTAAAGCCGTCAATCTCCAGTTGATTGGTAAGCGGCGCAATCATTTGAATTACTGCATTGAGTGCGGGGAGCTGCTCGGAGGCGATGTCCGCGGCGCCGCTGGCGAAGAATTTGGCGGCGGACAAGGAGATCACGAGGCCGCGCTCGTCGATCCGCATCGTGATGCCGGAGTTGGGAAAATGTTTCAGCGCGGCGCCCACCCGCTCCTGCACCGCCGCGAGCTTTGCGATCTCGTCGACCGTGGTTTGTCCGGAATCGCCCAGATCCGGCCGCATTCCGCCGTGCTCCGGACGCACCCCGACGGCGCGCTGCACAGAATTCATCGCCCGCGTCTGATCGACATGATTGGAATTCGACAGCGCGTACATCAGCACAAAGAGCGCGAACAAAAGGGTGATAAAATCAGCATAGGAGACCAGCCAGCGCTCGCTGGACTCATGTCCGCCGCCGCCTTCATCTTCCATTATGGTCGTACCCCCGGCGCGGTCGCGGCGCCTTCACCCGCCGCCACGTCGTGCGGCGGGACGACGCCCGGCTTGGCCCGGATCGAGCGGCGCGAAAGCCCGGCCTTCGTGATATGGTATTGCAGCGTACGGATCGTGATCCCGAGCCGGCGGGCCGCCTCGGCACGGCTCCCGCCCGTGGCCGCAATCGTCTTGAGGATCATCTCGCGCCGCGCCTCCTCCCGGCTGCTCTTCCACCCGCTTACCTGCTCACCTTCGGCGGGCAGCACCATCAGATGCCGTCGCACGTCGGGCACGTCGATCAGGCTATTGCCGCGCGCCAGCGGCGCGATCGCGAGCCTGGTCACAACATGTTCCAGCTCCATCACGTTGCCCGGAAACGTGTACGAGCTCATCACCCGCAGCGCCATCGGCATGAACATGCGCTTGGGATTGGCACGGTGCAGGAACAGGCGCGCGAGCAGCGGAACATCCCCGAGCCGCTCGCGCAAGGGCGGGAGCTTCAGGTTCAACACATTCAGGCGCCAAAACAGCTCGCCGCGGAATTCCCCCCGTTCGACCATCAGGGCCAACGGCCGGTTAGTAGCCGCCAGGAACCGGATCGTGCCGGCTGCGGCCTGCGCGTCCGTCAGCGGACTACGCTCGAAGGATTGGAGGAGCTGGAGAAGCTTCAGTTGAGACGCCTCGGTAAGTTCCCCCACTTCATCGAGGAAGATTCCGGCGCCGCCTTCGCCACGCGCGTCAGGCCAGGTGCGCAGCAGGTTGTCCATATCGACGTCCTGCAGGCTCGCGCAACTGACACTAATCAGCGGGCCGCGGTAACGGCTCGCGCTATGGATGAGCCGCGCGACGTTGTACTTGCCGCAGCCGATCTCGCCAGTGAGAATCATCGGCATATGGCTGGTGGCCGCGGCTATCGCACTACGCAGCATGCTCAGCATCACCGGGTCAGCGCTCAGCAGTACCGGTTTGAGCCGGAGGGCTTGCGAAATAATCAGGAGCGCCGCGGCCTGCCATTTGTCGGTAGCGAGATCGGCGTTGGCGCGCGGTGCGCGTTCCCCTTTCGCACTTAGATCGAGGCTGAGGACCTCCACTCCACTAGGTCGCGCGCCGAGAAAATCGACGTAGAGCGATGCGCGGCTTTTCTGGGCATACGGGATTACTTCGATCCCGGCCCGCTCAAGAAACTCAGCGATTTCCGGCGGTCCGTTTTGACCGAGACAGACCCGAGCGAGGGTCGCCCCGCCGGGCGCGCTCCGACCCACGACGTTCGGCTCCATCGCTCAACGCAGTCCGGAAGGGCGCATATCCTGGCCGTTCGCCACGATTTCCAGAAGCCGCGCGCCGATCTGATCCTGCAGGATTACTACCTCGGCGCGTGCGAAGAGCGCGCCATTGACGTATACCTCAACCGGATCGCCGGCGTGACGGTCGAGCCGGATACTGGCGCCGACTTCCAGCTCGTCGAGAATCTCGCCGAGGGTCATAGTGGTCCGTCCGACCTCAACCTGGACTGTCATCGGCACTTGCCTGAGGACGCCCAAGTCGACGCTGCCCGCACCCGGACTCGCGACGGGACCTTCGGCATTCTGGCCCGGCACCAACGCGCGGGCTGCTTCGGTCTCGGTAGTCGAGACGGTATTGCTCACTTCACTCATCGGAGCCTCCGACTTTTTGGATCAAAAGGCGCCGCCAGCCGCGATGCTCCACGACAGCGCCGGAAAACAACTTTTGTCCCGCCCAAGACAGTTCGACGTGCGGGATTCCATTCCGGAGGGGCTGCAGCGTCAGGATCGACCCCGGAGCCAGTGCGCGCACCGTCTCCAGCGGCATCATCACTTTGCCCAATACAGCGGTAAGGTCGGCGCGTGCAGCGGCCAAAGACGAACGAACCTTATTCTCGCCCGCGACGGATTGCGCGGCCTTGGCCAGCGTCGGCAACAGCCGCGGACTCAGCTTATCCAGATGTTCAACGGGCAGCCCGAGCTCAATCGCTCCACCGCCGCCGCCGAACAGACACTCGATGCGCGCCAGCACGCTTCGTTCGGCGGTATCGAGCGCCTTGGTGCCAGGCGTTTCCGCGGTTCGCAGGATGCGTAGTGGGTCACCCGGGTCGAGAAGCTTCGCAATCGTGCGCTGTGCGCTTCTCAGGCACGCGCTCCCGAGGGTGTTGCCCAGCAGACGCTCCTCAACCGTGGTCAGCTTGCGCTCAGATGGTGCTGGCGAGGTTGCGCCGCCGGCAATCGCACATTCGACGAAAGCGCGGGCAAAGTCCTGATCTACCTTAAGGATCGCCGTGGCACCGCTGCGCGCCGCAAGAAACACGATCTGACAGGCGGGCACTCCCGCGCAAACTTCGCCCGCGCCAGTCACTATTTGCGTAAGATTGGACAGCCTGAATGAGACAGCGACCGATCGGGTAAGCTCTTCGCGCAGGTCTTCGAAGAAACTCTCGGCGACGAACTTGAGCCGCTGCAATTCGGCGCGCTCCAGCCCGTACGTCTCGGCCAGTGCGGCCAGTCCATTCGCCTGCATATGAGGAGCAAATTGAGCAAGAGGAATGCCACCAAGGTCGGCTGACGTGACAGCGCCATCCCGCGGCTGGGAAAAGACTTTTCCCTATGCCCTCAGGAGCGACGGCAAGAACCTGTTTACTTTGGTGCCACGATGTTCCCGGTGTAAATAAAGGTGACATCAAAAGTCACCGCCTCCGCGTTTCGGTAAGGTCTTGACACTTTGGGTTTAGGACAAGCGTTTGCTCAACGGTAGCAAGCCGCGAAGGTGCGAACCTCCCTCGCGCCAGTTTTAGATACAGAGCCGGCCAAACAAAACCGGCCAAAAAACACCGCATCGCATAGATGCGACAACCACGAAGCGAGGGGAAATTATGTCTGTCGTCAGTCTTCTCACCAACATCGGGTCGCTCACCGCGGCCGACGCGCTGACCAACAACCAGGCCGCACTGAACACGTCGATCGCGCAGCTCTCCAGCGGCAAGCGCATCGTCAACGCCTCGATCGACCCCGGTGGTCTCGCCATCGCGACTGAGACGCAAGGTCTGCTTGGTTCGCTGAACCAGGCCAGCGCGAACGCGACCAACGCCCAAGCCTATCTGCAGACCGCTGACGGCGCGCTTTCCAACGTCGGCACCTTGCTGCAAACGGCCCAGCAGCTCGCGACGGAAGCCGCCGACGGTTCGTACAACGCGACCCAGTTGACTTCGATCAACAGCCAGTATCAGGGCATTTTGACAAGTATCAACCAAATCGCCAACGGCAGCACGTTCAACGGCATCTCGCTGTTCAGCGGCAACGCCGTTACGTTCCAGGTGGGTGCGACAAATACGGCGAACGATCAGCTCTCGGTTACGATCGCAGCGACCGACACCGCAACGCTCGGCATCAATGCGACCGATCTGAGCACGCAGGCGAATGCGCAGGCTGCTTTGACCAGCGTGACCACCGCGCTTGCCACCGTTGCCGGCAACCGCGACACGATTGGTTCTTCCGAAGAGCAGCTCAGCGCGGTATCCAACAACCTGCAGTCAAGCGAGCAGAACCTGACCAGTGCGCTGTCGAACATCCAGGACGCGAACGTCGCGACAACGTATGCGGCGTTCTCACAGCAATCGGTGCTGCAGCAGGCGGGGGTCCAGGTGCTGCGTCAGGCCGACCAGCAACCGAACCAGCTCGTCGCGCTGTTTCAG
>JBKQPD010000039.1:0-42471 GCA_052145175.1 Binataceae bacterium (SeqCode) | reverse complement strand
TGATCGATCTTGAGGAGAATCGTCCGGATGCTCAGCACATCAGGACTCTGATCTGGGCCTGGAAGGATGGACGTGTCGAGCTGGCCGTGGTGGCCGTTAGCGCATCGGAGAATCAGCCCGGTGGCATTGCAGCACGAAACTACGATGCCTTCGAGGCGAAACTGAACAATATTGGCCTGAGCGGTGTACGTCAGTTATTGCCGTTGGCCATTTGGGACATTTTCTATTGGGATCACGCGCTTTTCTCCTCTGATGAGATGGAAAGGTTGGTGTCTCGGATTAGAGCAATTCTCTTCCCAGGCATTGTCATTGGACCGCCCGCCAACATTGAGGAAAACTCCGTCTGGCGAAACAAAATGTGTGATGTATTGGTCGCGTGGTCCTGCATACACCACGAGTGGGCAGGTCTCGTGACTCGCGACAAGAATTTTCACGACCATAAGCATGAGCTTGCGAAGCTCGGCCTACACTACATCCTTTATCCAGCAGATGCCGCGCTTCTCTAGGGGACTGACTTCCCCATAGCCGACGCTCGTAGGCGGCAGCAGGGTCGATGACGGTCTATCGTCGCCGCAGCTCAATCTTTCCAAAACCCCTTGAACCTTTCCGGACTGAGCTCCGTATAGCGTACGGTGTGCGTGATGTTCCGGTGCCCGAGGTACTGCTGGATCGAGCGTGTGTCGTGGCCTTCGTTGGCGAGCTTGTAGCCCGCTGAGTGCCGGAGCATGTGTGGATGGATAGGGAAGGGCAACTTCGCGAGCTCGCCGGCGCGCGCGATGAGCTTCCTGGCCGTCGCCGGCGTCATCGGTCCGCCGCGCTCGGTGACGAACAAATACGGCGACTCCGGGTACTCACGGCGCAGTTCGCGCAGCGCCCGGAGCTCCGGGCCGCGGATCGGGTGCGTGGAGGGGAGACCGTTCTTGAGTCGCGCCACATGGACCTGGCCGGCCTTCCAGTCAATCTGCTCCCAGCGCATCGTGACGAGCTCCGAGACACGAAGCCCATGCCGGTAGGCGAGGAGGATGAGCGTGCGATCGCGCGCACCGTGACGGCCGACCTTGCCCGAGGCCTGCAGGAGCTTCTCGACCTCGGCCGGCGTTAAGTATTCGCGGGTGCGCCGATCAAGATTGGAAGTTCGGCGAGGCGGGATGGAAGAGTGGGGGGTCGCTCGAGATCTCGGCTGTAATGCGTTCCTATTGCGTCGGTTCGCTGACGTGGGATCGAGGGCAAGAGCTGTCCAGGCACAAAACCTTCACCGTCGCCACGAATGTAAAGGTGTACTTCTGTGATCCTCGCAGCCCTTGGCAGCGCGGGACCAACGAGAATACCAACCGTCTGCTGCGTCAGTATTTCCCCAAGGGAACAGACCTCTCAAAGCACACCCAGGCGCACCTAGACCGAATCGCGCTGCGTCTGAACCAGAGACCAAGAGAAACCTTGGGCTTTAGAACTCCAGCGGATAAGCTTCGTGAAAGTGTTGCGTCGATCGGTTGAGCTCGCCGCCATTTACGGGAAAGATCGGAACACCGATCTATTTCCCCATCGACCGTTCCGGTCCTTCGTGACCGTCAGCTAACGGAGACTACTTTCGAGCAACGTACTATGGCTCTCTAGCTGGAACGAATCGCAGAATGTACTCGTAAACTGGTCCAAACCCAGGGTTCAGAAAGGTCATCGATATCAGAAACGGCGAATGACCGTTCGCCTTGAGGGTTGGAGCAACCATTCTCATCCGGCGAGGCATTCGTGACATATATGTACTCTCGTCGGAAAGCCAAAGCTCGATCAGTGACTTGTTACGAAGAGGAGCCTTAAAGGCCGAAACTGACGAAATGGCTGTCCATGGAATTTGGCCGACGCCCAGGCGTTTATCGTCAATGCCCGATTCGTTGATTATCAGCGTTGGACCTTTTCGGAACATCTGCTGTAGACCAAACCAAGCCGTAGATACACCAATGACTATTCCGAGCCAGGCTACTACCCGCACCGCGATTACCGAATCGCTGATCCCAAATATCATGGCGATAAACCATAGAAGCAAGAGGGAAAAGAACAGCGTGCGCTGCAATTTGGACTGCTCACATTCCATGATGCACCTGTGACCATCTAATAACCCCACTACCCGGGTAGCCAGCACTGAAGTGTGCGTACGGCAGGGATACCATTTTGGTATGCATAATCGGGCTATTCTGGACTAACGGTTAGGGTTCCAGCAATGACCGCTTCGGAACACCCAGTTCGGGAGCGTCACTGCCCGGTCTTGGCCCCATTTGCTGTCCGTCGGATCGCGTCGCGAAACACGCCCACGCTCTTTATGGGAATGTTAGCGTAGCGCCTTTATCAGGAATTCGCGGCTGTTGAGACGTTGGAGGTGATCGTTTCGCTCGGTCCCGATAGCAAATGACTCGAATTGTCCAACAGCAAATTGCTGCCCCTTTGAATGCATCAACTCGACAAGGTCACAGTCCTTGGCTTTGTCGAAGGGTCGACATGATCTCGAGGCTTGGACGTACCAATAGGTGAAAGTGTCCGAGCCGTGTGTAATTGTAATCTTGTGGCTCGGCGTCAGCCCGTACTCCGGCTTGGCAACGCCGGCGGTCACTTCAAATTCAGTCATGATACTTCCATTAAGGGTGGCGCTCACTTCGTGATTAACCAACCCCTTCGCCAGGACGAAGATCAGGTAGCCCGAGCCTTCTCCCGGCGTTTGTATGCTTCGGATGCTTTCCTGTATCCGGACACCCAAGCTTTCGCCAATTCCTGGTCTCCATCCGCGTAGGGATTCATCTCCTCACCAAGAGCGTTTCGGAATGCCAAATCACCCTGGCGAAAAGCTTTGGACAACGGATCGTTTTTCTCCTTGGGAGCGATGCCACCTCTCAACTTAGCATCGCAGAAAGTAACGAATGCAATCAAGACTCCACCACCCAGAGAATAAAAAACCCAGACGTTGAGGCCCGTGACCGCCGCCACGAGACCACGTTTGGCATCCGGGTCCAACGACGCTGCGATAAAGAGGAAAGCCAAAGTCCAAACGCCAAAAACGGCGATAATAATAGTTTTCGTCCTAGCGCGCTCCACCATCGCCGCCCAGTTTAAAACAGGGGCCGCCAACATCACCGCGAACACGCCGGCTCTCTCCCCCGGAACCAAGTCTGCCCACGCAAGAACCAAGGCAGCAAATACGGAGAGGATTTGATTACCCAAAAGTGCGTAATGTTCCCATCGGTGTCTTTTCGGCCCAAGAACAATGCCTGCCAAACAGAGCGGCGTTACAATTAACGCGCCGCCCAATATTTTCAGCAACACGAGCGTCCCGCCAGTCATAATCGCGGGAATTGACATCGCCATGGCGGCCAAGAAAACAGCGACAAGCGCGATGCTGTAATAACGGGCGATGTTTCTCACGGTGACCTTTTTGGATTTCTGCTTTAAGTATTCGCCGCGCCTACGGCTCTGGTCCATTTGAGGATGGTCGTAGCGACCCAATCGAAGTCGGCATGCGATGGCGACCGCGCGTAAAGCTGAAGCCAGATCACCTTAGACTTAACCAGCACCTGCGATATTCCCTCAGCCATTTCCACGGTCTTGGTTTTTCCGCCACCGACCGAGACGGGTACTTCGATCAAGGTAATCATCGTTAATGATGTCGGCGTTTCGTCAAGAATGGATACTGTGCCGATTCGAGGGATTCCGATCGCCAATTTGGTGCCCATTCCGGAAGCAATCCATTTGGCTGCGGAATCAACGTTCTTTTGAACCTCAGCCTCGTCCTCAGCAGACAAACCTTCGTGAGTCTGAGCTTTGGTATCCGATTTGTATTTTGCGAAACGGTCAAGCGGGATTTGATACGGTTCAACGCCGCGTGTGGCCTGGACGAGGCTGTATTTATCCATTAGGAACGTTCCGCCCTTGGCCTCGACTTCGACAGCCCGCGTTTCGCCGAACACTGCGAGTAGCCGATCCTCCTTAATCGTGGAAAGCTCTCCGAACCGAAGCATTCTCGGCGTGGTCGCTTGGGAGAAGGACTCGGGAGCGGGTATCGAGAGCGTCCGCCCGCCGACTTCGACTTTTGCGGCCATCGCGACACCGGAGCAAATAATCACCGAAAAGCAAATGAAAATGCCAATTCGCTTCGTCATTCGATTTCCTCAAATCCTTTGGCCTTCATGCAAGTCGTTAAACTCTTGAATCCAATGGGTGGTTGCCAAATCTCATACCTGCACGACTCATGGGCCCCTTGCACTGACTGCTGAGCCCATGCCGCTTGTACAAAGGTACTGCCCTTGTAGGAAACGCGTGGCCCTTCGTAGTCTGGGGCGCGTGGGACCGCAGCCCTATGCAACTCACTGTCGTTTCCTTAATCCTTGCCAATTTCGGGTCACCTCAAGAACGCGCCGCCACATTCGCGAGCACTTTTTTGCGCCAGGTTGGTGCGCTTGTTATGCATAGCTCATGCGCGCATATACCGGATCTGCTAGGAGACTCGACCGGGTGACCAACTGTTCCCGTAGTTCATACTTCACGACAAGTCGCTGCACCACTTCAAAGAACCAATCGGGCGCAGACGGAGATATGACTACGTTGTTGATCAGCTGCCCCAGATCGATGTCGACGGCGTATCCGCGCTCAGGAAACTCCTGGCCGTCCATCGGCCGAGACAGGCGCGGCATCTCGCCTTCAAAGCCCGTCTGAGGATAGCGCGTAATGATTACCCTAACTTCCGATTCATGTTCGAACGCTCGTCGCTTGTACTCGAATACGTCGCTGGGGATGTGGAGATCGGCTTTCCCAGCGATGAAATCGATGTACTTCACATCGATGACGTATCCGTCATCCGCGGCTTTCTGTAATGACTCTCGCGAAGAGGTTATCGCTATACCATAGCCACCTTTCGAATAGAGTCTCCACATTGCGTCAGATTCGCCGTCGGCTGCGTGCCAACATGACACCACGACAAACCGTCGCCACGCTTGAGCATCGTAGCCGTCGGCATCAGCACCGAAATCCGCTAGGTTGTTCGCCGGATATGACCCTTCAAACGGGTCCGAAAACATGTCACCTCGGCAAAAGTGGAGGGTGCGAGATTGCAGGAGAGATACAAACTTCGCCAAATCCATGTAGCGCCAAAGAAGAGTATCTGCCATGAAGTCCTGCCCTCGCTACTCGACGCGCATCTCCATCCTGGCCACGCGAAAATCCATTCCCCAACCACTGTATCCAACCTTCGCGGGTGTAACAGACTTTCGAGATTGGTTCCAGCCATGCCTCGTGACGTCAATCACAAGAATGTCGCTTGCCACGCCAAGCGGCGAGAGCGGAATCAGTCAGGGAGTGCTCCATCGTGCCGCCGCCGGCGATGGGCGCAGGGCCCGCGATGACAGTGGACCAAAACTCAATCTCTTTCGGCATTCGTAAGCCGGTCTCGAGCTGCGCCTGCCGGCGTAGTAATTCTAGTGCTTCGGCGATGGTGTCCATGGAACACTCCGGTAGTCGATGAAATAAGATAACCCGAATAACGTCATCAGCGCTTCGGGCGGGATGGTCTGCGTTTTTTGGTGGAAGCGCGCGCGATCAGTTTGGTTTTCTTGCGAGCGGTTTTGATGATTCGCGTAGATTTCTTCCGCCGCGCTTTCGCGGGCTTTGGTGAACGAGAAGTTGTCGTCGGCGATCGGCGCCGTGAGGCTGCAAGCGCGGCCTGTTCGCGCAGTTGCGTCAGCGTGGCCTCTAGTTCGGTGATGCGTTCCCGGGCGCTGCCCAAGTCCCGCAGGTGCCGGCGTTCTCGCGCCTCGGATGCATCGAGGCGGGCGAGGGCGTCGCGCGCCACGGCTTCGTGACGCGCCGCCTGTGCGCGCAGCTCACCCAGGGCCATCGATTCGTGTTGGAGCTGATCGCGCAAGCTCGTGACTTGGGTTTTCAGCGACTGGGCCTCTTCGGTGCGCATCACGAGCGCACGCGCCGCAGCGCCGCCTTTGCGTTCGAGAACGGCCGCGATGCTCGCGCGTTGCCACATCTCGTTCGCGAGGTCGCTGATCTGGATGGGGATCGCTCGAGTCTCGGTGCGAGCGCCCGACGATGCGGCCGGTGCAAAGGAGTCTTTCCAGTGCTTCAAAGCCGGCGCGAGGTCGTTGGGCGAGCCGCCGCCGAGCGCTGCGCGGATGCGCGCCACCGTCGGCCGGATGCCGCGGCCGTTGAGCTCTTGGGCGGCATCGGCGACCCGCTGCCGAAGGGCCTCGACGCGCGAGAAATAGCTGTATTCGCTGCCGAATGCGGTATTTTCCGGGATTTTCACCTGATAATAATAATGATCCTATTATTATTATCTGTCAATCTATGACGTTCGATAATGACACTTATCGGATCTGTGAGAGAATGCGCCAGTGGAAGAGGGGGTCTAAATCAGATGGGGAAGTCGCCCGGATCGGACCGCGTCGGCATCGCTTCAGGAGCGATTCGGTGAGGTCCGGCGCGCTCGTGCTGCGAAAGACCTTTCGGCCCGGCGCTGAGAGGCGACTGCGCGCGCTCGATGAGATCGAACGTCACGTCAGAGACCGGCTCGCCACTTATGCGCCGAATACACAACGCGCGCTCAAGGCCGACTGGACCGTATGGTACGCCTGGTGCGTGGATCCCAGCAACCACGATGATCACCAGCGCCGCTCCGCGTTTCCGATCACGCCGGCGGTGTTGATTGAATTTATCACCGCGCACTCGCCTGGTGAGGTTCGCGCCGCCGACGGCACACGCAGCGTCGATGAGCGAATCACGCACGCCCGAGTCAAATCGGCGAGGACCATCGAACGCTATTTGTCGTCATTACGTGCCCTGCACCGCCTGGCCGGCTTTAAGGACGATCCGACGGCGGATGTCGATGTCGAGGCCGCACGACGCCTGGTGATGCGCGGCCGGACGCGCGCTAAGCCTAAAAAGCCGCTGCGCCTCGCCCAAGTCGAAGAAGTGTTGGCACTCGATGCCGGGACACTGCGCGAGAAGCGTGATCGAGCGATGCTGGCCGTGGCCTATTCGGCCATGCTGCGTCGATCGGAGCTCGTCGCGCTGGAGGTTCACGATCTCGCGTGCGATGCCGATGGCTCCGGCACTGCGACGGTGAAGTTCTCGAAGACCGATCAGGATGCCGAAGGTCACGTGCGGTATTTGGCGCCCTTCGCGGTCGCCGCGCTCAACACCTGGCTCAAGGAGGCAAACATCGATGCTGGGTGTCTATTTAGGCGCGTGTTGCCCAACCAGACGGTGGGACACAAGCCGCTCACGGATCATGAGGTCGCGCGGATATTCAAGCGGCTCGCCCGGCGTGTCGACGCCGGAGGCCTTGGAGTCGCCGGCATTGCCGGACACTCCACACGGATCGGAGCGGCTCACGATCTGGTGGAGGCTGGCTTTGATGTGGCCGCTATTGCGAACGCCGGCGGGTGGAAGAGTTTGATGATGCCGAACTATTACACGCGCGAGTTGCGTGCGAAGCAGTCGGCGATGGCGCAGCTCATCCGGCGTCGGGAGAAAGGGAACTAGTCGGGACTTTCGACATCAATTGCACTGGAAGGCGTTATCCACGGCAAACCGTTACTTTCGGCGGGTTTCGGTAAACACCCCTCGTAAGCGATCTTTCACCTTCCGTAGTGGTCATCAATCGGTTTGCGCGTCTTTGGCATGGCGCCAGCGTGACGGGCCGCGACTGTGGCGGTCAGTCAAATATCAGGTGTGTTCGCGCAGAAATGGACTAGGCGACGCGTCGCTTACGCGCCATCACGCCGACTCCAACCAGCCCGCTCAGCATCAGCCACGCGGACGCGGGGAGCGGACGACGCTGACTTTACCGGGAGCCACCGGCAAGGCCCAGTACTGAAGGGTCGCGGGATTAATTCCCTGGCTGCCGTCTAATGGAACGAAAACCCATATCCAACCAGATGTGGAGGACTCCGTTGACCAGTACGCGTGGTGGGCACCACTAGTCCATATAAACACCGATTTCGGGATGGCGGTCGCCAAACTGCTGAACCTGGATCTTTGTCCGAGGCTCTACAGTCTGCGCGACCGGCATCTGCATCTGCCGCGGCGGTTCGAAGTGCCCCCCGCCATCGTCGGCATTGTCCAGCGTGATGTGTCCCTCGAGCCGATCCGAGAAGGGTGGGATGACCTGTTGCGCGTAGCCGCTACGATCGATGAGGGATGGCGCTCGGCGACGGACGTGCTGGAACGATTCGGCAGTGCTGCTCGCGGTGATCGGATCTATCGGGCCGGCCACGCGCTGGGTCAACTGCTGCGCACCGTGTACCTGTGTGATTACTTCACGCTGCCGGACTTTCGCCGACCCCTATACCGCGTGCTCGAACGCGGCGAATCCGTCCATGCCTTGCAGCGCCAAATCTGTACTCAACCCCTGCCTGCGAAGCGCGGGCGGCGCACCGAGGAGTTGATCGCCACCTCCGGCGCTTTGACACTGCTCACCAACTGCGTGATGGCTTGGAACACCCAGCGCCTGCAACGCGCCGTCGAGCGCGAAAGTCAACGCACGGCGCCGCGCTATTCCATCGACGCCTTGCGCAGCATCGGACCCGTTGGGCACCGTCATATCAACTTCAAGGGTACGTACCGATTCCCTGTTGAGCGATACGCCGATCGCCTTGTCGTATCAGCGGCTTAGGCGCATAGATTTTGCATCGCCGCAGAGAAAGCGCTAGTTTCAACATGAAAAGTACGCGACCCCCGGACAGCGGCGCAGGCCGCAGCACAAGTCCGAATGTACGGTTGCAATCTGATCCTGTCAGCCCTCACGAACTGAAAGCTTGGCAAAGTGGGGGCGTCCATGTACGGGCGCTGGCGGCATCAGAATGACCGCCCGTTACCGGACCTTCGCCGACCTCAGGGCGCCGCATCGGGTAAGTGAGAACAATTGGCCTATGGTCTAGTAGGCGATGTTGTCTCTGATCTTTAGACTTCGCCGTGAAAAGTGCTTTTCCGACTGCGGTACGTTCTTCTCAAGTTCGTCGTTGTGCATAAAAAAAGCAGGGAGGCCAAGATGAAATGCAATTCCAAGTTTGCCAGTGCGGCCTTTATGGTCACCGCAATATTCTTGACAATGACAAGTCTGCGGGTGCTGGCCGCCGACAGACCCAACGTCGTGGTGCTGATGACCGATGACACCGGCTGGAACGATTTCGGGGCCTACGGTGGGGGTGCGAACCTCGGCCATCCGACCCCGAACGTCGATCGCGTCGCCGCGGAAGGAGCCGTGTTCACGAGTTGGTATGGTCAGGCGAGTTGTACCGCCGGACGCGCCTCGTTCATGACCGGGCGCATCCCGATCCGCTCGGCCCTTTCGGTCGTGGTTGTGCCTGGCGACCCGAACGGCCTCACGAAGAGTACGCCGACAATCGCCGAGTTCTTTCAGAAAAATGGTTATTCGACCTACTTCTCGGGCAAGTGGCATCTGGGCGATCAACCCAAATTCTACCCGATCGAACATGGCTTCGACGAAATGAAAGAGTTCGCCGCCTACTATCCGGGCGTCTATACATATGACGACACGGATAGCTTCGCGCATCCCTGGTTCCCGAAGTATAACCCTGCTTACTGGGCAGAATATCAAAAGATCGTCAACCTATACGAATGGGAAGGCACCGCCGGCAAACCCGCGACCAAGGTTGCGCGTATCGACTACGACTACCTGCATGAGTTCGATGTCCGTCAGGCTGATTCAGCGGTCGAATACATCAAGGCGCACGCCAAAGGGAACAAGCCGTTCTTCATGGATGTTAATTTCATGAAGATGCACAACCCGAACATTCCCTCCAGGGCCTTCATTGGCAAATCGCACCTCGGCAATTATTCAGATGCCATGATGGAACTCGACTCCAACATCGGTCGCATTATGGACGCCATCCGGGCCGAGGCTCCCAACACCATCGTCATCATCACCGCCGACAATGGCGCGTGGCAGGATGCATGGCCGGACGGCGGCACCGTTCCGTTCCGTGGTGAGAAAGGTTCGCCGTTCGAGGGCGGTTTCCGTGTGCCCGGCATCATGTGGGCGCCCGGCAAGATTCCGGCCGGCGCGCGCTATGGCGAAATGATGTCGCACATCGACCTCTGGGCGACGCTGGCGACGATGGTCGGCCTCACCCCGCCGCCCCACGGTGCATGGAAGGACAACGACGGCAAGCCGATCTATTTCGACAGCATCGACAACAGCGCCTACGTTATGGGCAAGGCACGGCATTCCGCGCGCAACGGATGGATCTATATCGACGGTGAGACCTTCGCCGGCGCTCGCGCTGACATCGGCGGCGATCCCACGAACCCCGATCTCAAAATCGCCTGGAAATACCTGTATACCTCCAAGGACACCTGGCTCGGTCCACAGCAGAATCTCGGTGCCATAGGCTCAGCCTACAACCTCACGATGGACCCGTTCGAGAAATACGACATGACGTTCAACGGTGCGGTGAGCACGCGTACCCCGACCACCTCGCCGGGCCGCTATGCCGGCTATGACAATGGCTGGGTTCTCTCGTTGATTTCAATACCTGTCCTCGAGTTTGACAAGTCAATCGTGGATTTTCCGAACATCAAGCGCTTCCCCGGCGGCGCATCGAACGATATGAATCCGAATCTTCAGGATCCGGCAAATCCCGTGCCTTTGATGGATATCCACAAACTTGTGCAGACTATCGGCGCAGCCGACTAGCTGTTAAGTTCGAATCGTGAAAACACACCCGGGCCGGCTCGCCAGAGACGGTCCGGGACTTGACCGGCGCGAAAACGCGATGCGGTCGCTGCAATCGCAGCGGCGCTGAGGAGCATCATGGGAATTCCCAACTATCCTATGTCGAATGACAACATCCATCACTCTAGGGAGCGAAAATGATAAAAACAAACCTTTTTGGCGCAAGTCTCTGCGCATTCGGCCTAGTCGTATTGAGTGGCTGCGCGATGCAGGAAAAGAAAGAAGCAGCAGCGGCTCAGGCGATGCCTATCAACTGCGCCAGTGCCCCGGGCGACCTGCGCGTGCTGAACTCAGAGAAGGCTACCACCGCATCAAGGATTGGTAACGGCATCTCGATGATTGCACCGATAGGCCTTGTTGAGGGGCTGGTCACTGGTACCGAAAAAACCAAATATGAGGTGACCACCGGGGACTACAACAAGGCCCTCGACACCAAAATTGCCCAGATCAAGGCAGCTTGTCCGGGAGCTAAAGCAGATTAGAGAGCCGATTCGGCTACGTTTAACGGGCGTAGCTCGATGGGACCGCCGCGGTAGTTTCTGATGCCGCAGAGCTGCCGGTGGTCAGCGGCAGCAGTGGGTCGACACGAGTCGATGGGCGGCCATCGTGTCGGCGTCGGGCAGTAGCCAGCCATTATGTGCATCGATCGATTATGTGTAGCTGAATAGATTCTTACTTGGGAAATGGCTACAAATATAGAGTGAGCGTCGTTTGTGGCGACACCAATAGTGCACATAATTTCGGCGCCCGCGGTGGCTGAACGATGTGGCAACGACGTGCTCACCGTCGATCTTCAATCCTTGCGCAGGGCGGGTAATTGGGGCCACTGCACTCTGCATCGTCGAGGAAACCAGCCTAAATTCATCTCTAAATCGCCCCCAAAGCGTCGACCCTGGAGGCCCGACAACAGGCGGTTAGGCCGCACCGGCAGCGAAAGTATCACCACTGCGCCTGCGAGAATTATGTGTAGCATAAATCGCGTTCGTGGCTTGTTTACAGGGTCGCCGACGTTTATATACACATAATCGATCAATGCAAATGCAGAGCGTTTTTAGCTTAGCGTCGCCGCAGATAAGGCCTGCCGTGCGGGAAGTTGACCGGCGATGCTGAGCTAAAAATGGATTGGACTGAACCGCCTACCGAGCTCGACGCTATGGGGTTTTATTCCGGCTGCCTGGTCTTCGGCGACGATCAGATTGCCGCGTGGACGGATTGTTGGGAGATGTTGGCGGGGGTCCATTGCAGTGAGGTAGTGCGTTTTGGGTCCGGCGGACAGGGTGATGAGGATCAGATGAGGCCGAGTGCGCGGTGTCAGGCAGCCCGGTGCTTCGGAACACCGCGATCCGAAGTTTTGCAGGGTTGATTGATCGGAGCGAGTGGACCTCATGATGTATCGATGGTGATCGGGGGCTGCGCCGGCCGGTTGATCTGTTCGACTATGAGCATGCGACCGCGATGACAGACGGGGCATTGATGCAAGGATATGCCGGTGAGTTCCTGGTACTCATCTCGATAGTCGGACGGCCCGACATCGGTCGCGCAGGGCGTCTTCGGTTCCATTTTTAGGAGCTGGCGGCATTGTGCGAGCTTCTCCTCTCGGTGCCGGTTGCCAAGCAAACCGTAATAGCGGATCCGCTGCAATCCCTGCGGCAAGACGTGCAACAGGAAGCGGCGGATGAACTCGTCCGCCTGAAGGGTCATGGTCTTTTGGGCGTTGTCGTCACGGTAGTCCTTCCAGCGGAACCTGACGGTGCCATCGTCGATGTCGAGGAGACGATTATTCGAGATCGCGACACGATGGGTGTAGCGGCCGACGTAATCGAGGACTTGCTCGGGCCCGGCAAAGGGCGCTTTGGCATAGACGACCCATTCCTTCTCTCGCAGAGGTTCGAGATATCGTCTCAAGGCATGGCGCTCACGCAGCTCCTGCAGGGCGGAGAAGAACTCGAGCTCACCGCAGTCAAAGGCGTGCTCGAGCAGCTCCAGGAAGCGCCGGCGGAAGAACCGAGACAGCACACGTACCGGCAGGAAGAACCCTGTGCGACACGCCAGCCAGCGCTGCCCGTCGGCGGAGAGTCCACCGCCCGGCACCACGCAGTGCAGATGGGGGTGGTGGGTCAGATTTTGGCCCCAGGTGTGCAGGACGGCGAAGAAGCCGATCTCGGCGCCGAGGTGCTTCGGGTCTGCGCCGATGGTGCGCAGCGTCTCGGCAGTTGCAGCAAAGAGCAGGTTATAGACCACGGCTTTGTTTTGGTACGCAATGGCGGCGATTTCCTTGGGGAGTGTGAAGACGACATGGAAGTACTCGACGTTCAGCAGCTCGGCCTGGCGATGTTCGATCCACTGTGCCCGGGCGAGCGACTGGCACTTTGGACAGTGCCGATTGCGACAGCTGTTGTAGGCGACGCGTTGATGCGCACAGCTGTCGCACGCCTCGACGTGTCCGCCGAGCGCAGCGGTGCGGCACGCGGTGATCGCCCGCATGACGCGCCGCTGCGCATTCGACAGCAACGACTCGTGCTCAGCACGATAAGCTGCACCGTAGCGGCGGAGGATATCCGCCACTTCGAGCCGGGGTCGCTCCACTAGGAGCGAGGTTAGAAGTGCTCGGGCGCCTTGGGCGATTCTGCCGGCGGCAACGGTCGAGGCAGCAAATCCAGAGGACTACGCGTGGCGCAGACCTTGGAAGTCGCCAGACGCAGATACCGTGCGGTGGTGGACAGACTTCGATGCCCCATGAGCAGCTGGATAGTGCGTAGGTCCGTGCCGTACTCAAGCAGGTGGCAGGCGAATGCGTGTCTCAAGGAATGCGGCGTCACTGGCTTGGAGAGTCCGCTGCGCTTCAACCCTAACGTGCAGGCGTCATTGATGCCCTCGCGCGTGATGTGCGAGCCGGGGATCACGCCTGGAAACAGCCACGTCGTAGGTCTGGCCGCGCGGTACCAATCGCGCAGGATCGCCAGCAGCTGATCAGAGAGCATGACGTAGCGATCTTTCTGCCCCTTGCCCTGCGTTACCCGTATGGTCATGCGCTGACTGTCGATATCGGTGGGCTTGAGTGCGATCGTTTCCGAGACACGCAGCCCCGCGGCGTAACACACCGTGAGGACTGTGCGAGCTTTGCGTCGCGGCACGCAGCTCAAGAACTGCCGGACTTCCTCCGGGCTCAGGATCACCGGCAGTGTTTGGGGCTTCCTCGGCATCGGCAGGACTTCCTCGACGTCCCAAGGTCTCTTCAACGTCACGGTGTACAGGAAGCGCAACGCCGAGGTGGCGATGAGAATCGATCCGGGCGCGAGCTTCTTCTCGTTCGTCAGATAGACTTGATACGTTCGGAGGTTGACGGGACCGAGACCCTCGGGAGATCGCCGGAAGTGGCGTGCAAAGAGCGAGACCTGCTGTAGGTAGGATTGCTGAGTGTTCTCCGAGAAATTACGGATCTGCATCTCCTCGAGCATCCGTTGTCGTAGCGGTGTCATGGATAGGCTCCTTTACAAAATGAGATCGCTGCACATGCAGCCCCTCCATCTTGGCAAGGAAGGTCCGCCGGACTGGGACACCAAAAATACGTTGTCGCCGGCTACTGGCGGGGCCAAACTTTCCGACTACCGCGAAGCGGTTTAGTGTACGCCCGTGAATGCGTACTATTTGCAGGGTGAAAGTCCCTGTCGGAGTTGGCCACAGCTCCGTAGCCGAAGGTAACTGCGTCGTCATGAGACGGGGTGGGTAGTAACCGGAGGCGAACTGTCGGTCCGTAGGATGACGAACCTGTTTCGGCGGGGTATTGCGGCGAGCCTGCACTAAAGTGGCGAAGCCTGGAAGTAACACATCGCGCTGTGGTGGCGATCAAAGCGGCGATGTGGAATACCACGTGGTTGAGGACGGAACGACAGGAAGATAGTTCGAGACAAGCGGGGAGACCTGTCAGTGATGTGAACACTGGTAGGAGTCAGAGTCCCAATAGTACCGCACGCGGCAACGAGCCGTGGAGACCTGCGTCAGAGTAAAAGGCGCATTAGGGAAGTGGGGCAGGAAAGTTGATAGCCAATGACCGGAGAAGAGCGAAGATGAAAATCGACGCATCGTCAGTGTCGGAAACGACTAAACGTGATGCGGGTGTGCTGGAAAGCTGCGTGCAGCGGAAATTCACGCCAGCTCCTCTCTGGACGGAAGCTATGTTGGCAGCTCTACAACGAGGAGTTAAAGGAGGCAAATGGCACAGTTTGATCGATAAGGTATGGCACCCTGATACGTTGATGCTGGCATGGACACAAGTCGAACAGAACGCTGGAGCGGCGGGCGTAGACCGCGTGAGTGTGGAGCGATTCGCACAAGCCCGGGACTACTATCTGGCCGAATTGGCGTCAACACTGCGGGACGGTAGCTATCGTCCGCAGCCTGTGAGGCGTGTGTACATACCCAAAGGCAAGGGGCAGCGCCCTCTCGGTATACCCGCTGTAAAAGACCGCGTGCTTCAGGCGGCACTAAAGCTGGTGATCGAGCCGATCTTTGAGCACGAGTTCGAGCCGCGAAGTTTTGGCTTTCGGCAAGGTCTGGGCTGCAAAGATGCGCTGCGTGAAGTGGACCGGTATTTAAAATCGGGCCACTTCTGGGTGGTGGATGCGGACCTGCAAAGCTACTTTGATACGATTCCACACTTACCCCTTCTCGCGAAAGTGGGAAGGCGGATTGCGGACGGTCGTGTACTGGAGCTCGTTCAGCAGTTTCTCAAGCAAGACATCATGGAAGACATGACGCGGTGGACGCCAATGTCTGGTAGTCCACAGGGCGCTGTTATCAGCCCCCTGATCGCCAACATTTACCTTCACGAGCTTGACGTTGAAATGCGTGAGGCTGGATTGGTGATGGTGCGATACGCGGATGACAGTGCGCCACGAAGGCGCGGAGGAGGATTGATGCGACTGCATTGATAGCTCCAAAGCAGCTGTGCTGCACGAGAGATGAGGGTAGGTCCCTCGAATCCGGGTTGCAGGATCAGGGTTCAAACCACCGGCTGCTGCTTCGATCCAATGATCGAGGTGGTGAGCGAGACCGGAAAAGGCAGGGCAAGACCTTGTCAGGTGAGGGTTGAGGAGACGAGCGCAAGCGATCCGCTGATGAACTGTCGAAAGCGTAGGGACGGTGCCGAAACCAGGGGGTAGTCGTTATCCTGGGACGAAGTCTGGGGGAAACCTGTTTACTGCCCAGACGGCATCCGGCAGGGAAGGCGGCGTGAACTCAGCTCAGGCTCTTGTGTGGAACGTGGGAACCTGTGCGGCGATGCGAAGGGAGCGGCTCAAGTGGCAGACCCATTAGAGCCTGAGTACCGAAGCGCAGCACAGGGGCGGAGTCGCCCGTTGTAGCGATGAAGGTTCTGTAATGGGACTGGAGCGAAGGTGGCGACACTGTCCAGCTTGACTGGAAGATCAACCGGAAACGGGAGGAGTCTTTTGGATAAAGCAAAGTCGTGGAGTATTCCCAAACGATGGGTTTGGGAAGCGTACGAACGGGTAAAGGCAAACCGGGGAGCAGCCGGCGTGGACGATCAATCGATTGAGGAGTTCGAGGCGGATTTGAAAAACAATCTGTACAAGCTCTGGAATCGAATGTCCTCTGGCAGCTATATTCCGCCGCCGGTGAAGCGAGTGCAGATCGAAAAGCGAGATGGTGGAAAGAGGCCGTTGGGAATACCGACTGTTTCTGACCGCATCGCGCAAGCGGTCGTCAAAGGGTATCTGGAGCCAGAGTTGGAGAAGCATTTTCATCCGGACTCATACGGGTATCGGCCCGGAAAGTCTGCGTTGGACGCCGTGGGCGTGGCGCGCAAGCGATGCTGGCGCTACGACTGGGCGCTCGATTTGGACATACGAGCTTACTTTGATTCAATTTCGCACGAGCTTTTGTTACGGGCGGTCAGGAAGCACACGGACTGTGCCTGGGTGCTGTTGTACATCGAGCGGTGGCTCAAAGCTCCCGTGCAGTTGGAAGACGGTACTCTCGAACCTCGGGAGAAGGGCAGTCCGCAGGGCTCTGTTGTTTCACCCTTGCTGGCTAATCTGTTTCTTCATTATACGTTCGACCGGTGGATGGCTAAACACCATCCGGATATACCGTTTGAGCGTTTTGCTGACGATATCCTCTGCCACTGCGGCAGCGAGCAACAAGCGCGAGATCTGAAGGAGACGCTAGAGCGGCGCTTTGCTGAGTGCGGGTTGGAGCTTCATCCGGACAAGACGCACATCGTCTACTGTAAGGATGATGATCGACGGGGGCATTATCCCACCGAGAAGTTCGACTATCTGGGTTACACCTTTCGAGCCCGGCGGTCGAAGAATAAGTGGGGAAAGCACTTTGTCAACTTCACTCCCGGCGTCGGCAACAAGGCTACGAAAGCCATCCGACGGAAAATCCGCTCTTGGCAGTTCCGCTGTCGCATAGACAGGTGGATCGACGATCTGGCCAGGATGTTCAATCCCGTCATTCGGGGTTGGATGAACTACTACGGTCGTTACTATAAGTCAGCACTTTATCCGACGCTGCGCTATCTGAACCGGTGCCTTGCGTGCTGGGCGATGGCGAAATACAAACGCCTGAGAAGGCATCGGCGGCAGGCCGAGCACTGGGTTCGCAAGGTCTCCTTGCGTGATCCGGGACTCTTCGCCCACTGGCCGATGCTGGCGGGCCACGGCCGGACGGTAAGAGCCGGATGAGCGGAGACGTTCACGTCCGGATCTGTGAGCGCCTGGGGGTGCGATTCCCCCGGGCGACTCGACCCGTAGTGTCGTGTCGCAGTCGGGAGGAAGCGGAATCTGCGCTGGCCCGTATGCGTGCTTGGGTGAATGCAAACGGACTGACGCTACACCCGGACAAAACCCATCTTGGAGATTGCCGGGTGGAGGGTCAAGGGTTCGAATTTCTCGGATACCGGTTCGAGGCAGGACGGCGTTGCGTGCGCAATAAAAGTCTGAAATCCGTGCGGGACAAGATCCGCGCGAAGACAAAGCGTAACGTGGGACATTCCATCGAGTACGTGATTGCATCACTCAATCCGATTCTGCGAGGCTGGTACGCCTACTTCCAACATGCCCACCGGTTTACGTTCTCGTCACTCGACGGCTTTATTCGCCGTCGTTTGCGAGCAATGTTACGCCGACAAAAGCACCGACCGGGTCAAGGCCAATGCCGACGCGATCACACACAATGGCCGAATGCCTTCTTCGCCGATCTTGGGCTTTTCACGATGTCCGAAGCCCATCGATTGGCTCGCCAATCCCGATGAGGAAACAACTGACTGGAGAGCCCGTCGCGGGAAAACTGCACACCGGGTTCGGAGGGAGGGGACGGCGACAGCCGTTCCCTACCCCTATCCTATGGCCGTTATGGAGAGCTCACCATAACGGCCAAAAGCGGAAGTACAGCGGTTCAAACTGAACAGACGTAAGCAGCCATTCGCGGCGGCCGGTCCGGAGACAGTCCCCAAGGTCTAATTGCCACGGTGGGGTTTCGGGAAGCCAACTGCGTGAGGGCGCGACCCGCTTACCTAACTTTGGCCACGGTCAGATTACCAAGTATCAAACGTCGCGAGAACAGCCAGTAACGCGCGACATATTGTGAACTCGGAGTGATCAAAATGAAGCCTTTGGATGTCATGTGGGTCGGGCTTGGCGGTGGCCTTGGATCAGTATTGCGATACTGCGAAAGCATGGGTGGCACGTTGTGACGTTTGGGTCGGCCGAAGCATTTCTGGAAGACCGGGGTATGCAGGCGCCGGCATGTCTCGTGCTCGATGTGTCACTGCCGGGCCTGGACGGTATGGGGGGTTGCAACGCCGGTTAATCGAAACGCGACGGACGATGCCGATCGTGTTCCTGACGGGGCAAGCTGACATTCCGATGTCTGTGCAAGCAATGAAGGCAGGTGCTTCGAACTTTCTTATGAAGCCTGTGAGTGCGCAGGCGCTTCGCCGTGCTATACGACTCGCCATGGACGAGGCGAGGGTAGCGTGCGGTTCGCGAATTGATATTAATTAGACCAAGGTCTAGTGGCTAATGCCACGGGTGCGGCATAAAAGATGGATGGGGAACACTCCAGTCGATCGAGCTTGTTTTCCACGTTCTTGTTCTCCCGCACCGCAATTACTGCATCGCATTTTGGGCACGCAAATCAAGCAGAGGCTTGACCGGAGAGATTAATGAAACTTGATCCGCTCATCCTGTCGCGCATTCAGTTTGCATTCGTCATCAGCTACCACATCATTTTTCCGGCGTTCACGTTGGGGTTAGGGGCGTGGCTGGCGACGATCGAAGGCGCGCATCTTTTCACGCGTAACGAGATCTACCGGCGGGTCTTCGACTTTTGGCTGAAGATCTTTGCGGTTTCATTCGGCATGGGGGTAGTGACCGGCCTCGTGATGGCATTTCAATTCGGCACCAACTGGAGCGTGCTGGCTGAGAAGATGGGGGCGATCCAAGGACCGCTGCTGGGTTATGAAGCCTTCACCGCCTTTATGCTGGAGGCCACGTTCTTCGGCGTGGTGCTGCTCGGGCGCAACCGTGTGTCGCCGCGCTTCTATTTCTTCGCCTGCTGCATGGTCTCCCTCGGTACCATGTTCTCCTCGTTCTGGATCCTTGCCAATAATAGCTGGATGCAGGTTCCGCTCGGCCACATCATTGTCGGCGGCAAGATAATCCCCGCAGACTGGCTGACGATAGTGACCGGCCCCGTCATGCGCGTGCGCTGGCCGCACATGTTCCTCGCCACGTTTCTCACCACCGGCATGTGTGTGGCGGCAACCGGCGCCTGGTATGTGCTGCGCGGCATCCATCGTGCCGAGGCGCGGGTCATGCTGCATTGGGGCTTAGGATTGGTCGCGGTGATCATTCCCGTGCAGCTTTTTTTCGGCCATCTGACGGGCGAGTATGTGCTCAAGTATCAGCCCGCAAAATTCGCCGCCATCGAGGCGCGCTGGAAGAACGAACAACCTGCCTCTGAAACCCTGATCGCGATTCCCGACTCGAAGAACGAGCGCAACCTCTATGCGATCTCGGTCCCCAAGCTTGGCAGCATGATCGCTTCGGGCAGCTGGACTGCGCCTGAAGTTGGACTGGAATCATTTCCGAAGGAAGACCGGCCTCCGGTTGTTATCCCGTTCTTTGGCTTTCGCATCATGGCCGGGATGGGACTGATCATGCTGGCGGTCTCATGGCTCGGCAACGCGCTGCGATTGACGAACCGACTCGAGTCGACGCGCTGGTTTCTCTGGGCTACTTTTCTCTCGTTCCCGACCGGCTTCATCGCTGTGTTAATGGGTTGGTTTACCGCCGAAGTCGGGCGGCAGCCCTGGGTTGTCTACGGGCTTTTGCGCACCAAGGACGCGGTCACACCCTCGCTGCGCACGGGCGACGTGCTGGTCTCACTGGCTGGCTACGTCGTGGCCTACGTCTTAATTTCGTTCGGTTATTACTATATCTACAAGCTGTTGCGCGCCGGACCGACTGTGCCAGCGACACCGATTCCGGGCGCGACTCCCAGCCGGCCTTTGGCCTTCGCCGATGATGCCGCGACTGCCACCGGCAACCAGCTACCAACGAGGGGTTGAACGATGGACCCGACCAACCTGAGTGTCTTCTGGGCTGGCGTCATCGCCTTTGCGATCCTCATGTACGTCATGTTGGATGGATTTGATCTCGGGGTAGGCATCCTGTTCGGGACCACGCGTGAAGAGAAGCATCGCCAAAAGATGCTCAACACCATCGCGCCATTCTGGGATGGCAACCAAACGTGGCTTGTGCTGGTTGGCGCGAGCCTGTATGGAGCGTTTCCAGAAGTCTACGCGGTATTTCTCGGCGCGTTCTACATTCCAGTACTGCTGCTGCTGATCGGCCTGATTTTTCGCGGCATTGCCTTCGAGTTTCGCGGCCGAAGCAACCAGTTGCTCTTGTTGTGGGACTGGGGCTTTTTTTTGGGATCCGCCGTGGTCGCCTTCGTGCAGGGCGCCGCGGTGGGCGCGTTGATGAGGGGAATTCCCGTCGTTGACGGGCAGTTCGCGGGTAATGCGTTCGACTGGGTGCGCCCGTTCCCAATCTTCACGGGCTTAGGCATGGTGGTCGGGTACGCGTTGCTCGGCGCGAGTTGGCTGGTCTTAAAGGGCGAAGGTGCCATTAGGGACTGGGCCTATGCACGCGTCCGGTGGCTGGCGGTCGCGGTCCTTGTGGTGTTGGGTTTGGCCTTCACCGTATCGCTGACGATCGATGCAGGCGCCATCGCGCAGAGCCATCTGCGGACCCGCGGTTGGGGACTGATCTTCCCGATTCTTGGCTTCGCCTCGCTGCTCGGCGTCTTCATCGCATCACGGATACGGTGGCACGACGGGTTACCGTTCGCCCTGACGATATTGTTCTTTATCGCCTCCTACCTTACGGTCGGCGTGATGTTGTGGCCGTACATGATTCCGTATTCGGTGACGGTTGCCGATGCCGCAGCGCCGGATCAGACACTCGAATTCTTCCTGTTTGGCGGCCTCGTTGTACTTCCTATCATCGTCGTTTATACGATCGTTGTTTACTGGGTGTTCCGCGGAAAAACTCATCAAGACTCGACGAGTAGGTACGCCTCCACGCCTGATTCATAGACGGAGGACCGTTAGGAAGCATGAGGATTCTTTGAGGTGGCATCATGCCGTGGATGGCGTGCAAACAATTGCCGTCGCGGCCGGATTTACCATGGTCGCCTGGCCCACCAAACCCGTGACAGCCAAGGTCATCGTACTGGGACTTAATCGCGCAACTGCGGCGCAGTGACATTCTAGAGGCGTCTAACTGCTGATCGCAAACCGGAAAGTACCGCCTGGCTCGTACAAGATTTCTCCGAGCGGCATCTGAACGAGCTGCGAGTGCGGATAGATGCGCTCGCGCTCCGCCGCAGTGCAGCGAGCTAGCGATTTTGCTGAGGATCACAAGATTTCGGCATAGTGCTTGAGCAACCCTCCGAGGTCTTTTGTCAAAGCCCTGCGCCCCATTTGTATTGCCAAGCAAGTCCGTAGGTCTTGAATTCATTTCCGCTGCTCACCGTCAAATCTGAGCTGTAGTAACCCTTGATGGAGTTATGCACTCCGAGATCACGGGAAACAGTGACTCCCCAGCGCGAGTTACTGTAAAAGGTGGACCCGCCTATGCGGAGATCAGCATAGCCGGCTGTGATCCGCAAAAATTCAATCACGCAGGGGCTGGCTCTAGAAAGTATTCGTGATGCAAGCCGCCAAGAATCGGATTGGCAAGGACCGCATACGATTCTCCACGGCGATGGCGCGAATTTGGGTGTGGGTGGTCGAGAGCGGTGAGCGGCGGATCGGGGACACTGGGACCCAACGCCATATGCGGCCGCCCGGTATTGTAATGGCGGACCCACGATTTCAGAATGGACCGTAGATGCGATGCGGATAGCGGAATCAGCCAATCCAGGCACTCGCGACGAACCGTGCCGATGACTCGTTCACAGATTGCATTGGCCATCGGACTGTGCGGCGGTGATTTCAATACCTTCACTCCGAGCCGTCCGATCGACTCGTCGAGATGATTGGCGAAGATACTGTCGCGATCGTGAAGCAGGTATTCGTATCGCTCCCCGAACCCGACGGCCTCGCGCAATTGTTGCAGCGTCCAGGCCGAACTCGGATGGGCGGTGACGTTGTAATGGACCAGACGCCGGCTGCGGTGCTCGATCACTATGAGCACGTAGAGCAGCCGGAAGGTGGAGGTGACGACGACCAAGAAGTCACAGGCGATGATTCCCTGGGCATGCAGGCGTAGGAATGTCGCCCAGCGCAAGTCGCCTCTCGGACGGCCAGGAGGACGACGGGGCAAGTATTTGCGCACGGTTCGCGCAGATACCTCAATTCCCAGCTTCAGCAGTAGCTCGTTGGCAATACGTTCCTCGCCCCACGAAGGGTTCTCGTTCGACATGCGGCGGATCAGAGCCTGTAATTGCTCAGGAATCGGCGGTCGGCCCGGTCGAGACTTGAGACGCCAGAACAGCCTCCAACCCGCCCGGTGCCAGCGGATCATCGTCTCGGGGCGCACGACCACCAGGGCGTCCCGCCAGTTGAAGATTCGTGAGAGAAACGCCAGCGAGATTCGCGTAACCGGGTCAACTCGCCGCGGCTTGACACCGCGTTCGACGTACAGAGCGAGCTGTCGACGAAGAAACAAGTTCTCGGCTTTGATGGATTGCGTTGAGCGAAGCGCGAGTCGGAACCAGCGAAGCGCTTCTCCGATCAGCTGAATCAGGATTTCGGAGACCGTAAGCATCGTCCGATCATGCCACAGTGCCTACTAGTTCCGCCTTCGTAGGCGGATCGATCAGTGAATCCAGTTTTTGCGGAGCACAGTCGATCCAGCGGGTTACTCCGGGCTCGAAGATAAGGTCGACTCTCATTGGGGAAGAATCTTTGCGGGCGCCGCGGTCTCCACCTTGCTCGGGGTGAATGCACAGTTGGTGGCGCAAGATCAGAGCGTGAATTCAGGATCGGTGACTGTGGCGATTCGCCAGAGCTCGCAAGATAGCCTCAATCAAGTCGGTCAACAGTTGACCCGGAAGAACCTGAATGTTCAGCCGACTTTAACCGTGCGGCCGGGATTCCCGCTGCGCATCATCGTCAACAAAAATTTGATCTTACGACCGTACGTGCAAGCCCAAGAACAAGAGCCGGCATCATGAAAAATCAAGCTGAGAAAGTTACTGAACACAACTCACGCCCGGTTTGCTCCGTAACCCCGCAATCCGCCGCCGGTGATGGTGGCCGGCGACTCACTCGGGACCAATGTGGGGTACGAGTTGCTCGTCGGTTACACGCGGCCGGGTAACTTACTGGGTCTCCTCGATCGGGAGGAAGTGTCGGAGGTGAACAAGCACTGGTTTGGGTGGGTCGATGGATAAAGAGTCCCTAGGTGATCGGGCCGTTGATGCTAAGAGATGCCGCTGCCAATTGCCCAATTGAGTGTTCGAACAGAACGGGATGGAATCTGTCGGACGGCCGCTATAGCCCGGCACATCGGTCGGTCTTCGGATGCAGGCCGCACTGTTCCGCGGTAAGTGCGAGGGCATCACGGAGCTCGAAGGGTTGGGGCGGTTGACCTGGCAGGAGATGGTCGCGCTCGCGGATGTTCTGACCGGCATGGTGTGGACCGATCTGACATTTACCTAGCAGGAGCAGATTTTCCTCTTGTATACATCGGACCCTCTCACCAAGCCACGAGGAGAGGACGTCTTGCTGCAGAGCCGAATCAGAAGCGCTCGCGCGCCTGTGCGGATCATTGCCCGGTCCCGTCGCCCTTGAGACCGAGGATAGCGATCTGCGCTCTCCGGATTTGGGTTGGTAAAGCGGGGGAAACGTAGCCGGTCGCCACCGCAACTTTCTGCGCGCCGTTGGCTGTATAAGTGATCACTCCGCCGCCGATCGCACCGCCGATCTTCTGCCCCCACAGCTTCTCGCCCGTGGCGGCGTCGAGCGCATAAAAGTTGCCGCCCATGTCGCCAAAAAACACGAGGCCTCCGGCGGTCGGCGTCACGGCGCCCATGATCGGGTAATTGGTCTTCAGCCTCCACTTCCACACCCCCGAGTCGGCGTCGGTGGCATACACCCATCCCGCCCAGACGTCGTCGGCGCGCGTGAACTTTCCGAACACGTTGAATGGATTCAAGGACTTCTCTCCCGTCCACGGTTGCCCGATCGGGTCCGCTACGACTTCCTCTCTGGTCTGCAGCTTCACCGTCGTGCACCAGTCGACGTCGCCGGTGAAGATGAGATTGGTCACAGGGTCGTAGGCCGGGCTGTTCCATTCCTCGCCGCCCCCGGCGCCGGGACAATAATGGACGTCCTTCTCGGTCGAAAAGGGCTCTTCCGCATTATCGATTGTCGTCACCGGCGTCTTGTACAAGAGCTTGTTGTCGGCGCGATCGAATCCGTAGAGGAAACCGTCCTTCGGCGACACCGCCATCAATTTCTTGCCGGCCGTCGTCTGAAAGAGAGCGGGCGGGTTGGAGACGTCCCAATCGTGCCAATCCCTCGCCACGATCTTGTAGTGATTCTTGTAGGCGCCGGTCTTGGCGTCGAGGACCACGACCGAGTCGGTATAGAAATTCTCGCCCTCGCGCGCGCCGATGTCGAAGTCGGGCGCCGGATTCCCCACGGGCACATACAAGAGCCCCGTCGCCGGGTCCAAGGTCGCAGAAGTCCACATTCCCCCGCCGCTGATCGGCGCGCCGGGCACGTTGTTCCACGTCGAATTATCGAGCGGCGTCGCGCCCAGCGGCCCGCGGACCGTGTCGCCCTCGACTTTGGGAACCAGAAAGAACTCCCAGACGATCTTGCCGCTCTTCGCATCGAGCGCGAACATGTGGCCCTTCCCGCCCTTGAAGTCGCCGCCGGCATTGCCGATGAAGACGAGCCCATTCCAGGCGATCGGCGCCGCCGGCACGTCTTCGCCCAACTTCACATCCGAGATCGTCGTCTCCCACAGCCGCTTGCCGGTCTTGAAATTGTAGGCCAGCACCCGCCCGTCGTTGGTCCCGCGAAACAGCATGCCATCGAGGTACGCCGCGCCTCGATTCGTCGGTAAAACGTAGGCCGGATATTCCTCGTGCGTGCGCCAATTCTCGGCACAGGTCGCCGGGTCGATCGAGAAAATATCGAATTCGGTCGTGCCGATAAGCGCCCCCTCCACCATGATCAGGCCGCTCTCGAAGCTCGTGATTCGTCCGGTGTTGTAAGTGCAAAGCACCTTCAGCTTCTCGACGTTCTTGATGTTGATCTGGCTGAGGTCGGAGAAGCGCTCGGAGGAAAGCGTCTTGTTGTAGCTCGGCCAGTCCGCAGCGGCCGGCGAGGGGCCGGCTGCAGCCGCTGGCGCCGCGGCGCCCTTGTAAGCCGGGTTCATCTCTGTCGTTACGGTTCCGGGAGGCGCTCGCAGCGAGAGGAGTTCGCCGCGCGTCTCGCCGACACCTACCTCGACCCGGGTCTTGTTCGCGACCAAGAAGGTGATCCCAGCGCCCGCCGCGGCCGCGCCTAGCGCAACGAAAGTTAGAATGACGATCTCGCGCCTGCGGCTCATTTACGCCTCCCTTGTTTGCATACAAGCGGGATTTCCAACGCGCTACCCCGCGTGACGGTATCCTCGTGGCGCACACAGCCTCAATTGGACCTTGGACTTACTACCGCCTGTGACACCGCTTACGCTCGCGCCCCGCACCGCCGACCGTCCCTGGGCGCTCCCGCACCGAACACCCCCAGGAAAGGGTCATCGAGATTTTTGAGCATTGTGCCGATAAATCTCATCCGTTCCGGCTTCCACTTGCGTGAGTACCCGTCGCAGCTCCCGCTGGAATAGCCGAGGCGGTTGAGCAATCACTCGCCGCCACCCGCTCCGTTCGAATTGTAGTATTCGACATGGTATCCCAGGGTCGAAGAGCTACTGGCAGCACATGCTATAACAGGGACGCGGGTCGCTGGATCAGAATCGGGCGGCGACTAATGGTCTTTAGATGTCCGTACCCGAATTCTTTATTCAATGCGCGCCGGGACAACGACGGTGCAGTGCCGCTCTTTCTTCATCTTCGCCGCCGTATCTCGACAGGCCGCCAGCGCAGCTTTGTTAGGCGTCAGCAGCTCCGCCGCCGACTCGAGGTCGCGCCAGGCCCCGGGGCTTCGCGCTGGAATCAACGCTGTTAACCGGCGTTGGACATTGACCACACATAATGCGGCATCCTCGGGGTGCTGCTCTATATGCGCGCACTGTGGCAGACCACACGTCCGCGTCCAATTCTGATCAGGTGGTTACGAAGCAAGCCATTGGTCGTGTTGAAACTCTTCCCACAATTCCCTGGTCCAGCTTGCGCGCCGATATGATTTCAAACTTGGTCAATCACGGATGCCGGTTCACACTCTGAAGAACTTCGAACGATCGCAATTGGAATCAAAGCACTGGGGGCTCATCCACGCAGGTCAACCAAGGGCTCGCATACCGGGCACCGCGATTGTCCCATCACATTTGCCGGCGTCACCACCAGGAATGACCAGTGGCTATATGCCGATTCTGACGGAATGGTTATATCTGAAGCCGCTTTGCGTACAGGCGCTTGAGCAAACTCTACGCCGACGCGGACGCGCGCGGCCACATCAAAACCTAACCACAATAGCAATTGCCGCCGGCGTACCGGTCTGTGGCGATCGGGGTATCGCGAACGCCGGTGCGTCGCTGCAGAGCCGGATTAGCGGCGATCTGGCGATGTAGATCCGGAGATGCATTACACAGAACCCACTGATTGCCATCGCTCGAGATGACGATCGAGGATTGTGCTCGAGGGGTAGCCTTCAAAGAACCGTCTGGTACGCCGTGGCAATTACGGCAGTTGCAATTCCATTGCGGAAACCACCCGCCCCCAGAACACGGCCGAACATACTCCGGCGATCATCAAGGGGCGGCGAGACCGCGGATCAGCAGCGTCCCGAAAACCGGTGGCGCTGCCGCGAGACTTCAGCGAACTGAAACGTAGGAATTAATTTCCATTCCCAATCGCAATTCAATCGCTGCGGGTGTTTCCCATTTCATGTGTGGCACTTCCCAGGTAATGAATCAAGGCTATATGTAGTATGCCCCAACCCAGTCTGCGAAGGCAATGCGGCGGGGGCTGTGCGGTGCCAAATTTTCGGTTGGAGATAATGGGATGATATTTATGAGAAATCGACGTCGCAGCAGTTGCCTGTGTTACGGCGCCCTCCTCGCGGTTCTATTGCCGCTCCTATCGAGTGCCGAACAGAGCGCACCTGAGTCGACGAGCCCGTTTCTCATTTATGTGACCAATGAGCTTTCGGGCGATATGACCGTCATCGACGGCCTCGATCAGCAGGTAGTAGCGACGATTTCGCTCGGCAAGCGCCCGCGGGGCGTCGCGGCGGACCCGCTGCATGGACGCGTCTTCGTGGCGATGAGCGGCTCCCCGGTGGCGGGTCCCGGCGTCGATGAAAAGTCGCTTCCGCCTGCGGACAAATCCGCGGACGGAATTGGTATCGTCGATGCGAGAACACGCCGGGTCACCAGCGTGCTGCGGGGAGTGTCCGATCCGGAGCAAGTGGTCGTGAGCCCGGACGGACGCCGGCTGTACGTAGCGAGCGAGGATGCGGGCAAGGCGGTCGTGATCGATGTGGCGAGCGGCAAACTGCTGGCGCAGATTCCGGTCGGCGGAGAACCGGAGGGGGTCGCCGTCAATCCGCGGCGCGCCGTTGCGTACTTCACCTCCGAACTCGGCAACTCCGTTGCGGTGGTCGATACCGTGAAGTTCCAGCTCCTGCGAACGGTTCCGGTGGGTCAGCGTCCCAGGGACATCGAGTTCTCACCGGATGGAACGCGCGCCTATGTCAGCGGCGAAACCGACGGCTCGCTCAGCGTGCTGGACGGCCAAACCGACGCGCTGCTCAAGACCCTGCGGGTTCCCGGCGACGGCGCAAGACCAAAGGGCATCGCGGTGTCGCACGACGGCCAGCGGATTTACGTATCGACCGGGCGAGGCGGTCAGGTTGTGGCTTTCGATACGACCACATGGTCGGTGTTCGGGTCCGTGCAGGTGGGAGCGAGGCCGTGGGGCCTGGCGCTGAGTCCCGACGGTCGATATCTGTATTCGGCAAACGGTCCGTCCGACGATGTCTCGGTGATCGCGACGCAGTCGCTGCGGGTCGAGGCGACAATCAAGGTGGGCAAGCGGCCTTGGGGAATTGCAGTCATGCGGCTCGAGCGGCACTGAACCTCGCTATGATCGAACCGATGCCCAATTCTGCGCAGGATCGATACGACCGTGTTGCGATTTCGCTTCACTGGATCATTGGAGCGGCCGTGCTCGCGCAGCTGGCCTTCGGCTGGGCTCTCGGCGAATTCAAGCGCGGCACACCGGCCCGCTCAATCGCTACCAATCTGCACAAATCCACGGGGCTGCTGCTGGCGCTGCTCATTTTCGTCCGGCTCATCTGGCGCCTTAAGCACCAGCCGCCGGCCTATGCCGCGGGCATGATGGCTGATGGGCAAGTGCGCGCAGCCAAGATCGGGCATGCCTTGCTGTACGTGTGCATGCTCGGCATGCCCGTCTCCGGATACCTTGCGTCGAACTTCAGTAAACACGGAATCCGCTTCCTGAATCTGGTGCAGTTGCCGCCTTGGGGACCGGACGACAAGCTGATCTACGGGCTGTTCAACGGCACGCACGATGTGCTGGCGTACATGTTCTCCGCGTTGGTGGCAGGGCACATCCTGTTTGCGCTTTACCACGGGCTTATAGCGCGCGACGGCGTGCTCACACGCATGTGGGGTATGAATTCGTAAGGATTGGTTCCACTCGCCAACGACCAGCCTTTCCCATCGCTAGGTTCGCGCGATAAGGCGGCGCAAAATACCGACGCGAGCACAGACCTTTACCTCGGCCCCCACGCACCCGAGGGTAAGGCCGGCAACTGGCTCGCGACAGTGCTGGACAAGGGTATTTCGCCATCCTCAGGCTCTATGGCCCGACCGAGGCAGCCCTCAATAAGAGTTGGAAGCCGGGCGACTTGGAAAAGGTCAAGTGACACATGAAGCGTCGCCCTGCGAGTCGCGAGCGCCTCCTTGGGGTCTCGAAAGGGCGAGTTCGCCGACGATGCCCATGTATGGGGCAGCAGGCGGCCGAAAGGTTGTCAGTTGCGGCGCCGAAATGCCCGCCTGTCACCTGACGTTCGCGGATTCCCGTGCGCTGCCGCGCAGTGCTGGCGTCCCGTCGGAAGGGGTGGCAAATAGGAAGAAGATACGGTTGCCGTGCCAGTATGGTGATTGGGTCCAAGGTCCAATGGCCGCCCCGGCATCTGGGTTGTAGCTTCCTCAGGCCGGGCCAACAAAAAATCTCAGCGGGGGGATTGTCAATGGTTGAGGACCAAGTCAAGCCTCGCGCTTCAACCACGAAGAAAGTCCTGATTACCCTGGGCGTGCTCGCGCTGATCGGCGCTGTTACGGGCGTCGGGCTGCTTCTCGCCTATCCAGCACCGACCGCGTTCTTCGGCGGAATGGCGATGAATTTCCTAAAGACTCTGGGTGCGCCGGCCGGCACGCTAAGTCAGGAATCAAATCCCGCTTACAAAGCCCCAGAGACCGCCGCGACTTCCGCCGAAGCGACCCCGGCCGGGAATGACGCCGCTGAGGACTGGCCGAGCTATAACCGAACACTTTCGTCGGATCGCTTTTCACCCTTAAAGCAGATCAACACGACCAATGTGGGGAAGCTGCGGGTGCTCTGCACGTATGACGTGCGCGAATTCACCTCCTTCGAGTCCGGCCTGATCATGGTGAACAATGCGCTGATCGGCACCACTGAACACGATACGTTTTCAGTTAACCCGGCGACGTGCGCCGAAAATTGGCGAACACGCGAGTCCTATACCAGCGGCATGTTGCCGGCCATCCGGGGCGCTGCCTACCTGGACGGCCTGTTATTTCGCGGCACGACCGACGGGCGCGTACTGGCTTACGAGTTCAACACCGGAAAGCGAATCTGGGAAACGAGGATCGCGGACCACCAGTTGAAGGAGTCGGTGCCGGCGGCTCCGATTGCGTACGACGGGCTGGTATTCGTTGGCAATGCGGGCGGTGATTACAAGGGCGGCAAGGGCCACATGTATGCGCTCGAGGCCAAGAGCGGCAAGATCGTCTGGGAGTTCTTTCTCGCTCCCAAGCAGGAGGGCGATACGGTTCGTGGGCCTCTGGGGGCAACGCCGCTGGATGTGGCAACTTGGCAAAACGCGCCGGGCATACCGATAAGCGGTGGCGGCACCTGGACCTCCACTACGCTCGACACGAAGACCGGGGCGCTGTACGTGCCTGGCGGAAATCCAGCGCCGGATTTTGACGTAGGCGTTCGGCCGGGAGGGAATCTCTATACTGATTCGGTGGTCGTGCTCGACGCGAAGACCGGAAACTACCGATACCACTACAAGATAGTTCCCAAGGATTGGCACGATTGGGACGTGTCGAACCCGCCGGTCCCGATTCAGACTCGAGCAGGCAAGCAACTCCTGGTGGTATCTGTCAAGAACGGATACCTTCACGGCTTCGATCTGGGTAACAACCAGCTCCTCTACCGTGTACCCGTGGATCAGATCGAGAATGCCGACGTCCCCTTCACGCGCGAGAGATACGTTCACTTCTGTCCGGGCGCCTCGGGAGGTGAGGAATGGAACAGCCCCTCCTATGTTCCGACGACGAACCTCATCCTTACCGCGACGGTCAATTGGTGCGCATCGGCGCGGCTGCAAGACGACAAACGGCTGCGGGACAAGCCACTCGGGACACTCTGGGCAGGGCAAGGGACGCTCAATCCCTTCTGGTGGTTTGGTAAACGCGCTCAGGCCGACGGGCACTGGTCCGGTTGGGTCTACGCGACCGACGCTGATACCGGCGTGTGGAAGTGGCGTGTCAAATCTAACTACCCGATTGTCGCGGGTTGGACGCCAACGGCCGGCGGCCTGCTGTTCTTCGGCGATGTGGGCGGCAACCTCTACGCGCTTGATTCCTCCAACGGCCAGAAACTTTGGGGCCAGGCACTCGATGGCGCATTGGCTGGAGGCGTGATTACGTATATGGCGAACGGTGCGCAGAAAGTAGCCGTGGCGGCCGGCTTTACGCACCCCGAGTGGCCAACGATTATCAGGTCCGCAAAGATTGTGGTGCTGGGGCTCGACGAAGGAGCGGTCGCAAATCGATGAACGGGGCTTTTTGTGGATGTCACCTAGTTCTGGGAGTGGAACGCAACTGGGCATGCTGGCGAAATTAGTGCGCTGCTTGAGAAAATTCAAACGCCGCGTGCCATGACCGTCCTACAACTGATTCGCGTAGCGGTCCTGGTCAGCATCATGCTGATTGTTCTCAGTTTCGCTCTACGAGCCACCTGGCGTGACGCGACCTCCCTGTTCCGGAACCCCTCGCTCCTGCTGCGGTCATTGCTGGCGATGAATGTGCTCATGCCGATCTTCGCCGCGACATTGGTCGGTCTGTTTACACTTCGCCCGGCCATCGCGATCGCGCTCCTCAGCCTGGCGGTGTCGCCCGTCCCGCCGTTCCTGCCTCGGAAACAGATAAAGGTCGCCGGGGAACGGGAATACGTCCACGGACTGCTGGGCGCCACATCGTTGCTGTGCGTTGTGATTGCACCTGTGACTGTCGTCTTGATCGGCCTCGCATTCTCGCACCGCGTAGATATTGAGCCGCTCAGAATTGCGCGCATAGTTGCCTTGACGGTGCTCATTCCCTTCGCACTCGGACTGATCATCAATCACCGGAGACCGACCTTCGCCCAGCGCGCGAGTCCTTTTGCGGGCAAGGCGGGTGTCCTGTTGCTCCTTGCCGCCGGCGTGCCGGTGCTTATCAAGATGTGGCCGGCCATGATCTCGCTGATTGGCGATGGCACGCTGCTCGCAATCGTCACATTTGTAGCGGTGGGCCTGGCGATGGGGCACCTGCTGGGCGGGCCAGACTCTGGTGATCGTGCCGTGCTGGCCCTGGCCACGGCAATGCGTCACCCCGGCGTAGCGCTTGTGATTGCCTCCGGGACCGTCGCGGGTGACAAAGTCGTTGCGCCCGCAGTGCTGCTCTACCTGCTGGTTGGGACGATTGCATCGACTCCTTACGTGATGTGGCGCAGGCGACAGCGTGTCGGCTGATGAAATAGGTGACGAGTGACGAACACTAACGAAGAACCGACCCAGCGTTTCGAGGTGCGGGTTACATCGGATAGCGGGCTCGGTTTTGGCGGCGGCTCCCAACGTCGAAATGTTCGACACCGTCGGCTAGCAGACCTGCAGCTCGATCACCCGAGCGCGATCCCAAGGCTTGGGCGGCTAGGATATCCGCGACCGGTGGCGCATCGGCATGATGCGCCACGGCATTCTAACTGGGCGCATTCGTTCGGGACGAGTGTGGCCTAATCGTTCATCTAGTTGAATTACGATAAGGGAAAGTGCAATGTCCTTTAGCGCCGATCTTCTTGAGACAGCGCCTAACCGGTCTGCGGTATCAAAGTACACCTCGATGAATGGCCTCGTCTATCTCGGGGCCGGAGCCTTACTCATGGTTTGGCCAGGTGCGGTGCAGACGCTCCTCTTCGATGAACCTTTCACGGGACACGAGGAGGGACTCTTTCGTGCACTTGGCATGGCGGTTGCCGTTATTGGCTGGCTCTACTTATTCGGCGGCCGTTCCGGAGGCCGACAATTCGCTGCCTGTACAGTGCTCGACCGCTGGATTCTCGTTCCTTTAGTTTGCATACCGCTATCGATTGCTGGCGTATTTCCTCATACATTCCTCGCGTTTGCATTTCTCGACGTCGCGCTCGCCGTTGGTACGTGGGTGATCCGAAAGCGCGCGACGTGAAAGCACAAGAATTCACGCCGACAGCGCCCATTCCCGGTTGAGTGCCCGGCAAACTTCGGCATCCGGCAGGTCGCGACCCGTTGACGGTCGTGACCGACTGCTTCGCCGCAGCCTTCGGTTCTTATCCTTGCAGTGGTCCGCCCCATTGCCTCTTGCTGCCAGCGGAAGCCTCCGCCGCGGACGAGCCAATGCAAGAAGAAGCCCAACGCACCCACCCAGGCAAGAGCCCACGTACTCGACGTCAACGCTCGAGTTCGATCTCTTTAGGCTTGCAGGACGTAACTCTGCAAGCTCTTGCCCGAGCCCTTCAACTGTGATTCGAAGAACAAGTGCGTGAAGGGGCCGCCAACTTCCACCAGGAAGCGCGGATCCAAAGCAATGATGTGGGTGAAGCGCGTCTTTCCAGGCGCAGTTTCCTCCAGCAGGTAGTCCTCGGCCATCGCATGGGCCATCGGCATGGAGGTCGCGGTGACGTAATACGAACACCGGCGATCTTTCTCCCAACGAAAATAGCGCTCGTCGATGTCGAGCCATCCCGTCATCGAGACCGTCCGAGTAGAGCCTACGCCGTATGGCTTTTCGCTGGTCCACACCACTTTGTGCATGGCGTGAAACCACTTGGGCCAGGAATCCGCGTCCGCAAGAATGGCGAACACCTTGCTGGGCGAGGCTTCGAGGTCCACGGAGCTTGCGAAACGCATCGGCGCGCTGTCCAAGAAGGAGGCATCGACAGAACGGCAGGAAGAGTGCATGACTTGACCTCTTAGCTAGGTGGATGGTTGACGGCGCAGCCGAGGCCGTTCGGCCTCAACTTAAAGCGTCTCGGGTAGGAATGAAGGAGAACGATATGGCGCTCATCTCGTATGCTTTCCGCGTTACGCTGACTTAATTAATGAGAGGCCCATCAGGATCGCCTTAAGCATGCGAATGGATTGGGAATTTGGCTATTGGCCCAAGGTCTAGCGGTGATGGCATGGGTGCGCACGGGCGTGGCGCTGATCGGCTTCGGCTTCACGATCGTTCAATTCTTCCAACGGCTGGGAGGCATGGAGGGCGTGGCTCCGGCGCGCCGGCCTCAAGCCACACGTCATCTGGGCCTGGCACTGATCGGCGCCGGAGTGCTGGCGCTGATCATTGCGGGTTGGTAGTATCGGCGCCTGGTGCGCTACCTCTGGAGCCCCCAGTTCAGGCCGCTAGCCGGTATCGGATCGAGCCTCATGGAATCGATCTACGCGCAGGCGCCAATCCTCGCGGTTGTGATAGTGGTTACCGCCATCGGAATATTTGCCTTCTTTGCTGTGCTTCTGCGCATGGTCTAGCGCTGGCGCAAGGGCTCAACGTTTATGCGAATGATTCAACTGTTCTTTGGCGATGTGGGGGCAACCTCTACGCGCTTGATTCCGCGACCGGACAGAAACTTTTGAGTCACGCCCCCGCCGATTGCGCCATCCCGCTTTACGCACCCCGAGTGGAACGTTGTATCGGTGAATGAACACTTTGGAAATCGCCACGAAGCCGCCCCTCCCTCGATTTTCCCCCTCAACACAAGGCCATTGCATGCAGCACGTCAAATTCTTCAAGCGCGGAGTCGCAGGATTCATTCTCGGCTTCGGTGTACTCGCCGCGGACAGTGCGGCGGCTCAGGACGTCATCGCCGTCGCTAACGGGGTGAACATGTGGGACGGCCAATGGCACGTCGAAGCATCGCCATACGGATGGTTGCCGTGGATGTATACGACGGTGCAGCTCCCGCCCATTGCTGGCGGAGGTAATCCCACCATCGAGACCCAGCCGAGCCAATACTTGAAGCATTTAAATCTGGCCGCGTTCCTCGACGGCACCATACGCAAGGGCGATTGGGCAATATGGACGGACCTTGCGTACATGAACCTGTCGGCGAACCCGACGCACGAGAGGCAGATCGGCCTGCCGGGCGGCCTTCCCACGCTGTCCGTGACTCGCACCATCGACGCCGGAGCGCGGGCGTCGATCTGGACCTTTGCTCCCTCGTACACGGTGATGAACAATGACGTCGGTACGCTCGATGTGATGGCGGGTCTGCGCTACACGAGCCTCGCGATCTCACTCTCCTACGAGTTCACCGCTCCGCCGCTCCCGATCATGGTGGGCGGTGGCTTCTGGCCGAGCGCGGATTTCACAGACGGCCTTATCGGCGTGAGGGGCTCGCTGCGCCTGAGCGGCGACGGTAAGTGGTACCTCCCCTATGAGGCGGACGTCGCCGATGGCAACAAGAATTGGCAGAACAACGAATTCCTCGGTGTCGGCTATCACTTTCACTGGGGCGATGTATCGCTCGCCGTGCGCAATCTGACCTACCAACTGTCCGACCGGCCGATCTTGGAGAAGGTGCGCATGACAGGCCCCGTGATTGGAGCAACCCTCCGTTGGTAAAACGCAAAGCCACAGCTCGTCTTTAAAATTGTGGGTTAAACGCGCACCTGTTCAAAATCGACGATTTGTTCAAATGATGGAGCGAGCGAGCGTCGGAGGTCGCGGCCCTATGGACGGCAGCGGTGGGTGGTAAGTGGCGCGCACCCGATCGGGCCGCATGACATAGAGGGAGGCAACCAATGAGTACAACCGAAGAATCGCACAACCGCTTCGAGGTCCACGTTACCTCAGACAGCCATTTTGGCTGGATTCGCACGCGCATGGCGCTGGACCGCACGATGATGGCATGGATCCGCACATCCGTGTCGCTGATTGGCTTCGGCTTCACCATCGTCCAATTCTTTCAGCGGCTGAATGCAATGGAGGGCGTCGCTCCGGCGCTCCACCCTCAAGCCCCGCGTACATTGGGTTTGGCGCTGATCGGCTGCGGCGTGCTCGCGCTTCTCGTTTCGACGTGGCAATACCGACGCATCATTCAATACCTGTGGAGCAATCAATTCAAGGTCCTCGCGGGTCTCGGACCACACGACATGGCCGCGATTGTTTGGCAATCGCCGGTCATGTTGATAGTGATAGCCATCATCTTGATCGGGCTGTTCGCTTTTTTCGCCGTGCTATTTCGTATGGTCTAAGCCCGCTCATGCCAAATTCTCGACCGCGGGCCGCGCAATGCAACGAATTCCAATATGACTCATACCGGTGTCGATCATCTGCGGCTGGCGAGCCGCGGGGCGATAGCGCAGACAGTAATTGGGGGCGCACAGGAACGAGCCGCCTTTGACCACCTTGCGCGGAATCCGAAACTGCGGCTGACCGGGATCGTAGCTTTGCTCCGCTGTGGCTACGCGCGGACTGGCCTCCGGAGAGCAACAAGACTTGACGAATTCGTCGGCGCGGCGCGCAACGTACCAGTCCGACGTCCATTCCCACACGTTGCCGGCCATGTCGAACAATCCGTAGCCGTTGGGCGGGAAGCTTCCGACCGGGGAGGTTCCTTCAAAGCCATCGCGCAGTAGGTTTTGCCACGGGAACTCGCCCTGCCAGCTGTTGGCCATCGCTTGGCCGCCGGGAAAATCCTCATCGCCCCAGGTGAACTTCTTGCCATCGAGCCCGCCACGTGAGGCAAATTCCCACTGTGCCTCGTTGGGCAGTTCCTTACCGGCCCAGCGCGCGTAGGCCTCGGCGTCCTCGTAGGCCACGTGAACGACCGGGTGACGGTCCAATCCTTCGAGCGAGGACCTCGGGCCGTGCGGATGCCGCCAGCTCGTTCCCGGCGCCCAAACCCACCAGTTGGTGTAATTCGTCAAGTCGACCGCGTGTCCGGTTTTGCCAAACAGCATCGAGCCGGGCTTGAGGTTTTCGGCCGGCGCGCCGGGAAAGTCAGCAGGATTGAGCGGGCGCTCCGCGAGCGTCACGTATCCGGTCGCCGCGACGAACTTCTCGAACTGCGAATTGGTCACCACGCAGCGATCCATCCAAAAGCCGTCAACGCTCACTTCGCGGACCGGGGACTCCTCGGGGTAGAAGTCCTCCGACCCCATACGAAATGTGCCTCCCGGAATCCACAACATGCCCTGGTACGCAGGCGCGCTGGTGGTTTTTTCGTTCGTTTCCATACATCACAGCCCTGCGCCTTGCGTGCAAGCAAAGGGCGCGCCTCGCGCGCGCCCTTCACTTCGATCGTCCTGAAAGGCGTCAGTGGTGAGGCTGACTCACCTTCGCCATCACCTCGTCCAGGTTGAACGAAGCCGGCTTCTGGCGCGGCGGGAATGCGACGAACCCCGCGATCTGCTGCGCCACCAGGGCTTGGACCGCATACAGCTGGGGCACGTGATCCACCATCCAGTCAAAGTAGGTATTCGAGTTGAAATTGGCCAGCTCGAAGGGATCGCGGCGCAGATTGAACATGTGCGGCACGCGCAGCTTCACCAACGGCTGCGCCCATACATTCATCTGATGGGCGGTTTGCATCGCGAACACAAATTTCCAGTCGCCATGCCGGACCGCCATGAGTTCGCCGTCGTCGCTGAAGTAGAAGATGGCCGGCCTCGGGCTCTCTTTCAGCTCCCCAGTCAGGTACGGAACCATGTTGTAGCCGTCCAGATGCACTTTGAAGGTCTTGCCTCCGACCGTGTAGCCCTTGAGGAGCTTTTCCTTGACGTCCGGATCTCCGGCGGCGGCCAGCAGCGTCGGCAACAGATCGATGTGCGAGAACAGGCCGTTCAGGACCGAGCCCGCCTTGATCTTGCCCGGCCAACGCATGAAGGATGGCACACGCCAGCCGCCCTCCCAGTTGGTGTCCTTTTGGCTGCGGAACGGCGTGTTCGCGCCATCCGGCCAGGTGTCGTTCTCGGGGCCATTGTCGGTGGAATACATGACGATGGTGTTGTCCGCGATGCCGAGCTCATCAAGCTTGTTGAGCATCTGGCCGATCTGCTCGTCATGGACGACCATACGGTCGCTGTAGAGGTCCTGGCCGCTCTTGCCGATATTCTTGGGCGCGACGTGCGTCCGAAAGTGCATCGCCGTCGAGTTGTACCAGAGGAAGAAGGGCTTATCTGCCTTGGCCTGCTTCTCCATCCAGGCGAGCGCACGCTCCGTGATCTCCTCATCGATGGTTTCCATGCGCTTCTTGGTCAGCGGCCCGGTGTCCTTGACCTCCTGCCCACCCTTGCCGTCAGCCACGCAGTGGAGAACGCCGCGGGGTCCGAACGCCTTCTTGAAAGCCGGATCCTTCGGATAGTCGGGCAGTTCCGGCTCCTCCTCGGCATTCAAATGGTAGAGATTACCGAAGAATTCGTCGAAGCCATGCATGGTCGGCAGGAACTCATCGCGGTCGCCCAGATGGTTCTTGCCGAACTGGCCGGTGGCATAGCCCAAGGGCTTGAGCAACTCCGCGATGGTCGGGTCTTCCTTTTGAAGTCCGACCGTGGCGCCGGGCATGCCGACCTTGGTCAGGCCGGTGCGGATCGGGTTCTGGCCGGTGATAAAACTCGCGCGTCCGGCGGTGCAGCTTTGCTGCGCGTAGTAGTCGGTGAAAACTACACCTTCATTGCCGACGCGGTCGATGTTCGGCGTCCGATAGCCCATCTGGCCGCGGCTGTTGAAGCTGATGTTCCACCAACCGATGTCATCGCCCCAGAGGATCAGGATATTCGGTTTCTTTGCAGCCATGGGTCGCTCCTAAGTTAATGAATAGTCCAGTCTCGTCAACAGGTCGCGCGGCCGGCGGGCGATCAGTGGGCGATGCGAATGCTTATTAACATTATCGGTTATGGACCTCTTGGCTATTGGACTCTAGTCCTAGATAGAACCTCCCTGAAATGCGGGAAGCTTCCCGCGGACAGATGCTAATTAATTGGCAGTTTTTACTGGCAGGCAGAAGCGGCTAAGGCATCGGACCAAAGTCCCGTACACACATGTCCCAGATCAAAATCCAAGACATTGGATCTCTTACGGATTTTCACCGTAATTCCAAGAAATATTGGAAGCGACTCAAGCAAAGTGCTCGGCCTGAGGTATTGACCATCAATGGAAGGCCGAGTTGGTCGTCCAGGATGCTGCAGCGTATCAACAACTGGGTGGAATGCGCCAACGCTGTCTTACGGAAAAGCAAGAAGGGAGACATCCACCAGGAATTCGTTGACGAATGAAAACGACGAGCAGAAGACGCGATGAACCGACGCATCTTCGGTTGTACCTAGGCGAGGGCGCCGGACGCGTAGACGCAAGGTCCAATGGCTCGGCCATGCGGAGGATGTATACGGACAGATGTGCCACCGATATTTGCCGGACGAGACGCGACGCAGATCCCCAGATTGAGCTTAGAGAACAACAATGATCGATCATGTTGAAGACGACCAGCGATGTTTGATTGGAATTTTATATTCAAGCAGAACCTAATCAAGGAGCAACGGGCGAACAGTCACGCGGGTGGCAGGAATAGGGTACGGCTGCGGGAATACCCAGTCGCCGACACTCAGTCATTCACTCTTAGACGGGAGATTGCGATGAGATTGCGATCATGAAGTGCGTCCCAGCACTGCGGCTTGCTCGTGGGCTCGCATGGCTCTTTGGAATTGCGCTGTGCGCACAAGCGTCTGCGCAAATCGACCCTTTGCCCTCGTGGAACGACGGCCCGGCGAAGCAGGCCATCATCTCCTTCGTCAAGCAGACCACGGATTCGACGAGCCCGAAGTTCGTGCCGCCGGTCGCGCGCGTTGCCACCTTCGACCAGGATGGGACGCTGTGGACGGAGCACCCCGTGTATTCCCAGCTCATGTACTGCTTGGATCGCGTTCCCGACGTCGTGAAAGCAAAGCCAGAGCTGGCGAACGTCGAGCCGTTTAAGACGGTCATGTCGGGCGACCGCGAAGCGATCGCGAAGCTGCCAATCGGTGATCTGATCAAGATCGCAGCGGCCACCTTGACCGGCATGTCGGTCGAGGACTTCAACGCCGACGTGCAAAAGTGGATCACGGCGGCCAAAGATCCGCGCTGGCATCATCTGTATACGGACCTGACTTATCAGCCGATGCAGGAGGTGATGAAATACCTGCGCGCCAACGGTTACAAGACCTTCATCGTCACCGGCGGCGGCCAGGATTTCGTGCGGGTGTACGCCGAACGCGTGTACGGCATCCCGCCCGATAAGGTGGTGGGCAGCGCCGGGGCGACCAAGTTCGGTTACGACAAGAGCGGAAAGCCGATCCTGACGAAGGTGCCCAAACTCCTGCTGGACGACGATCACGCCGGTAAGCCCGAAGGCATTCACCTCATGATCGGCCAGCGGCCGCACGCGGCGTTCGGTAATTCGATTGGCGACCAACAGATGCTCGAGTACACGACGGCCGGCGATGGGGCGCGCCTCTCGATGCTCGTGCTGCACGATGACGCAAAACGCGAGTACGCGTACGGTCCGGCCCAAGGCCTGCCTGACACCAAGGTCGGCACCTTCACGCAGGCGCTGTACGACGAAGCGAAGAAGCAGGGATGGACCGTGATTAGCATGAAAAATGACTGGAAGCACATTTTTTCATGGGAGCAATAGGCAGCCAAGGTTCCAACGGCAACGGCCCGCGGGTAGCGGTTGGTCGTTGGCAATCGCGTTCTCGACCTCGCGAAATGCCTTCAACACCACGCTGCCGTAGCGGGCCACCGCCTGCGCCTGCTGCGCGGTGGCAATCTTCACCTCGGCCCGCAGCGCTCCGCCTTCGTAGATCGGAATCGAGGCACCGAGCGCAACTCCTAGCGCGGCGATTGTCGTTGGACGAGAGTGTGGAGCAGGACGGCGATGAGGCAGTGCGCACCGCCGCCGTGCAGTACGTTGCCGGCCGCAGGGACCTCTATGGGTATCCAATCTTCAGAGCGATCAACTCGCGAGTGAAGCGGATCTCATTAAATTGCAGGCACCGCGGCACATGAACCGCATCTATCTATATCTCGCGCTCGGCGGCAGCTTCGATGCCACGCCGGCGACGGTGGCGAAGTAAATCCCTTGAGCAACGCAGCCATGTCAGTCCTTGAAACCATACAACGCGCGATCGAGTCTCTGCCGGTATTGGCGAAGCTAGCGGTTTTCATGGTGATGGTCATCAGCATGCCACGACTTTCGCGCCACGTGCGCCTTCCGGATGCGGTAGGGCTGCTATTGAGCGGCGTGCTGCTCGGGCCACACGTGCTCGATGTCTTTTCCCGCCAACACCCGGTCGCCCAGTTCTTCTCCGAACTCGGCATGCTGTTGCTGATGTTTTTCGCGGGGTTGGAAATCAACCTCACGCTATTTCGGGAAAAGATATTCCGCTCGATCGTATTCGGGGTGGTGACCACGTCAATTCCTCTGCTGCTAGGCACGTTAGCAGCCCACTGGCTCGGTTACGGCCTGCTGCCGGCCATCGTCGTGGGATCGCTGCTCGCTTCGCATACGCTGCTCGCTTCGAACATCGTCGCGAAGCTTGGCGTGAATCGCCTCGAGCCCATTGTCGTCACGTTTGGCGCGACGATGATGTCGGACACCTTGTCGCTGCTGGTGTTCGCTGTTTGCGTGCCGTTGTATGCCACGGGCTTTTCGGCCTCCGGGCTCGCCATCCAGGTCATCGAAATCATCTTGTTCGTTCCGCTCGTCTTGTTCGGGCTGGGGCGTGGGGGTGCTTACGTTTTGAAGAAAGTGGAGAACGACGAGGAGAGCTATTTCATCCTGATGCTGGGTATGCTCGCGCTGACGGCGCTGCTTGCCCAGGTCATCAATCTGCCGGGTATTGTTGGAGCATTCATGGCCGGCTTGGCGGTCAATGCGGCGGTGGAGGGCAAGCCGGCCAAAGGCAAGCTGAAGTTCATGGCGGATACGCTCTTCATCCCGAGCTTCTTTATCGTGACGGGCTTTTTGATCGACCCGCCGGCGCTGGTACGCAGCCTCACGGGCGACTCCCTCCTGGCGGTGGGAATCATCGGTGCACTCATTGTAGGTAAATGGATCGCGGCCGAGTTCTGCGGTCGGGCCTTCGGCTATACACCGGCGGCGCGCAAAACGATGTGGTCGCTCACGCTGCCGCAGGTGGCCGCAACGCTCGCAGCCACGCTCGTCGCGTACCGGACTTTCGATGCAGCTGGCCAGCCGCTGCTCGATGAGCGAATGCTCAATGGCGTGCTCATCATGGTGCTGGTGACATCTATTCTGGGGCCGGTGCTTACGCAACGCTTCGCGCCGCGGCTTGTGGCCGAGCTTTCCGGTGACGGTATGGTGACCAAAGTGGAGGCGGGAGAATCATGAATGCCGCAGCAGCAGGTACCGTGTTCATAGTGGATGACGCGCCGCAAGTGCGCCTATCGTTATCACGTCTGTTGGAGACTGCCGGTTACCGGGTGCGCTCGTTCGAATCGGCTGAG
>JBKQPD010000038.1:0-17493 GCA_052145175.1 Binataceae bacterium (SeqCode) | reverse complement strand
GTCGGGAGCATGGGCTCGTAGAGCCGCGCCGCGATCAGGGCGCCGAGCGGCGAGCCGAGCGTGCCGGCGAACTGCACGATCGCGCGGCGCAGCGGCGCGATCGACAGATACGAGCCGAACTTCATCTTGAAGCGCGGCTCGACTCCGCCGTAGAGATACGCGTAGTCGTACTCGACTCCCAGCGCCGTTCCAACGCTGAGCTTGATCAAAGGCTCGAACGCTGTCACCCAAAGCCCCATCCCGACGAGCGCGAGGAACGTGGAGCCGCGGTTCAGGGCTGCGGCGACTAGTATGCCGCCGATAATTCCCGCGAGCCCTTCGAGCAGTAACGCGCCGACCATACCCGTCGTACGACGGGTCCGCCGCAGATGGAGTTTGCGGCTGACCCGGCTTACGTCATCGGCAAGTGCCGCGCGGTCCGTCTCCGGGCTATCGCGGATTTCGTCGACCAGCGACCGCCACGGCCCCGGCTTATAGTCACCGCGATCGAGCGCAGCCTCGATCGTCGTCAGGCGGTCGCGCGGAGATGCCGGGTCGGGCGCCGGAGTGGTCTGTTCGTCAGTATCGATAATCGTTCACCTGATCTAATGCACTCCCGCAAGTAACTTGTGCAAAGGTGCTGAATGCAACAGCGGAGCTTTCCGGGATTCTTCGCTACGCAACGATTTTATTCAGCGGCTCGCGGCGTCGCCGCTGGTCAGAGCTGCGCTCAGAATGACAAAAGTTGCTTTTAACTTCTCTTCCAGCCGAGACGCCCTCAAGTCATCCTGAGAGTCCGTGAATTTTTCCCGCAAGACCCATGTTGTCATTCTGAACGTAGCGAGCAACGCGAGCGCAGTGAAGAATCTCGGACAGCTTCGCGAGCGTTGGCGCGACGTCGCGCGCCGACGTGAGCGATGCCGGTACCGGTTTCCGACTCCGCGCAGCGCTCATAAACCACGATGCTGATACCGGCCTAATAATAATCCACCGGATCGATCTGACGCTTCGAGCCATACCAGAAGAGCATATTCTCAGTCAGCCCCTGCCAGGTGAACTTACCGGGCGGCATCAGCAGCCGCTTGAACATCGACTTGAACGAGTAGAACTCCTTCGTGCAGCGCCAGACGCCTTCCTCGACCTGTTGCGGCGAGAGATTCTTCGGCACGAACATGCAGCGGAAGTTGTTCGTGTACATATCGGCGTCGGGAATAATCACGCGGCCTTCGGCTTCGAGCTGCGTCCGCATTGGGGTGCCCACGCGCGGCGTGACCGTATTGAAGAACGCCTCAGGCGCCTTGACCTCGTGCAGAAACTTGAGCGTGTCCGCGAAGATTTGCGGATGGTCGTCCTCGAGTCCGAACAGGAAATTGAGCGAATAATAGATCCCGTGATGCTCGAGGCGCTTGAGCAGCTTCTTGTAGTCCTTGGTGTGATTCTGAATCTTGTTCATCGACAGCAGGCTGTCCTGGCTGATCGATTCGACGCCGATATTCACATGGAAGACGCCGGCCTTCGCCGCGAGCGCGAGCAAGTCGTCGTCGTGATTCGAGTTGACGGTCCACAAGCACGAGAACTTGATATTGAGCGGCTCGAGCGCGCGGAACAGTTCCTTCGCGAACTTGTGCTTGCCGGTGATCTGATCGTCGATAAACTGGAAGCGGCGAAAGCCGGTGACCGCGATGACCTGCTTGATCTCCTCGACGATGTCCTCGATCGGGCGCGTGCGATAGCTGCCGCTATAGAAGACCGGAATCTCGCAGAACGAGCATCGATAGGGGCATCCGCGGCTCGCCTGCACCGGCACGGCCTTGAAGAGATATTTATTGAGTTTGAGCAGCTCGTGGCGGGGGCGCGGCAAATGCTTGAGGTCGTGCAGCTTGTCCGCCTTGTAGACCTGCTTGAGTTTGCCGTCGCGCCAGTCCTGCAGCAGCCCTTCCCAGACCAGATCGGCCTCGCCCTGCACGACAGCGTCGGCATGCTTGAGGGCCTCTTCGGTCTGCAGCGTCGCATGAAAGCCGCCCATCACGACCGGGATACCGCGCTTGCGGAACTCGTCGCCGAGCTGGTACGCGCGCAGCGACGCGCCGATCGTCGTGGTCATCCCGACGAGATCCCAGCCGCCGTCGAAGTCGAGCTCTTCGAGCCGCTCGTCGCAGAGCGTCACGTCGTAGTCGTCCGGCGTCAACCCCGCCATCAGCGGAATCATCAGCCCCATGATCAACCGCCAGCGGGTCTTATGGGGCGTGCCGTCGAGATGGATAGTGGTGGGTTGGACCAATAAAATCCTAGGTTTCTTCACGACTTCTCCTGACTTGACGGCGCCATCGCGCGGACTTCGCCGGCGCGGCGCGTTTGTCGGTTGGTGAGTATCCATAGCACCAGCGCAAAACCGTAGCTGCCCACCGCCGCGGCCCAGGCGAACCACGACAGACGATCGATCACAGCGAGAATCACGACGAGATAGGCGAAATCGCGCCCGGTGGCGCGTTCAACCCGGCTAATCCATTTCGCGGTTTGCTCGCCCGACAGGCCGAGCGCGCGATTCACGGTAATCGCGCACAGGACGAAGCCCACGCACAAGATCACCAGCAAATAGAGGTACGCAGGGCTGTGGCTGACGCGATAGCAACCGGTCATCAGGCCGGCGAAGATTGCGATATGCACCAGGTTATCGGTAAAGACGTCGAGCTTTCCACCGAACTTCGACTCGACCATCCGCAGTCGCGCCAATTCGCCGTCGACGCCGTCAAAGGTGATCGAGGCGAGGAACAGGATCGCCCCGGTCAGACGGATCCAGTAGCTGACCGACGCGAGCATCGCGGCGCAGCCGAAACCCAGGAGCGTGTTGAGCAGCGTGACGAAATTGGGGGCGACGCGCAGACGCGCGAGGCGCAAGCTGATGCGCCAGGAAACCCGCCGGTCGAGCACGCGGGCCATCAGTGCGTCGGTCGCGAGACTTTCCCGCCGAATCGAGCGCGCGAGTCGCAGCTCCGCCTCGTGCGTGTCTTCGGGTTTACCGTTCAGCGCGAAGGGCAGGGCGCTGCTCGCCGCGATCGCCCGGGCGTCCAGGCGTGACGAACCCACGTTATCGAGCAGACGCCCGAGCGGGCCAACCACAATCGCGCCGCCGCGTTCAGGGTCGGTGCTGGCGACCGTCAGGGTATTCCCCGGCGATGTGCGATATTGAGCGATGGCGTCGCGCAACTGGGACTGCGCCAGCACCAGATTGCCCGCGAAGTGGACGCACGCAGTAGATGGGTCGAATCCCTGAGTGGCCTGGGTCAGCGAGTCGACCAGCCCGACTTCGGGCCTGTTGCGGAAACTGCCAAGCGCCGCTTGCGCTAAATCGCGCTGTTCCGCGGGCGCTTCGATCACGAAACGGCGGATGCCGGCGCGTTCGCACTGGATCATAAGCCGTTCCAGCACCGGACGGCCAAAAATCAGGTCGTTCGCGCGTGAGGGCATCGAGATGAGCGCGGTTTCTATCACCACTTTAAGCCGTTGTTTTAAATAATTCTGACCGACGAGTCAATGTAACATGGACATCACGGCGGGTTAATCCTCTTGACCCCGATTATTTTCCACTTGCGCCGCTTCGCGTCGACCAAATTGGGCCTCAAGCGTGCTATGTCTCCGAGGGTTCGCATCGTGTTCGTATATAGTTGGGGTGCTATCGCGACTGCTAGACTGCTCGGTGCGATGCGTGCCGTACTTTTCGACTTCGGCGGAACTCTCGACTGGCCCCGGCATTGGCTGGATCGCTTCCTCACGCACTATCACGACGCCGGTTTGCGGCTGACTCGCGCGGAACTCGATCCGGCCTTCGACTTCGCGACCCGGACAGCGTATCGGTCGTCGGCGGCGCTCCGCAATCATGGTCTGGCCGAATTGATCCCGTTTCTGGTGAATCACCAGCTCGAATATTTGCGCGACGTGGAATCCAGACAAGCGCCGCGGTTCGCGGCGCGACTCGGCACGGACTCCGCAATGCGGGAGCTGACCCGCCGGATCAGCGGCGCTTTTGTTGAGGAATCGCTCGTCGGCCTGGCGCGCAGCCGGGCCGTGCTCGCCACGCTCCGCCCTAAACTCCAGATCGGTGTCGTGTCGAATTTCTATGGCAATCTCGAGCGGATTCTCCACGACGCGGGGTTTACGCCGCTGGTCGCCGCGATTGCCGACTCCGGCCGGCTCGCGCTTTACAAGCCGGATCCGGGCATTTATTGGGCGGCGCTCGCGACGCTTGCCGTACCCGCGACCGACGCGATCATGGTCGGCGATTCGCTCGACAAGGACTGCGCGCCGGCTCGCGCGCTGGGGATGCGCACCGTCTGGCTGCGGCATCAAGATGCGCCGCCGGCCGACGATCAGGCGCGAAGTCACGCCGATTTCACAATCGCGTCGCTCGACGAGTTAAACGATCTACTATGCCGGATATCCTGAGCGGGGCGATAATTGCGGCCGGACGCGGCGAGCGTCTGCGTTCCGCGACGGCGGGGCTACCGAAGCCGCTGGTCGAGCTGGACGGCAAGGCCCTCCTGCTCCGGCAGATCGAATTGATGCAACGGATTGGGCTCAAAAGCGTCTACGTAATTGTAAATACGGAAACCGCCGGGCTGCTTCAGCAGCGGGGCATCGCGATCCCTGCGGGGGTCGAACTCGTGGTCGCCGATACGCCGACCTCGATGGAATCGATTCTGACCCTGGGGACCCGCATTCCCCCCGGATGGTTTCTGCTGACGACGGTCGATGCGATCGTTACAGAAAGTGAATTTCGGCGCTTCGCCGCACAAGCGCGAAGCCTGATCGCGGCCAGCGCGGGGGCAGGGCCCTTCGATGGCGCGCTGGGTGTGGTAAAATGGCGTGGCGATGCGCGTCCGTTGTTCGTTGATAGCGCGGCGGACGGTCTGATCACCCGGCTCGGGGATGAGCAGAGTGAGCGGGTTACGGCGGGACTCTACTTCTTCACCACCCGGATTTTCGCTTACGCCGATGAAGCGCGCGCGCTGCGGCTCAACGCGTTACGACGTTTTCTGGCTTTTCTGCTCGGGAAAAAGATGCGTTTTGCGGCCATTGAACTGACCGTGGCAGTGGATGTCGACGAAGCGGCCGACCTTGAGCAGGCGCGAGCGCTAATCACGGGTCGGCGCGAAAATGGAGCATCCGGATGAATCTGCGAATTCTCGGTGTGTACAGGGAGGTTGAATTCTCGCCGGGCAAGGTTGGCGCCGACCGCGCAATCATGGACGCGGTGCTGGCCCATCTGCGCGCGACCGGCGCGGAAACCAGCGCGCTCGACGCGGCGGCGTTCGTCGCGAGCACGCCGCCGCCGGCCGACCTCGTGCTTGCGATGTGCCAGGGGGGGCCCGCGCTGAGCCGTTTGGCGGCGACCGCCGAGAGCGGCGCGCTGGTCGTGAATTCGGCTCTGGCGATCCGCAATTGTTATCGCGATCTGCTCGGGGCAGGCTTGACCAACGCGCGGGTTCCGGCGCCGGAGGGCGCGTTGATCCAGACCGCCCAGCCCTTCGATTGGCGGGCGCTGCGGACCCTCGAGTTAAGCGCGCCAATGTATGTCAAACGCGGGGATTTGCACGCCTTGGCCCTTGATGACGTCCAACGGGTCGAAGGGCTGGAACAGCTCGAAGCGACGCTGATCCGCTTCGCGCGGCGCGGCATCGGCCGGGCCTATGTGCAGCAGGAAGTGTCGGGCGTGGTGGTGAAGTTCTACGGGGTCGGTACTGGCGACGAGTACTTTTCAGCGGTCGCGCCGGAGGGATTCAGGCTGCACGACGGGCTTCGCCACGACCTGCAGGGGGCGGGCGGAGTGGCGGCGGCGGCGTTAGGCCTCGAGGTCTGGGGGGGCGATGCGATCTTCGATACCGATCGTTTCGCGATAGTTGACTTTAACGATTGGCCGAGCTTCGAGCGTGTCCGTGAAGTCGCGGCGCCCGTTATTGCGCGACGCTGTCTCACGCTGATGCGCAGTCATCCGGCCGCGACGCTTCCGGCCAAGTAGGGAACTCTCCGGCAAGCGACCGGGACGGCAGGATGCCGAACATTCCGGATAAATCAACGGATTTGCCTGAGGAACCAACGGACTGGCCTGCGGGATCAATGGATCTGGTTGAGTCCCAGGTAATCCAGCACGACCCCCGCGTCGACATTACAGAGCATCGCGGCGCTGACGATCTGCAGCGTCCGATCGGCCGCGCTGGCCGCGATCGGCTCGTCTTCGGAGGGATCGAAGAGCAGCGGCTCGTTGGGTTCGGGATCGCGACCGAAGCGATCGCGAAAGGCCTCGTATCTGACCCGGGCAATTTCGAGCAGCGCCGACGCTATCCGAGTGCTTTGTTCCGCTTCCTGGTACATGGACCTCACCTCTCGTCCGTCGAAATTGAACACAATATTCGGTTTCGACCAGACGACGGACAAGCAGCAACGGTCGTGCCATCTGCCGGCGGACTGTAATCATCACAAAAATCAATGTTTTCGCGAAGAATTCAAGGCGCGGCCACTGCCTCGATAACGACCGCTGTATACTAAACTTAGCAGATGTCCGCAGCATCCGGCATTCTGACAAATTGCCTTAGCGTAGGTTGTAGTCCTTCACCTTACGTTGGAGCTGCACGCGCGAGACCCCCATCACTTTGGCTGCGCGTGAGACATTGCCGTCGCACCGCCGCAGGATGTCCGCTATATAGCGGGCCTCGAAGGCGGCCCTGGCCTCGCGCAGCGAACCGTCGTCGCTCACCGGCTCTGCGGATATGGCACGCGTCGCGACCGGGGCTATCTGCGGATTCGAGTCAGCGGCCGGCGCTGGTGTGGGCGTTTCGCTCGCCGTCCGGCCCTCCTTGACGATTGACGACAGGCGGCCGGCGCTGATCGTTTCTCCTTCGCGTGTCAGCGCGACGGCGCGCTCGATTTCGTTCTGCAGTTCGCGGACATTGCCCGGCCAGTCGAAGGCGGTGAGCACCCGCATCGCGGCGTCGTCGAAGCCCGCGATCCGCTTGTGATGCCGCTCGGCGGCTGACTTGAGGAAACGCTCCGCCAGCACGGGGACATCCTCCAGGCGTTCGCGCAGTGGCGGAACCCTGATCGGAAACACCGCGAGCCGATAGTAGAGGTCTTCTCGGAACGTGCCCCGCTTGATCTCCGCGCGCAGGTCGCGATTGGTCGCCGAGAGGACCCGCACATCAACCTTGACCGGGAAACTCTCACCGATCGGAACGACCTCTTCCTCCTCCAGCACGCGCAGGAGCTTGGCCTGCATCGCGAGCGGCATATCACCGATTTCGTCAAGAAAGACCGTGCCGCCGTGGGCCGCGCGAAACAGTCCCGGATTGTCGCGCAGCGCGCCGGTAAACGACCCGCGCCGATGGCCAAAGAGTTCGCTCTCGAGCAGATGCTCGGGCATCGCGGCACAGTTGATCGCCAGAAAAGGCGCCTCGGCGCGGGCTCCGGCATTATGGATTCCGCGCGCGACGAGTTCCTTGCCGGTGCCGGTCTCGCCCACGATCAAGACCGTTATCGCGGACGCCGCGGCGGCTTCCATGAGCTGGAACACCTCCGTCATCGACGCCGCCGTCCCCACCATCTCGCTGAAGCGGTCGTGCCGGGCCAGGTCGCGGCGCAAGGCCCCGACCTGGGTGCGGAGCGTGGCCTCGGATTCGCGGATCTGCGCGTAAAGGCGGGCGTTTTCGATCGCGATCGCGATACTGCCGGCCAGCGCTTCGAGAAAATGCACGTCCTCGTCGGAAAAGGCGCTGGTGCCGCGCCGGTTGATGATCTCGATCACGCCGAGCGGCCCCTGATGCGACATCAGCGGTGTCGCGACCAGATTGCGCGTCGTCAGCCCGGTCTTCTGGTCGGCGCCGTGAAAAAACCGTGAATCGTGCTGCACGTCGTCGACCTTGACCGACCGGCCGCTCTTGAGCGCGACCCCGGCAAAGCCCTGATCGGCTGGAAACCGTACCCCCGCCAACAGCGTGGTCGCACCGGTGTCGGACCCGGAAACGTAGGGGAAGTAGAATTCATTGCGATCACGGTCGAGGAACAGGAGCGAAGCGCCGTCGGCGTTGAGCGCGTCGCGGCAGTTGGCGATGATGAACGGCAGCAACTCGTCAAGCTCCGTCCGCGCGGCGAAGCCGCAACCGAGATCATAAAGCAGCTTGAAGCGCGCGCTATCGGATTCCTGGGCCACGATGACTGACTGCCTGAACCCCGCTCGAAGCGGGAGGGGTTTCGCTTCTAACGTACCTATTCGACTTGGTGGGCACTGTAAATAAGGGTAAGCGAATCAAGCCAATTCATTCAACGCAGGACATTACATCGCGTAAGGTTCCACTACCGGAAATTATTTGTCGTCGCGCTTCTCGAGCGCGCGCAGCCGCCGCGCGATTTCGGGCAGGCGCGGCTCCACTGCGACCATGCGGCGGAAAATCCGCAGATCGATCGCGGGAGCGCCGCCCACCAGCGCGTCGTCGGGCAGATCATTATGGACCCCCGCTTGCGCGATCACCCGGGCGCGGTCGCCGATTTTGGCGTGATCGGCAAATCCCGACTGTCCGCCGAACTGGCACCACTTACCGACCTTGACCGAACCGGCCAGTCCCGACTGCGCCGCCATCCGCGAGTATTCGCCGACGTCGCAGTTGTGTCCGACCTGGATCAGGTTGTCGAGCTTCACACCGCGCCGGACGACCGTCGCGCCCATCGTCGCGCGATCGACCGTCGTATTCGCGCCGATCTCGACGTCGTCTTCGATCACCACGTTGCCAACCTGCGGAATCTTGACCAGCGTACCGTTGTGTTCGAGAAAGCCGAAGCCGTCCGCGCCAATCACCGCGCCGTTGAGGATCGTCACGCGATTCCCGATCGCAACCCCCTCGCGCAGCGAGACCTGGCTGTGGCAGGTGAAGTCGTCACCGGCGCGTACGCCCGGATAAATCGTCACATGCGGATGGATAACGGCGTTGCGGCCGATTTCGACGTCATCGCCGATCACGCAATAAGCGCCGACGAAGCCGTTCGCGCCGATATGGGCCGTCGGCGCGATCACCGCCGTCGGATGGATTCCCGGTTGCGGACGGACCGGCGGAAAGAAGATTTGGAGCATGCGCGCAAAGTCGAACGCCGGATTCGTGCTAAGCAGGATCGGGCAGCGCGCCTGGTCGGCAATCTCCGCGGTCACGATCGCGGCCGCGGCGTCCGAATTGCGCAGAATCGGGGCGTACCTCGGTCCGGCGGCAAAGGTAATCATCCCGGGGCCGGCGCTCTCGATCGGCGCGGGCGCCACGATTTCGATTGCGCCATCACCGCGAAGGCTGAGGCCGAGGGTCTGCGCAAGTTCGCTCAATTGCATGGTAGACGCTCCAACGCGCCGATTGTTTCATCATCGGGGAGCGCGTAAAAGGCAGCCTGTGGACGAGCTTCCAGAGTGGGTCATTTCGCGCAGCCTGGCTCCGGGACAAGGAGAGGTTTTTTCTGCTTGCTCGCGGCGCACAAAAATTTCGCAATTCCCTGAATAACGAACCCACACTCTCTGTAGCTAAAAACCCCTTTTTGTCATTCTGAGCGGAGCGAAGAAACCCGGGCTTCTTCCCAAAATTATTTACTTGACACAAGGCACACTATTTATCTCCTCTTGATGGGAGAGGATCGATGAATCACTTTATTATGGCTTCTGTTTGGCCGCCACAGCGTTTAAGAGGTCGGTTACAGCGTGATCGACTTCTGCCGACGTAAGACTACTACCGATTCCCTTTTTGACAGCATCAATTACGTCGCTCGGAAAGGGTCTTGTCTGATTATTTTGTATCGCATTTCTTACCGCGAGCATTTCCGAATTACGCAAAAAGCGCTCTGGTGCTTCTTCATTGCTACTACTTGGCTGATTAACGACGCCAGCACAAGTATCAGTGCCAACATTAGCATCTTGTTCAGCGGCAAATTTGGCTTCCAAAACACGACACATCATTTCGGCCTGAGACACTATCGGGAGGTCTCCAGAAATTAGAGACTGTTGCGCATAACCGCCGCCTGAACCAACTATTGCAATTCCTTCCATGTCACAATCTTCGTATGTTCCAGGTTCCTCAAGCGTGAATAAATGAGCGACGTTATGGCTGTCATATCCATATACGATCAGCTGCACGCCAACTGCGAGATCGTCGATCAGCCTATTCATTCGAGCGACTTCCGTCGGTCCGAAATTTGATGCCTGAGTTCTCCATTCAGCCAGTGTCGTTTTGTACTTGCTTAATATGGTCTCATTAACTAACCGCTCGCGTTCTTCTTGATAAGAACGGACAGATGTCGCGCCAATCGCCTCCAGGTCATAGGGGACGCTGTAATTACCCGCCATTAATAAATGGCGCATTCGTCGAACGATAGGCATGACATGGGAAATAGGGCTGGCGGCAAACATCACTTTCCAGCGATAATCGGGCGTGATCATCGCTCGCTTCAGAGACATACTGTCGAGACTCATTGAGCCATAAGAAAACAACCGATCTCCAGCTAGAATGAAAGAATTGTTCTCAAGGCAGCGTGTGGCAATGCAAACCGTCATCCAATCCACTCCTGAAAGTGATAGCGGCAATAGCGTAAATCGCTCTGGCGGTTGTTTTGCCAAACCAGCATTGGCTTTCTTGAGCCTTGTATCAAGTAAATAATCGTGAATTGTTCACTTGGCACCTGCGACACCTTCGTCCGCCGCGATGGAGCCGTCAGAGCCGATCTTTTCTTTGATCGCCTCTATATGCGCGATCCAAGCGGCATCTCGACTCAGTACGTCCTCGGGTCCATAATCGCCGCGTCTCACTGCCAGCGCCTTCGTGTCGAGTGCATAGTAGATTTCCGCCCAATCTTCTTGCGTCAGCTTGATCATAGTTGGCCTCTCCTTCTGAGAATTTCCGATCCTTCGATCACAGGGCCGCGCGACTGAAGGCGCCCAGGTGTGCGAGCGTGGCGGCGACTTCTTCGGGGGTGACGGCGCGCAGGCAATCGTAGTGGCCGAAGCGGCAGGTGCGTTCCAGGCACGGACTGCACGACGGCGGATGATAGAGCGCCTGCACATGATGGCCGGTCGGTCCGGTGCGCACGGGATTAGTCGATCCGAAGATCCCGACGGCGGCGATCCCGACCGCGCCCGCCAGATGCATCGCGCCCGAGTCGTTGCCCGCAAAGCCATTGCAGAGCGAGAGCAGGGCGCATAGCTCGCCAACGCCGAACGCGCCCGCGGCCACGATAGCGCCGGGCCGGGCGGTCGCCGCGACCTGCTCGCATTTGACCCGCTCGGCGGCCGTCCCCACGATTACACACTCGGCGTCGTAGCGCTCGCTCAGCAGGTCGATCAGCGCCGCATAGCGTACGAGCGGCCATTCCTTGGCCGGGCCGTAGGCGGCAGCCGGGGCGATCGCGATCAGTGGTGATGCGGGCGCGGCGCGGTGCTCAGTCAGCCAGTCACGCGCGCGCGAGAGATTCCCGTTGCTGGGTTCTATTTTATGCTCGATCACTCCGTCGGGCGCATCGACACCTAACGTATCGCGCACCATCCGGAGCCAATAGTGTGACTGATGGAGCGTCAGGGCTTCCGTCGAGGGCGTCGCGCGATGAGTCAGCATCAGACGGCGGCCGTCGGTCGCGTAGCCGGCGCGTCGCGGTACTCCGGCCAAGGTCGCCCAGAGTGCCGAGACGAAACTGTTGGGAAAAAGAATAGCCAGATCGAAATGACGGGAGCGGATCGCGCGGATAACTTCCCAATCGCGCGCGAGGGTTTCGATACCAGCGGCCGGCCGATAGGGGAGCACCTCGTCGATCCAGCTCATGCCGTCGAACAGCCCGGCGAGTTGCCGCGCCGCAAGGACGGTGAGGGTCGAGGTCGGGAAGGCGGCGCGGATCGCGCGCAACGCCGGCATCGTCATCACGAGATCGCCGAGCCAGTTGACCTCTTTGACCAGGATCCGGCCGCCGCTGAAATGCGGCCGGGGATTACCGCGCCGGGGTCTCAGGACGGGAGGTGTGGAGGGTTCGTTCATCTACCTTGGACGCAGCCGCACTCTTCAACGCCTCTCCTTGACCAGGAGAGCTTTGCAAAACCGCGGAGCGCTTCGCGAACGAAGAACCGGTACCGGCTTCGCTTACGCGAAGCTGTCCGAGATCCTTCGACTTCGCTCGCGTTGCTCGCTGCACTCAGGATGACACCAAGGGGCGTTCGGCTCGGTTCGGCAGTTATGCAAAGCTCTCCTGGACAAGGAGAGGTATTAGGAAGGCGGCTCCGCTCTTGAAAACCTCTCCTTGTCCAGGGACGGTGGGTGGTCGAGTCCGCGAGGCTCAGCCGAGGTCAGGTCGCCGCGGTGAGGCGTCGCGCCGCAGCCGTGGCGGGTGAGGGCAGCCTTATCAGCGCGGTACATATGATTCTACAAAATTCACCAACTCTGAGTCGGGAGAAATAATGGCGTCGGACCCCAGGCCACTGGTCGTCGCGAGCGGGCAGCGCCTGCGCTGGCTCGACGGTATCAAAGGACTCGCGATCCTCTGGATCGCGTACTTTCACTGCTACGAGGCCTACCTCAACAAGCGGCTGCCGTCGCCGCTGGGCGCGCACTATTTCGCACGCTTTATCCGGCAGGCCGCTCCCGAATCCACCGCCGCGCTCGTGGCGTGTATCGGCCAGGCGATCTTCAACGCGGTCGTCGGCGTCGGGTTTCACGCGGTCGGCGTCTTTATCATCATGAGCGGGTTTGGACTTTGCCTGTCGCTGGCCCGGACGAACGGCCCGCGCGACGGGTGGGCGGGTTGGTATCGCTCGCGGCTGCTGCGCCTGTTTCCGATGTATTGGGCGGCCCATCTGCTCTATCTGGTCTCGCCCTTCCAGTCGCGGCCCGAACCGATTGACTATCGCTTCATCCTGAGTTTTCTCGGTGATCGGATCGCGCCAATCTATATGATGTTCTACTACGCCAATCCGGCGTGGTGGTATTTCGGCTTGATCCTCGAGTTGTATCTGGTCTTTCCCCTCCTGTTCGCGCTGATGCGCAAACTAGGTGCGGGATGGTTTCTCCTGCTCTGCGCGGTCGAGACGATCGTCAGCCGCTATCTGGTGATCTATGTTCTCAAGACCTCTGGCTACTATCTGCTGGGCGCGTTCTTCGGCTGCCGGCTCTGGGAATTCGCGTTCGGGATGGTGGTCGGAACCTGGTACTGGAACGACCGGGCGCAAGTCGATGCGCGGGTGTTGAGCCTGGGCGGGTTGGTCGCCGGGGTCGGGATCTATACCGCCGGACTCTACTCGTACGGTTACGGCCTGGCCTATACGCTGACCGACGGCCTGATCGGCACGGGGCTTTTTCTCATTCTCGCGCAACTGGCATGGCAATCGCGCCGGTTCGCGCGCGTCGAAGCGGCGATCGCCTATGTCGGCGTCTTCTCCTACGGCTTCTACCTGGTGCATCAGCCGTACGTGATCTATTTCGGTTCGCGCGTGCGTGAGCTCACGATGACGGAGTTCGCGATCGCGGCGCTTCCGCTGATCGCGATCCTTGCGATCAGTTCGAGCTGGTTCGAGCGCGCCGTCAACGCCCTCTTCGACCGGATCCTCGAAGGGCCGAAGCGGCGCGCCACGAGTGGCTCGACACCGATTCGCGCGGCACGCTAGCGAAGTGAGGGAATACGTCCGGTTTTGGGTTTTGACCAGGCAGAGGAACCTGGCCGCGCCGTGTCAGTGGACGTGTCGACTAATCCACGCACCGATAACCCGGCTTGTGACGATGACCAAAAATGCCACCCCGAGGTGCTTGGCTATTTCCGGAAAAGGGCTCACGCCTCGCTCCCGTGCCAGTGCGTAGGTGATAGCGGTCAGGAGCAGGCAGCCCCAAAAGAGCGCGGCGATCAGCGTGTACGCTGCGGGAAGCGCGAGCACAATAGCCACAAAGCTCAGCGCTGCCAGGACACGAGCGACGAAATTCGTCATGGTCGTCCTGAAAGCTATTCTCTCCTCGAGCTTCTCCGCTTCCTGGTACATGTGGATGCTCAGCGAATCGGTTATGTTGTCAGCGAAACCGACGATCAATAGCCCACTGACGATTGTGGGGGTTTCCGCTCCGGCGGCTCCCAAACCGATGATCAGTCCCATGCTCGTGACGATGGCGGATGTTCCGCCGAAGCTGAACCTGCGAGGGTTGAGCATTCCGCTGGGCAACCCCCTCTACTCAGACGTCGCAGCCCTGCGAGCGGTTGCAGCGGGGAGAAACAGGCGAGTAGGGCGTGACGGGAATGGCGCGAAACGGGAGCGGTTGTAGGAATTGGCGACGCGCTGATTTTTTGCGTCGACTTAGACCATCTGCCTGTCCAGGGAGAGGGCAGTCCCGGGATTCTTCGCTACGCAACATTTCTATTCCGCGCGGGGCGCGGCCGCGGCACTCGTCGATAGCTTCGCTCAGAGGTTGTGAAATTTTCGATTAATGCGGGAACATCTTCAACTTGTCATCCTGAGCCGGCGAGCAACGCGAGACGTGTCGAAGGACCTACGCGCAGCGCTTTCAGCTCAATTCTCAGGATGACAGGTAGAACTTGTGCAGAGGTTTCCTAGTAGAACCAGCGATCCTTTTCGAAGGAGAAGATCTCGAGCGTGTTCGTCGTGCCGAGCAGCTTGGGATGAGACTTCGCGTCGTCGACCGATTTACCAGCGAGATAGTAATTCATCTCCTGGTAGCTGACCTTGCCAATCGGCACGCCTTCGTCGGATTCTTTCGCCTGGCACCCCTGCACCTTGCCGTAGCCGGTATAGGTGGCGGTCTGGTAACCCTGCTGCTGATGCCATTCCAGATGCGAAAGGTTGTTGACCTCGCGATCGTGGAGCATCCGATTCCAATCCTGGCAGAAACCCGGAAGCGATGCGGTGGCCAGTTCCCACTTCTTCCGCTCCGCCGTGCTCAAACGCGCGAGGCGCTCCCCCAGTTGCTCGATTACTACGGCGACCTCGTGGGCTTCGCTGCCGGAAGCAACACTGTTCGCGCCACCCGTGGTCACGGCCGCAACGACGTCCGGTGACTTGGCGTCAGCCGGAGTTTTCAGAATCGACCCGGCTGGCGCCACTTGAGCGTCGGCCGGAGCGATCGTAGCCGCGGGGGGCTGAACCGCCGCGACAGCATCGGTCTGCGCCCAGGACGGACTTGCGATCAGCCATCCGAGACCCAGCGCCGGAAGCAGCATCCCTAGCCTTTTGCCGGTGACTAGCCGAGCTAAATTCATTCCCGTTTCCCCCATCCCTCGAGATTACGCGCTTACCCGTGAAAACCCGGCAATTCTGCCACCGATTCGTAGATTGATCCAGTGGACGCATGAATCCCAGGGTTTTGAGCAGCCAGGCGTGGGGATGGAATCCACCCCCCACCTCTGGCTCTTCGGGACGCCATCTTACCGCGTTGGTAAAATAAAATTATTCCGGCGAGAAATCGCGTAGTGGCTCAATGCCGCTTCCTGATGGATCACTGTGCGACAAAGGTGATCAGTCCGGCAGGAAGCGGACTGTTAACCACGTGACCCGTGCGGGGAGCCGACAGCAACCCCTGCAGATTGACGAGCGCCAGGTATGCGGTGTTTCCCTCCCCCAAGACGCCGAACGCCGTTCCAGTATTGGGGCTGACGTAGGCGGTTACCGTGTGCGGATCAAGGCCCTGGTTCCACATATTACCGGCCGGATCATTGGGGACAGTGAAGGACACCCAGTCGACCACCGCCGGAGTCCCGCTGCCGGAAGTGCTCGGAAGCTCAATCACCCCCTCGAGATTGCCACCAAACTCGCCGGTCACGATTCCGAGATGGGTACCCGGAGCGATCGCGATGCCACAAGTGCCCACCGCGAAACCGTCGAACTCAGGGAAGTTCTGAAGTTGCGACGGAGCGGTCCAAGTGCCCGACGGGCTCCCCGGGGTAAAAGTCGCCTGCGTCAAATCGGTGATGAACAGGTTTCCGGTCCCTTCGTCGGTAGCCAGGGCAATACCGGTGGTGCAATCCTCGGCCGCGGAATCGAATTCACCAGCCAGAGGAGTCCCCATAAGAACATTGTCGTACAATTGAGCCGGCGAGCTGCTCGTGTTGAGCACCTGATAGTCGGACTGGAATTCGTTGGGTGACAATATCAGCTTGCGAACCGGGTCGATCGAGACATCTTCGGAGGTGAAGATATCCCCTCCTACGGGGCCCGCCGCGACCGGAGTTTCAAACGTGGGTGGAGTGGCGCCAAGGTCGAGAAATTGGTACGCGCCCCCGCCCGTGGCGAGGCCAATCTCGATCAGCGCCTTGTTGGTAGTCGAGTCGACAACTACGCCACAATTTTCGCAGTCGCCACCGGAGAAGGCCTCGTTGCCGGTGGCACCGCTGGTCAGGGTAGAGGTTAGGGTTGACCCGGTAATCAGATAAACGTTGGCGTTGTCGGTAGCGACGCAAACCGTTTGGCCGGTCACAGAGTTCGACGAGCACGAGTTGGGCGAACTTGCAGTTGTGATGGCTGTCGCCGCGGGAAGCGTCCCACTGGCGGTCTCGATAGGTACGACGTTGATCCCATTCGGTGTACTGTCATCCCAGGATCCCTGCGGCACGTAAGCAGTGGCGTTTGTGCCTTGGACCAATACCGCTATGGAGCTTGAAGGCAGGCACGCGTTCGGCGCCGGCGTTGGCGTCGCCGTCGGTGTTGCAGTCGCGGTCGCAGACGCGCTCGCAGTCGGCGTAGCGGTCGGGACTGTGGTCGGGATTGTTGTAGGGGTCGCCGTCGGCGTTGGCTGTTTCGGAGGAGGAGGCGGGGGTTTGCTACCTGAGCCGCCGCAACCGTTGCAACTGCTGCCCATCATGCCGAGCATTAGCATGCCAAGCGCACTCACCAGACACCTCTGCCAGAAAATCCGCCCCTGCAACCCTTCAGACATTTCGGTCTCCTCCCCTAATCCCCTAGGTGGCCCAACGTCAATCCCATTGACCAATCGTTGGCCAAACGTAATCGCGTTCGGCGGAAGTTATCTTATTTTACTGAGCCTCGCAAACGTTTCCCGATAAAATCCATGAAGCTAATTGCGTGGCGCGCCAGCCGTCGTCGCACGGCATCTGCGACGTGCGGGGCTAACACGCTGTCTTCGGTAATTCGATCGTTCTTGGCTGCTCGCAGCCGCCGATCCTGGCGCGATTGCGAGGTCTCTTCGGGAGCACTGAACGTTGGCGGAAGTTGAGATTTGCGGTGATGCTTGAGCCTGCGGGCGGGATGTCCTGACGCGAAAGAGGGCGGCGTCCTGATGGCAAATCAGGACGCCGCCCATCATCAGGCGAGCTACTAATCGAGCGGGACGAGTTCGACGCGGCGGTTTTCCGCGCGCCCCTCCTTCGTCTTGTTGGTCGCGACGAAGTTGGTCTTGCCGAAGCCCTGCGGGATCAGCTGTGCGGCCGGAATACCCTTGTCTTCAAGGTAAGCCGCGACCGAGGCCGAGCGGCGCTCGGACAGCTTCTGGTTGTACCCGACCTTGC
>JBKQPD010000037.1:0-3899 GCA_052145175.1 Binataceae bacterium (SeqCode) | reverse complement strand
TGGGGCCAATCACGAGTTGATGGCCTACGCCGCGAATGTGCGAGGGCTGATAGAACGGCTCGCTGCCGGATCCTCCGCAGATCAGCGGGACCGGGGTGTCCTTCGCGAAGAACGGCGAATCGATGGTCGGCGTGCCGCGCCAGTAGCCCACCGGCATCGCCTCCTCGGCAAAATTCGGCGCGGGCGTCAGCGGACGCCGCACGTTGTCGAAGCCGTTGCCCGGCAACGCGCCCTCCCGCGCCGCGACCGCATTGGCATCCTCAATCCGCGCGCCCTGGCCGAGAGCGTTGAGGTCCTTGACCACCTGCCGGAGGCCGCTGTGAACCTCCGCCTGATTCTCACCGCGAAGCTCGACGGTCAGCGTCGCCCAACCCAGCGCCATCCCTCGCGCGACCAGCGCGCGGACGTGATCAATTTCGGCGATCTGCGCTTCGATATCCTCGTTGGCGCTGCCCCGTCGGGGCAAATTGAAAGCGCTGGCAAACCACTGCTTGACCCCGGTGCCGGTCGCCTCGCGCACCCTATGCTTGCGCTCCAGCTCCAGCGCCGCCATCGCGTCCGTCTGATCGAGGCAAATGAAACGGCATGACACCATCATCTCGCCTTGATAGGCGAGCGCCAGGCTCATGGTCTGTTCCAGAGTGTGCGCGGGCCACGGATGGACCAGACTAATCAGGCCCAGATGCAGTGGTCCGACGCGCGGCTGACTCCCGCCGATGAAATCCTGCTGCGCCAGATATTGATAAAGCGGCGCACCTGGCGGCGGCAACGGCGCCGGGTAGTCCGTGCCGTTGATTATCCAGAGCAGGCTTCGATACATCCCCAGCGGTGGCTTGCGCCGGGGATGCAGCGCGGCGAGCGCGTCTTCCACCTTGTCGGCGCGATGCAGGAAGCGCTGCATCTGCTGCTCAGAGCTGCCGCGCAACTCATGTTCGATCGAGGCGAAGAACGCCCCTTTCAAATAATTCGCCAACGGGCGCTCATCCTGGTTGCCGAGCCAGAGTTGCGCCTCTTGCTCGTAATAGTTGCCCGCCGCGAAGCGCTCGCGCCGCTCGTAGTCGATCAAGCTTGCGCCCTTACTCGCAAAGGGGCGCGACGGATAGGCGGGGGCCTCGCGCCGCAGAATGATCAGATGGAGAACATCGCCGGTGCCCAGGTGCCTGAACGCCGCCCCGAGCTGGGCGCAGGTAGCGGTCACGTCGGCCGACGACGTGCTTTCAAACGGCGGGCCGCTGAGATCGTAGGCGATCAACGTCCCGCCACCGCGCAGCCGGATCACCCCGCGCTCTGGATCGCCGTCAGGCGGCTTGACGAAATGGTCGTAGACCAGCCGTTCCCCCAGATAGTGACGGCCGAACAAGTACGAATGCTCCTTCATCACCGCACCTCCTCATCAGGCGTTGAACTTGGGCAGGCGGAACAGTACGCGCCGCGTCGGCGGGCGTTCCCGTTGCCGCGCATCAGTCTGCGCATAAAAGATCGTGCGGTTGCGCAAGGCCTGCGGATAAACCTCGCTCCACTGCGGGTCGTGTTTGCCCGCCCAGCGGAACAGGGTGTAGGGACCGAAATAGATGAGCGGCAACAGCAGCAGACGGCGCGGTTCCCACAGCGCGTAGAACGCATCCGTCATGCAGCCCAGCACGAGCAGGTAGTAGAGCTGCCACTCGATGCCGTGAATCAGGTTCGGTCGGGTCAGGGTCCGATAGACCGGGCTCATCGGCTTGACCCCACCAGCGACCGCGCTGTATGCGGCGCATCGATCGTGGCTCCGCCGCCAAACGCGGTGGTGAAGATCGTGATCGCGAAGACGACGATGCCGATCGCCAGCATCCCGCGAAACACGTGCATGAACATGTGGCCGAACTCATGCGCCAGCCAGATCATCGCGCCCAACCCCACGATCGCGCAGATGCCGAGAAATTTGGCGATGTCGCCGGTCAGCCAGCCTTCGACCGTGGTAAAGACCGTGCCCATCGGTGAGGTCGTCCCGGCATAGGCGGAACTCGCCCAGAGCAACCCGGCGGGCAATGCCATCAATACTCGTTGCGGTTTCATCATCCATACCTCCTTCCTTTGGCTATTGGGCGTGAGTCACGTCCGCCCAGCTTTGATCCTTTTGTTTGGCGAGGATTTCCGTGACGCGGCGCGAACCGTCTTCGAACCGCTCGACGAACAGCACGAGGTCGAGCGCTTCGTTGACAAACTCTTGATTGCAGCTCGCGAGGCTCATCAAGCGCGTGAGGATGCCCTGACCGCTGCTTGCGTGCACCGTACTGAGCATCGGATGGCCGGTGCGCGCCGCATCCATCAGATCCCACGCGCTGGCGTCGCGGGTCTCGCCGATAATGATCCAGTCCGGACGGTTGCGCAGCGCTTCCTTGACGTGCGCCTTGAGCGACGCGCGCCCCTGCGCCAGCCGCCGCACCACAAGTTGGTCCGCGGCCGGTTGCAGCTCGTAAACGTCTTCGATCAGAAGGATCCGGATGCCGTGCGGAATCAGATTAACCAAGGCGTTGAGCAAGGTGCTCTTGCCGGTCGAGACCGCCCCACCGATGACGATGCTGCGGCGCCCGCGAATTGCCTCGTTCACGAGCCGCTCCTGCAGGGCGGTCATGAAGCTGCTCACGGGCCGCCCCATGCCGGAATGCAGGCGGATACAAACTTGCGGCTCGTTGCCGAAGGGCGGCAGCGACCCGAAGAACCGCGCCCCGCAGGCCAGGGTCAGACTGTGCGCCGCGTATTCCGGATCGATATACGCGCCGCTCGCCGCGACCAGCATGCGAATCGCTGCCCGCAACTGCAGCTCGGGAATAACGATCCCGGCGAAATGCAAAGCCCCGTTGCCGCGATCGGTGTAGACCTTGCCGCCGTTGTCGATGACGATCTCGTTATTCTGCTTATCGGTGATCAGGTGCGCGATGGGCAAGAAAACGCCAGCGTGTTCGTCGACTATCGGATGGTTGGAAAAGACCATGGCTCATAGCTCCTTCGAGGATTTCGCTATCTAGGAAGCGCGCGAACGCTATCCTCTCCACCTTGTGCGATTCGTTCGCCGGTGGCCCCGCTGACCGCATTGAGCGAAACGGTACTGCCTTTTCCCGTTCCAGTTCTGAGTTGCTCGCGAAAAGCCTGAAAGGCCTCGATGACCTGATCATCGGAAGCGTCGACGACTTGAATGTCGTCGGGTAGCCGGCCGACCAGAAAGAACAGGACTTCGCACTTGACCCCGAGGGCCTCCGCGAACTGCTCGATCATGTGCGCGCGGGATGGTTTTCTGAGATTGTGTTCGAGGTGGTTCAGGTACGGTAAGGAAATGGCGTGGCCGTCTTCGAAGTGGATGCGGGCGGCAAACTCACGCTGCGTGAGCCCGATGGCCTTTCGCCGTTGTCGGATGAATCCGCCGAAGGTGCGCATAACCCATCACCTCGTGATATTCACTGGAATTCCAGTTTTTCATAATCTACCTCGCGGGGGTTTGTCAAGCCCCCATTTCGAAGGACGTTTCAGGCATCTACTAACTAAGAGCTAATGTAAGCGTGTGACCAAAGACATCTCCCTGGGCTTCGGGCGGGTAGCGCAGAATGGGTGCGGAGGAAAGCAGCCATGGGGGAGCATGGGATCGACGAGGTCGGCGCGGGCCCAAGAGATGCGCCGGGTGTTGGCGGAGTGGCAGCGGAGCGGATTGCGGCTACGGGAGTTTGGCGAGCAGCGTGGGATCGCGCTGAGCACGCTGCGCTGGTGGCGGCGGGTCTTCCGGGCGGCGGGCGCGGCGGCGCCGGTAGTGGCGTTCACCGAAGTGCCCGCGCCGGGCGCAAGGCATGGAGATGGGAATGCTTGAGAACAAAGACGATATGGAAGAGGCGGTGGATCGTTGGGAGGCCGTAGCCCGCGATAAGGGG
>JBKQPD010000036.1:0-5144 GCA_052145175.1 Binataceae bacterium (SeqCode) | reverse complement strand
TCGCGCACCTTTCCCTTCGATACGTTACTGAAAAACGCGAAGATTGAAAGATCGACTTATATTCACCATTTAGACGGAGATTGTCGTCAGGCATATAAGAACTCGGACTTGAACGAACTCCGCCGGTGATCAAAAGGCATCTTGGCAAGCTGGTATTGCCTTCTTGCATCGCTGGGCGCAACGATCTCCTGGAAATGGGATGGATCATGGCCCCACGCCTAATCTGATTTATTTTTCACCAAAGCCGTTGCCCCTGTCGATATGCCTGTGTCGAACCATAATCTTTCTAGACTGTAAGAGGCGAGTACGCCTTGCTGCATGGCAATGAACATTTTTTCACAATAACCTGCTGTGGACCTACGGCGGCCGGAGGAATCATGCTGAGTCGCCTGGGGCCGTTAGCTTCACCTCGGGAAGGTCACCCTCCCAGGTTCCGGCTGCCTCGCACGCCGATATCTGCTCAGCAGCTGAGCGGCCGCTCGATTTACCACCCCGCCCCGGGTGGGAGGGTCCCGAAACGGCCTACAAGCTTGCAAATTACCCAATTCCTAAGCCAATATCGACCGCATTGCCAAGGAGGCGCGACGGCGGCCCGGCTAGTATGTCGAGCACAAAAATAACCTCCCTTGATCGTCGGCTCTACGCCTGGCTCGGCGAATCCGACGACAAAAAGTTCGAACGCGCCTTCAACGCCTACTTCTCGGTGGCATTTCCGGCCGTCGTTCGGCATCTCATGCGGATTTCCCGATGGGATCCGACCCAATTGGAAGAACTCGCGCAAGATGCATTGCTGAAATTCTTCGAGCGAGTGGGGCGAGGCCGTCGTGAGGCGTCAGGTGCCGTTCAACAAGCCGTATCGCGCGTTCGCCCATTGAACATGGGTCCCTTTCACGAAAGACAGGTCAATCATTGGACGCGTGATGTCTCGTCGCTTAGAGACTCGGCGATGCGCTTTCGACTGCCACAGGTCGACGAGCCAGAGGATGCCCATTGGAAGGCGGTAATTCGCGCTCTCGCTGATCGGATTCCGGTTCTAAGGAATCAAGGCTGCCATATCCTGAATGCCGTGCGCGTCGAACTCAGCTGGGAGTGTGTTGACGAGCCGCCAGCGGAGATCACGCCCATTGACGCCGACGAACACTTCCCGGGCGATCTTGATGAGAAAATTGCCAATGACGGGCCAGAGCGCTACGCCGCGGCGAAAGCGTTTGCCAACGCAATGGCAACCGAAGCCACTGGCCACACGGCACGCGCTCAGGCGGCACTCCTCGATCATCCCCGTCTCGTCGAGTTTGTCGATGGCACCTTCACGGTCGTATGTGCTCTGCCACGTTTGCGGCCGCCCACCAACGGGTACTTGTTCGAAATCGCGATGACCATTTATTTGGACGAGTGTAAGAAACGCGGCAGGCAAAAGCGCGGAGGTTCCGCAACGTCCCCGTCGCAAACGACAACTACTGAAAGTTCCGATCTCGACCCGCAACATCCGTTCGAGGTGCTCCGTCTGGATTTGGAGAATACCTTGGAGGCCGATGAATACTTCGAGGGGGCCGATCCAATAACCGCAAACAACAGTTCAAAGTCGAACTTTGTGACACCCGCTATCGATCCCACCCTCCAATACGAAAATGAGGAGCTGTTCGAGAAGTTCTTTGAGTACCTACGTAGACCGGTTGCCGACGCCACTCAAAGCTGCGCAAACGCCGTGGGTACGCGTCGCGCCGCGGAGGAGCGGCACAAACTGGAATCCTTGATGAGCAAATTTGCCCGAACGACGGCAGTGCTCAGTTTGGTGGGCGAGGGGCACACACAAGAACAGATAGCTGCGCAGTTGGGTATTTCCAGAAATCAAGTGAAATACATCATCGAGTTAGTCCAGGAAATCTATGCGCGGTTCGCTGCTGACTCGCTCCGCCACTCGTCGCGCGCAGCCCATTCGAGAGAACAGTCCAATGTCCAGTAAGCCTCCGGATTTCGATCAATTTGCCAAGTGGACCGCCTTGAAATTCGGCGCGCGCAGCGGCAATCCTGACCGGTATGACGAATTGTTGAGCGCAGCTCGCGCGGCTCGCGATGAAATGGCGCGGGCGGCCGAAGAGCCATTGCCGCGAAATCTAGAAGTATTGCAACTATTGGCCGCGGCAAGTGCGGATGAGATGGCGAGGCCGCCCGAATTGACGACCGCTCGAGGCTTTCGCGTCACGCTGGCCTATGACGAGGGCGAGAGCCCCGACCAGTCTTCAATATGCGTGCTCGTGCAAAGTCCCCCAGAAATGATTCGCTACGTTCAAAACGAGACTGCCTATCTATGGAACGGTTCCGAGCGGTTTGAGCTCGGTCAATTTGATGCCGACGGTAAGGCAATCGGCACTCTGCCGGCCGGCGTACAGATCTCCATATCGGATTTTGCGTCAGGCAATATTAAACTCGAAGAGCCTAACTACCCAACGCAAGATTAATTCGCCATGACGTACCGACTGCTGCTGGTAGATGCAGAAGGGCTCGCGACGACACCACAGCTCATTATCAGACAGCAACGTGAATTTACCGGGAGCCTCGGGCTTTCCGTTCACTTTCGGCCGGTCAGAAATGATTTATTGTTCGAGTCTGCGAAGGTCGCCGGCCAACTGGCTTACAAAATTCTAAGGGGCGAGGGGGTCGTTCGCTCTCAGCTGTGGGTGGAATACGAAGTTCTCGGTTCGAATATCAACGTTACGGGTCGCAGCAGCGACTTGCTGTTTGCCCTGGCGCTCGTGACGTCCAAATGGAAAAAGGCCGTTGGCAGTTATCCCGCCATCGCGGCCACCGGCGTGCTCGATCTGGAAAGCGCGGCCCTGAGCATTGAGCATACCGCTGCTGTTCAAGGCGTCAAAAATACAGCTGCCAAGGTGGCGGCGGCGGTTTGCGCGCTGAGCAATGAGCCCGAGGCGGTGATTTTTTACCCTAGTGCGGACGCCGAGACCGTTGCACAGTGGAGCGCCAATGCCGAGATTCCCGCGCACGTTCATTTGGAACCAGTCAGTTCCTTGGAAGATGCGTTGGCCTACCTCGGAATCACGCTCGAAAAGGTGTATCTGAGCAATCCCTTCCGAGGCCTCGAGTACTTTGGATACGAACACCGCTCCATTTTTTTTGGTCGAGACTCCGAAGTTCGAGAAGTCATCGAACAACTCCTCCGTCGCGAGGCGATCGGCGTGCCAGGATTATTGGTGGAAGGGGCGAGCGGCAGTGGCAAGAGTTCCTTTCTGCGGGCAGGTGTCCTGCCTGCCTTGGCAAACCCGTCTTCACAGCGCGCCGACGTTGAGGCTGCGCTACGCTCGCGCCCCGTCCGCGACTCAGTCAAAACAGCGGTTTGGCGACTCGGACTTTTACCGACTGGCGCGGAGGAGTCCAGGATCGCCGAGTCCATTGGCGATTGCTGGGGCACCCTTCCCGAATTCGCCGGACATCTTGATCGCGAATGCGCGACCCTGGACGAATTAGCAACCGTACTGCGCCAGAGTTGGCCGAGAACGCAGCGCTTCGTGTGGCTCATTGACCAGTTTGAGGATTTGTTCACTGTCGGGCTGAGCGATTCCGCGATCGACAGCGTGGGTCGATTCTTGCTCAAGATCCAGGCGGATGGTGCATGGACGCTCCTCTCCATCCGCGCGGACGCGGTGCCCCAGCTCAAACAGCACCAGGCACTGCGGCGGGTGTTTGGGTCGAACGAAGGCCAATATTACCTCGAGAGAATGAGCGGCACGGCGCTCGATGATGTGATCAGCCGTCCTGCGGCAGCCGCTGGCCTCACATTCGGTGTGGGTGCCTCAGATCAGCGGCTCGACCAAGTGCTGCGCGAAGAAGTCTATCGCGAACGCGAAAATGCGCTTCCCTTGTTGCAGTTCACGCTGCGTGAACTTTACGAAAGACGCTCCGACAGGGAACTCACGTTCAGGACATACGAGCAACTCGGCGGATTGTTGGGAAGTATTTCCACCACCGCCGCGGCCGCGGTGCAGGTGAGTGATGAGGACTCGAAGCGAGCGGCTACACGCATTTTTCGTAGTCTCGTTAGCGTCGACGAAGAAGGCCGTCCATCGCGCCGCTACGCGGCCGTCGCCGAGATTGTAACCGACCCGGCCCAAAAGCGCCTACTGGATCGCCTAGTGGCCACTCGCCTATGCGTCACCGATCAACATGGTGGTGTTGCCGTGGCGGCATTTGCACACGAGGCGTTGTTACGTACCTGGCCCGCACTCATCGAGTGGCTTAAGCAGGAGGCGGGACTGCTGCAGACGCGCGAATTGGCGCAGCACGAGGCACGCTTGTGGCAGGAACACGGAGAGTCTGACGCGTGGCTCGCAGCAGCAGACAAATTGGCAGCGTTCAAACCGCTAGGGACCGCTGGGATCGCCCTAGCGGAACCGGTGAGAAAATTCATCGAGCGGTCAGAGCGGCGCGTGCGCAGAACCACTCGCATCAAGCAGACCGTAGTCGGCCTCATTGCGCTGCTCGCGATCGTGGCATCGGGCGCCGGATTCGTGGCGTCTAAGAAGCAGCATGAAGCGGAGTATCAGGCGGCGGAGACGTTGAAAGCTCAGTCGCGGCTGCTCGTCGAGGCCGCTGCCCAGCGCCTCAAGGACTCGGACATGGCGGGCGCGCAAGGCATCATCCTCGAAGTGCTCACAAATCCTGAATTCGCGCAGAGCCATACGCCCGCGGCAATCAGTGTGTTTCAGGAAATTCGCGCGACCGACGCCCATCTCGCGGTGCTCTCCGGCCATGCTGGCTTCGTCAATTCCGGCGCCTACTCGCCCGACGGCACCCGCATCGTTACCGCGTCCAATGACAGGACCGCCCGGATCTGGGATGCACGCACAGGAGCCCAGCTCGCGGTGCTCTCCGGTCATGGTGGCACCGTCTATTCCGCCGCCTACTCGCCCGACGGCAACCGCATCGTCACCGCGTCGGATGACAAGACCGCCCGGATCTGGGATGCACGCACAGGAACCCAGCTCGCGGTGCTCTTCGGCCATGGCGATATCGTCGAATCCGCGGCCTACTCGCCCGACGGCACCCACATCGTCACCGCGTCGGATGACAAGACCGCCCGGATCTGGGATGCACGCACAGGAACCCAGCTCGCGGTACTCTCCGGCCCT
>JBKQPD010000035.1:0-5315 GCA_052145175.1 Binataceae bacterium (SeqCode) | reverse complement strand
AGCGCGTCCTTGCGGTAGTTTTCGGCATTGTCGATCAGAATATGCCGGATTGCCGAAGGCGCGCTGACGACGGCGGCATTGCCGAGGATCGTCCGTCCGGCAAGCATGAAATGCTCGAAATGCGCTTGCGTCCAGGTTTCGATCGGATTGCGGCGCAGCGTTGCCAGCATGGCAAAGGGCCCGAGCGGGCCCGGCTGCGGCGTCGGGGCAGGCGGCCGGAAGGCGGGCGCGGGCGCTGCGCCGGGAAGCGACAGGAGTTGGTCCAAGACGGCAGATCCCGATCTGGAGGCAAATCGCCGGCTATTTAGGGCAAAGGAGCATGGCCTTTATCGGACCGCGCGAGAAATTTTCGGCAAGCGGAGCGGAAGGGCGCCATCAGGCTTGCGGGGCCGGCGGGCGCGTTATAGAACCGCCCGTCTCGGAGCGGCAACCGCCGCCGCTTCGACATCTCTTCGCAGCCGGCCGGCCAACTGGACGGCCCCCGACTGTGGCGCTGCGATTTTGATGCTCCCTTCGTCTAGCGGTCTAGGACGTCGCCCTCTCACGGCGAAAACAGGGGTTCGATTCCCCTAGGGAGCGCCAAGAAAATCAAATAGTTAAAAGCGTTATTTCCCAGCTCGGGCCGCTCATACGGAAATTATACGGAAAACCCGCTCCCGAACGCTGGCGAACTTTGGCGCTCGCTTGGACGCAAAATCGGAAATTCGCGGAAACGCCCAGCGATTAATCCGAGCGCAGCGCCTTCGCCCGTGACCATCGCCCCCCCCCCCACAACCGCCGGCCTACAATCCCAAGGCTGCGGCTGGCGCTCCACTCATAGTCGGATTACCTCATATTTCACGAGACAGATGGCGAGCTAAATGAAGCTGTTAACTGTACGCCGTCGTAAATGGCTTATTCACCGGCAACGCTACTCCGCAAAACGCCGGATCAAGCACCATGCTCCAGAGTTCGTTACAATGGCTCAACCGGTAGGTCGGAGCTGGAGGGCAAAGGCAGCTGGGCACAAGCGTTGCATGCCAGAAATATTGTGCTTCAATGATAACTGCGGAGAAACCTTGGAAGCGCTCGCTGACATTCGAAGAACAATACATCTCCCGATGCGCGGTACCCGTCGGGGAAAAGACGTATCGAAACATCGCAATGCGCGTCCACGGCAGGCGGGAATTTATCGCACGTTTGAAGAGATCAAATTGATCACGCCCGCTGCGGCTTTAGTCTTAGCTGCAGAATTTGAGCGTGTCCGATTGGTCACGAAAGGAACTCCAACAGTTGTCAACGTCGATAAGTGGTCGCCGAGCGTAGTTGACAGTTTATGGGGCATTGGGTTCTTCGATATTGTCGGCTTTCCTACGGGGATAACCAAGCCAGATCTAGAGTATGAGTATGTATTACTCCCAATGAAAAGCGGAAACACAGCTGATGGAATTGCGATTGCGGAACTAATTGACAATCTAAAAGCTCTATATCCTGCTGGACATTGCAACGACGCCGCATCCGACGCTCTTGTGCATCTTTATGGGGCCATGGTCGAAGCGGTTGTCAACGTCTGTCGACATGCCTACCCGAGTCGAGCGTTCTACCCATATAGGCATGTGGACCGTTGGTGGATGACCGGTGCGGTGGATCGGCGCGAACGATGGATGACAGCCATCATATTCGACCAGGGCGTTACCATCCCAATAAGCTTGCCCGACTGGCAGCTTTATGCCGGATGGCAACGGCGAATAACTTCGAAATTAGGTCTGGTGCCTTCTCCAAAAGACGTCAAATCTGACGGAGATGCGATCGCTACGGCAGTCGAAGAGGCAGTCTCCTCGACAGGGGATCCACACCGGGGGCACGGGCTGGCGCAAATGCGCGATTTTGTGAATCAATGCAGTGAAGGGTATCTTCGGATCATGAGCCGCTGTGGAGAGGTGATTTTCCGCCCCGGTGGGGAACGAGTTATTAGAACTCACGATGTATCAATTGGCGGAACTCTTATCGAATGGAACGTGCTGTTGTGATGCTACAGGAGGGAGAAATGGTCGCTATCAGGATTGCAGATCATGCTCGGTCTCCGGGTGGTCGCTACGTCAAAGACGGTCCATACAGTGGAGAATGGTTCCGAGATCAGATTCTGGCTGAGCCCCTGCGGATGGCTGTTAAAACCGGCGACGTGCTGGAGGTCGAGCTTGACAAGACCTCTGGCTATGGGTCCTCTTTTCTAGAGGAAGCTTTTGGAGGCTTGATACGCAAACGAATAGTGACATCGGAGGAGGCTAGGAAGTATTTGCGAATAGTCGCAAAGAGCTCCCTTTATTTGCCCTACAAAGTATTAGCCGAGCGTTATCTCAAGAACGCACGCCAGATATGGCTCTCGCATAAACATGAGACTATGATCTCCGATTGGCCTAGCTGTGTTCTCCCCACTTTCTGCCCGGGGCTGCCACCTTTGATGGTGGCCAAGGGTTCCGATTTGCCTAGTTGGGCTCTTCCTGCTGTGAGCCTCTTAAGTGCCCTAGTGGTAGCCATCGCGAACTATGCCATCCAAAGGTGGCGTTACCGCATAGATCGGTTGAGTGCTGCAGTCGATCACTTTTGCGGCGAGATAAACTCTGCCGCAGACATAAGCACTCGTTATTGGTTGCTTGACACCACACAAAACGATGACAGTAAGAAATCCAGGGAGTTAGAGCCAGAACTGGTCGGGCGCCAAATGCGCTTGCAATCACTTGTTCTTGCCCTTCGAAGCCTTGATTCTGCGTTCAACATTACTTCAACCGAAGAAATGCTCATTTCGTTATTTGAAGCAATGACAGGAGGTGAATTCCAAGTAGTGGGGCGAAGACCAAATCCTGAAAAAGCGCAAACCGCACAAAGCGTGGCGGCGCAGCTGAATGGTGAACTTCGACAGTCTGTTGGGTCGAGAAGCCACCGCTATTTTTAATTCCTCGCAGCGTTTAGCTCGCGTCTTGGACGCGAGTAGTGAATCAACCCAAGTGGCCAGCTGTCGCGAGTAGCTGAATCTCCCTTCTCATTTTTAACACTGAAACGCTCCGGTCTCATCCCCCCACGCAAAACGGCCCGTCGCTACATCCGCGCTCAGGCCGCTTCGTGGCGTCTGGTCAAAACCGTCAGCTTTGGGAAAAGGCAGCGCGCTGCGTCGCCCGAATCAATCCTGCGAACGCCGGCTGTCGGTCCCACTAAGAGTCTCAAGGAGACTAATCGTAGGATCGTCTCCGCGCGCCAGGGCGAGCGCCAAGCGCAGCGCCAGCCATCCGGCGATAGTCCGGTTTCGTTCGTCTCGCGCCTTGCCCCAAGCGATGCGTTGCCATGCCCCTGCCGACAGCGGCAAGTGGGCGCCACGCCGCGCGATGCGCCGAGCCTCCCTCGCAACCGCCCTGCGATCATAGGTAATGTCGGGGTTGAGGAAGGAGACCACGCTGTCACGCTTCTCCTATGAAGGCCGCGCCCGCTCGAAGGATCAGCTAGGATAGCTCAAGCCGTCTTGTTGACGCCAGCCGCACAATGCGAAGTTGCAATAAAATGGCAAACGGCGCCGCCCTCGAATCGGCCAGCGTGATCTTCGTCGACGAAAATGGAGAAGGCCCCGACGTGAGGCTGCGGAAGGCGTCGAAATAGGCTTCAAACATTGAAGCGACGAGTTGCTTCCCTAGTTCCCCCTGCGGGAAAAGGAATGGGAGATTAAGATGTAGCCTTGCGACAGGCCGGTTGCCGAGATGTCTCTCGGCGAGGCCGTGGGTTGCATGTGGGAAAAAGGCTCAAAAGCGCTCTCCGTTATTGTTCATAACCCCGGCTCGGCGAGCATTACGGATTGGGCTCTTGGCTTTCTCGCTGCGCTTATTCTCCTGAATCTTCTGTTGTTGGTTCACGGGTTGCTGACACCTCGGGGGGGTATTTGAGGCGCCGCTGTGCCTAGCGTCGGCGTCGAGTTCTTCGCCGAGAACGGCAGCGGGGCGGGCGTGAGGCTTAAGTGCGTCGTAATTTGCTCCGCAGGAACTTTGACCGGTCGACCATTGCGAAACCCCGCGCCTTGGCGCGTTCACAGCCTTCGTTAGTTGGGGCGAGGATCGGTTGGTCTCGAACTCAGCACGGCTGGTTAGTGAAGATCGGGCAGCGCAGTCGGCGTCTCTATCCGGCGCAGCCGGTGGAGAAGTTCCTTCGCCCGCTCGATCCGTCCGCTCTCGGCCTTTTCTGGTTTTCGGCGCGCTGTTTCTCCCCAGGGATCGTCGAAGCCGTCCCTCGCAAGGAACACAGCCGTCGCCGCCAGTTCAAGTTCGACCGCGTCAGCATTCACGGCAAGACTGGCGAGCTCTCGCCGAGCTGCGGGAATTTGCGCGGGGATTACAGAGTCCACGCTGTAAATGGAATAGGAGCCGCCCCAGCTCGCCATCTGCTCGGTTTCTTGCAAGTGCCCGAGGAGATGTCCGAAACGCGCGGCCGTAGCGACATCCTCGCTGTACGGTCCGTAATGCTTGTAGGTAAAGGAGAGTCCCGACTCAAGGCCCGTAACTGTCAAGAGGTAGGCGATCTTCTGAAGACGGGTCCGACCGATGACGCGTCCGCCAGCGTCCCGGACGATTGCCGCAACTTTGCTAACGTTGTTCAACGACATGATCTCACCTCCCCTGCAATAATCTGTTCGCTCTTTTGGCGCACCGTTCCGTCTTCGTCGCTGTGATAAACTCGAAACAGCTTAAAATTTGAGAGCGCAGCGACGACCCGCGATCGCTGCTTCAAATCCACAGGACTACCTCCGTCCGTGAGGACGTTGATTTGCTCAGTCGGCCCTTTCGATCCACCCCCAGCCTGGTAAGGGGAGCGCACAGCTTCATCGATGAGAAGACGGGGAACCTCCGAAGCATTGTCGTCGATCCAGCCCTTTAACTTTTCATTAATTCCAGCACAACATCGATCGATAGTCGCGACAAGTTCCGGGGTGTTCGTGCTTGTCGGATCAAATGCATTGGCCACGCGCGTGCGAACATTGATGCACTTATAGAGCTTTCGATCGCGCAGCCGTGCGGAGAACTGGCTAATTAATGGGTTCGTTGCTTCGGCCATAAGGGAGAGCGCGCCCCAGACGACCGAATCATCCAAACAAAGGGCGGAGTCAATATCGTCAGGAGCAAGCGCGAAGCGAATGAGCGGGTGGCGATCCGGAAGCCCGGTAGCAGCGACGGCCCCGTCCCTCGCAAGCGTAACAACGTGCACGAGAAGCTCGGTGAATATCTTCTCTGCGCCACGTGTCGCTTTGTGGAAATAAAGCGTTGGATAAAGCTGAAAAAGGCCAAGCACGTAAGCTTCGG
>JBKQPD010000034.1:0-52590 GCA_052145175.1 Binataceae bacterium (SeqCode) | reverse complement strand
GCCGATCCTGGTCGCCGCACTGCGCGCTCACGACGCGCAATTCAATCGCAAGGTTGACGATACTGAAAAAGCCGCTTAAATGACTATTTGCCGCGCACTCAATTCCAACAGCGAAACGGGCATCGCCCGCGCGTCACGCGCTGATTAGTTGGCGCAGAATGTCAATCCGCAAGTCGAGCTTCTGCCCCAGCCATAACGGGTTGACGGCGTGGTCCGCTACCGCATCGCCGGTATCAGGATGGACCAGCACGGTCAGCCCGGCGCGATTGATCATCAGCCACGGCACGATCCGCGCGAACTCAGGCGGATCGAACTTCACCTGATACATCGGCTGCGGATGGGGTCCGACCGGCTCCTCGCGCCAACGCCCCATCACGACTTCGAAACGGCGCTCGATCTCCTCGCGCAGCCGGGCGGCTGCTGGCCGGGAGTCCGCATCGTAATAGATATGCGCGTGATAGAAACGGATAATCGACGATTCGACGGGGTAGTCCATCGCGAGTCAGGTTGCCGAAGCGCCAGGCATTCCGGGTACTGATGGCGCGCCGGGCATTCCCGGCACTGATGCCGCGCCGGGCATCCCCGGCACTGACGGCGCGCTCGGCATCCCCGGTATTGATGCCGCGCCGGGCATTCCGGGTACCGACGGCGCGCCAGGCATCCCCGGTACTGACGCCGCGCCGGGCATCCCCGGTACTGACGGCACGCCAGGCATTCCCGGTACTGACGGCACGCCGGGTATTCCCGGTACTGATGGTGCAGCTGCGGGCATCTGAGGAGGACTCTGCGCAAACACGAGAGCTGGCAGGCAGGCCAACGCAAGCGCTCCGATTGTCGTGACGCGTCGCTTCATTCGCCGATCCTCCGCCTTCGCGGAAGTTGTAGTCAAGTCTGCTAAGCTTCGGTTTGAAGCCGGCGACTCCTTCCCGTTTCCCCAACCCGAATTGGCTTAACGCCGGGCGAGTCGAACGGTGCCTTTACGGCATCGCGCAAGTGGACTAAACACTAAGGCAAGCTGTCAAAGCTATCGACCACAAAGGAGAACGCGAAGCTTATGGCTAACAACATTATTTCCAAGCCGATCATTTCTTCGGACTCGCATATCATGGAGCCGCCGGACACCTATACGGCGCGAATCGACAAGAAATACAAAGATACCGCGCCGCACGTCGTGTGGCAGGAGCAGAGCGGCGATACCTACGTGATCGAAGGGATGAAGCAAACCATCCCGATGGGACTGGTCGCGGCGGCGGGAGTGCCTGCGAAGGAACTCGCCACCTCGGCCAAGTTTGCGAAGTTCGCGGACCTGCATCGCGGCGGATGGGATCCCGAAGCGCGGATGGCTGATCAGGATCGCGACGGCGTTAGAGCCGAGGTTATCTATCCCAGCGTGGGCATGATCCTCTGTAACCATCCGGATCCGGACTACAAGAAGGCCTGTTTCGACGCTTACAACCTATGGATCGCCGACTATTGCGGGGCGCATCCGGACCGCCTGCTCGGACTTGGCCAGACCGCGATGCGCACGCCGGCCGAAGGTATCGCGGATCTCGAAAAGATGAAGGCGATGGGACTGCGTGGCGTGATGATGCCGGGTTTCCCGATCGTAGAGGACTACGACAGCAAGATCTACGACGAGTTCTTCGAGGCGGCGATTTCGATGCAGATGCCGCTGAGCTTCCATATCCTGACCTCGCGCGAGGGTATCGCGGTCGCGAATCGCGGGCCGCGGATGAATTCCTTCATGTCGATTATCCGCGCCAATCAGGACATCATGGGGATGTTCATCCTGGGCGGCGTCTTCGAGCGCCATCCCAAGCTCAAGATCGGGTGCGTCGAGGCGGACGCCGGCTGGGCGCCGCACTTCATGTATCGCCTGGATCACGCCTACGATCGGCATCGCTACTGGCTGGCTGTCGAGCAGTTGTCGAAGATGCCGAGCGAGTACTTCCGCGAAAACATCTACATGACCTTCCAGGACGATTGGGTGGCCTTCAAGAGCGCCGATATGTTGAATCCGCACCGCCTGATGTGGGCGAATGACTTCCCGCACAGCGACTCGACCTGGCCAAACTCGCAAGAGTTGCTGCGCAAGCACTCGCAATCCTTGACCGAGGACCAGAAGAGCTGGATCCTCCACGATAACGTCGCGGAGTTCTACGGAATCGCGAATTAGTCAGATCGATGGGAGAGCGCGAGCTGGATGCTTGCGCTCTCCTTGTTCTCACCGGCATCCGCGGAGGATCACGCCATGCTGCAGAAGCTCTTTCACGTCAACGTGTGCGTGCGCGATATGGAGCGCTCGATTCGCTTCTATCAGGACCTTGGCTTCAACAAGGTCAACGACTTTACTCTTGACGACCCAAGCGTCGGCGACGCGCTGGGTCTCAAGGCGAAAAAGCTGCGCGGTGTTTTCGTGCGTCTGGGCAACGATCCCGCCGCGCCCGTGCTCGATCTGGTCCAGTTCATCGATCCGCCGCCGCAAGGCAATCCCTATCCGACGCTGAACAACCTGGGGATCTGCCGGATCGCGTTTACCGTCGATGATATCGACAAGACTTATGAAGAGCTGCGCGCCAAAAAGGTTGATTTCGTCGCGCCGCTCAAGAAGATCGACGGCCCGGGCGGGGCGAAAATCGGCGTGGTCTGCTTCAAAGATCCCGACGGCACGATTCTCGAATTGATCAGCGGGATGTAGTGGACTGATGGCAAAACGGAAAGTTCTCGTCGCGGGCGCTTCGGGGCTGGTCGGTCACGCCGCCGTTCGCCACTTTGCCGCACTCCCCGAGTGCGAGGTTGTCGCGGTCTCGCGCCGTACCCCGGACGCGGTGCCCGGCGCCAAATTTCTCTCGGTCGACCTCCTCGATCAAAGTCGCTGCGCCGAAGTCTTCAGCCAGATGGGTGACGTCACCCATCTGGTCTACGCCGCGGTCAACGAAAAGCCCGGTCTGATGGATGGATGGCTCGATCGCGAGCAGATGCAGACCAACCTGACGATGTTGCGCAATCTGTTCGAGCCGCTCGAGCCGGTGGCCAAGAATCTGCAGCATGTCTCGTTGTTACAGGGGACCAAGGCCTACGGCGCGCATCTGGCACCGATTGCGATACCCGCGCGCGAGCGCTCGCCGCGCCATGCTCATCAGAATTTCTACTGGCTGCAAGAGGACTACCTGCGGGCGAAGCAGCCCGGCAAACCCTGGTCGTGGACGATCCTGCGGCCGCAACTCGTTATCGGCGAGGCGGTGGGGAGTAATCTCAACGTCATCCCCGCGATCGGCGTCTATGGCGCGATCCGCCGCGAGGCGGGACTACCGCTCGCGTATCCGGGCGGTCCGCGGCTGATTTTCGAGATGGTCGATGTCGACCTGCTGGCGCGCTCGATGGCGTGGGCGGCGAACACACCGGCCTGTCGTAACGAGATTTTCAACATTACCAACGGCGATGTTTTTGTCTGGGACGAAGTATGGCCGACGATCGCCGAGTCGCTCGGGATGAAGGCCGGTCCGCCCGCGCCGCTGGCCTTGGCCACCGACATGCCCAGGCATGCCGCCGAATGGGCGGCGATCGTGCGCAAATACCGGCTCCGCGCACCTGAGGATATCCACACATTTGTAGGCGAATCCTTCCATCTGGCGGATTTTGTCTTCAACACCGGAGCGAAAACTCCGGGCGTCACGCTGGTGAGCACGATTAAAGCGCGTCAGGCCGGCTTCGCCGATTGTGTTGATACGGAGGACATGCTGCGCAAATGGTTCCGCCGTTTTCAGGATCTGCGCCTGTTGCCACCCGTCTAAAAGGAGCAAGACTTCATGGCTGCGAATGTAACCGTCCAGGGCGAATGCGATCCGCGGTTTTCCCGCGTGCGCGACGCGTTTATCGAGAACTTTGCGAAGTACGATGAAGTTGGCGCCGCAACCTCGGTGACCGTTGACGGCCGCTGCGTCGTCGATATCTGGGCTGGTCACGCCGATCAGGCGAAGGCGCGTCCCTGGAATCGCGATACGATCGTCAATGTATGGTCGACCACCAAGGGACTGTGCGCGATGTGCGCGCATCGGCTCGCCGATCAGGGCAAGCTCGATCTCGACGCGCCGGTCGCGAAATACTGGCCGGAGTTCGCGCAAAGTGGCAAAGGCGCGATACCCGTCAGCGCCCTGTTGAACCATCGGGCAGGATTGGCTGCCATCAGGACGCCGCTCAAACACGAGGAACTGTTCAGTTGGGAAAAGGTTACGACCGAGCTCGCGCGCCAGGAGCCGTGGTGGATACCGGGCACGCGGCATGGTTATCACGCGATTACTTTCGGCTGGCTGGTCGGCGAAGTGGTGCGCCGGGTCAGCGGGAAGAGTCTCGGCACCTACTTCCGCGACGAAATCGCCAAGCCGCTCGGCGCCGACGCCCATATCGGGATTGGTCCGGAGTTCGACGCGCGGGTCGCCGAGATTATCTATGCCCCGGCGCCCAAGCCGGGCGAGCGGAACATCTTCGCGGAAATGGCGAAAGACCCCGCGTCGGTGAGTTATGCGGCGCTGTTCAATCCGCCGACGATGTTCGCGCAGGAAACCACAAATTCACGCGCCTGGCGCGGCGCCGAAATTCCCGGTGCGAATGGCCACGCGAATGCGCGAGCGTTGGCCCGCATCTATGGTGCGCTCGCGCGTGGTGGCGAAGTTGACGGGATCAAAGTCTTTGGCCCGCGCGAGATTGAGCGGTGCTTCACGGAGCAGTCAAAGGGCCCGGACGCCGTCCTGCCGCTGGCGACGCGCTTCAGTTTGGGCTATATGCTCTCGCAACCGGGGACGATGATGGGTCCAAACCCGCATGCCTTTGGCCATCCGGGCGCTGGCGGGTCGCTTGGCTTTGCGGACCCCGACGCCAAGGTCGGCTTCGGGTATGTGATGAATCAGATGGGTACCGAACCGTTGCTCGATCAACGCCCCGCCGCGCTGATCGACGCGATTTACGCTTCGTTGTAAAAATCGAGGGTGGACTCTGACGGCGGCAGCTCATCGCGGACGCGACGGGCTGCCGCTCTGCACGTTCTCGACCGTGAGGTCGTCGCAGACCGCGTCTTCGGTATCGAGCGTTCCACTAATTCGCGCGTGGTCGAGACGCACGAAGCCGTCGGCGCGAAAGCCGCTGCCCAGCACGAGGTTGCGACCCACCGTGACAGCCGTGGCGGAGAGCGCGACCGCGCGGCGGTTTTCAAATCGGCCACCGCTGCAGATGAGGGAGCCACCAATACGGCTTCCGTCGAGCCGCACCGCGCCCTGCGCGAGGAAGCGCGTATGCATACGCACGCTGCCGCCGACGGTGAGACGCCCCGCATCGAGCGCGTCGCCGCCCGGATTTTGAAAAAGGCCGCCGACGCAGTGCAAGTCGCCGCCGATCCGCGCATCACATAACCGCACCGCGCCTTTCGCCGCGAACCACTCCCCAAGGAACGCGCGTCCCGCGATCTGGATGCCATCCGCGGTGAATGCGTCGCCACCCGGATTCTCGAACGAGCCGTACGCGCAATACAGGATCCCGTTACAGCGCGCTTCGCGCATAATCACCTGGCCCCGCGCCTTGAAGCCGTGGCTGAGTATGATGTTGCCGGCGATCGCCGCTCCTTCGAGCGAGAGGGCCAAACCACCCCTGTTGGCGAACTCGCCGTGCGCGCAGTAGAGCATCCCGCCGACGCGGACGTGTCGCAGCACGACTGCGCCTGACGCGCGAAAGCCGTTGCTCATGACCACGTGGCCGCCAATCACGGCGCGGTCCGCGCGCAGCGTCTCGCCGCCCGGCGCTTCGAGCAGCGCACCGCTGCACGAAAGATTACCGTCGATCCGCGCTCCGTCGAGCCGCACCAGACCGCCGCTGCGCGTCCCCTCGCACAACTGAAGATCGGTGCGTATATGCGCTTCGCGAGCGTCAATCCCCGCGAGTTCGCAACCGCCCAGAAAAAGCGCTTCAAGCGATGCGCCCCGCAAAATCAGTTCCCGTTCGAAACGGCAGCCAACCAACACGAGCGCGGGCAGGTTCGTTGCCGAGAGATCCAGTGTGCCCTCGATGGTTACCCCCGCGAGAGAGAGTCCGGCCGAGTTCCGCTCGGGTGCCGTCGCCCGGGCGCGGATTGCGTCAGCGTGGATCACGCGTTCCGTGGTCATTGGAATTGTCCCCGGTGACTTACCGCTGAACGAACAAGTCGTGATATCGTGCGCATCTATAGTTCATCGAATCGCGATACGGCCTCAGGCCGATCTCGCCACAAACTACGTCAGGAGGAAAACCGAATGCCAACATTTCCAGTTGAAGCTGTCGAGGTCTTCGGCCGCGGCGTTTTGAAGGCCGAAGGGGTGGTCGTTGACAAGGACAATTGTGTTTACGGCGGTGGCCGCAACGGCATCATGTACAAGGTCACGCCGGACGGCAAAGTGAGTGAACTCGTGAAGCTGCCCGAAGGCTCGATTCCCAACGGCGTCACGATGGATCGCAACGGCGATCTGGTCTACTGCGACCTCGGCAAGGAAGCGGTGGTGCGTGTGACGCAGAGCGGCAAGGTCTCGACGATCAGTGATCGGATTGGCGACCTCCATCTGAGCCTGCCGAACTTTGCCACCTATGACGCCGAGGGGAATCTGTTTGTTTCGAATTCCAGCACGAGCAACATCAATCACATCGGGGACGAGCTGCTGAAGCCGCAGCCCAAGGGCGCGCTGGGCGTGATCCGCAAGAACGGCAAGAGCGAAATTATCGCGACCGGCCTTTATGTCGCCAACGGCACCGCGATCGATCCGCAGGAGGAGGCGGTCTACGTGCTCGAGTCAACGCGATACGACTGTCTCCGGATCGCGATCAAAAAGGACGGCAGCTTCGGCCGGCCCGAAATTTACTCCAAGGATTTTCCCGCGATTCCCGACGGAATGGCGTTCGACACGGCCGGCGAACTCTACATAACGCTGCCGGGCAAGGCCAAGCTGCCCGACGATCCGCCGAAGGACAAAATTCTGATCCCCGCTAACCAGATTCTCAAGGTCGATAAGAGTGGCACTTGGACGATGCTGATCGACGATCCAAAGAGCGAGCGTCTCGATCATCCGACCAACTGCGCGTTCGGTGGGCCGGGCTTACAGGACTTGTATTTTGCGAACCTCGAAGGGGAGCATTTCAGCCGTGTGCACACGACGGTCCGTGGTCATCCCCTTTATCATCAGCGCTGACGCTGCGGTCGAATAAAATAAGAGCGCTGGCGATCCTGGAATCGCCGGCGCTCTTTTTTCTTACTGTGGGAGCGCAGCCTAGCGCAGACCCAACTCGGCGAGCGGTGACCGGTCGACCACGGTCCCGCGTTTGACGCCGCCGCCCAAGGCAACCGACCCCGGCGTGCGCTCGAACGGGTCGGGCAGATCGATCTCTTTCGCATAGTCGCGCAGTGCCGGCATCACGTCCTGTGCGAAGAGCCGCATGCTGGTCTGCCGGTCCTCGTTGCTCACCGGACCTTGCACGCTGAACATGATGAAAATGCCGGGGCGCAGGATGCACAGGATGGCCTTAATCTTCGGAATCACGCTGGCCGGCGTTCCCGCAATCACCTGATAATTGCGCATCACTTTGTCCAGGCCGCCGCGCAGCTTGCGGCGAACTTCGTCGAAGTCCGTTTCCGGCTCTTTGTTGCCGTCCTCTGCGTGTTGGGCAAGCTTGTCGCCACTGACTCCGAGCCAACTTCCCGTGGGCTGCTTCGCCAGGGCCCGAATCGCACTTTTGGAGTTATAGCCCGGCGGCATCGTGAACTCCGGTGCGGAGAAAGCGTTTTGGCCGCCGCCGTAAACGAAATTTTCCGCGACCGCGTGAGCCTTTTCCTCAGTTTCGGCGACCACGGTGGGGATCAGGTAGCCGAAATTCTCGGGGCCGGCCTGATAGCCAATTTTTGCCGCCTCGTCCGCGTAGTAGTCCCACAGGTCGCAGGTCGGCCCGAGCATCGTGCCCAGTCCGATATATGGATAGCGGTGCTCCGCGCACCACTTCACGGTCTCCGGACTGATCACCCCCGGAATCCACATCTGTGGATAGGGCTTCTGGTAGGGCAATGCCCACGGATTGACGTGGCGGTAATGAAAATGTTTGCCCTCGTAGCGCCAGGGACCGGGCTTGGTCCACGCCTGCACGATGAAGTCGTGGGCCTCGTTGAACATTTCCCGGTTGTAGGCGGGATTGGCGTTGTTGAAGAACTGCTCGCTGCCAGCCCCGCGCACCCATCCGGTGATCAGCCGGCCGCGGGAGATCAGGTCGATTTCGGCCAGCTCCTCGGCCATGCGCAGCGGGTGCTTGATGACCGGCAGCGGATTGCCGATCAGGACGATTTTCACGCGCTTGGTGCGATACGCCAGCACGGAGGCTTCGACGTTCATCACGCTGCCCATGCAGAACGGATTGCCGTGATGCTCGTTGAGGGCCACGACATCGAAGCCCAGGTCCTCAGCGTAGCAATATTCGTCCAGGTAGTAGTGATAGTCGTCGGCCGCCTTTTCGCGGTCAAAATAGGAGTTGGAGACGGCGAAAAAAGCGCGATTCTTGAGAATCACGTCCTCGGACAGCCAGCGATAGGGCCGTTCGGTGAAATAACCTATCTTCATACCTCTTCCCTCTTGTTGGTCAGGCCGTTGCGCGGATTGATTGCGTCAGCGCGCTGAGCAAGCGCTGGCGCGTTCCACCAGTCAGCGCACATCCTTCAGTCCGCCAGAAATTTGCCGACGGCACGCGAGAATTCAGGTTCGTTTTCGATCTCGGGCCGATGTCCGGCCCCTGCAATCTCGACGACCTGGGCGTTGACGATTGCCTGCCGATAAGCATCAATGCAGCCACGCGGAACGACGTTATCGCGCGTCCCCCAAACCAGCAAGGTCGGCGTCTTTACGCCATAGAGCAGGTTGGGCAGGCTGGGGTTGTGCATGTAGGGCTCCCAGCCCAGCCGCGCGGTCTCAGCGCGGGCATCCTCGAAGGCCTCGAACTGCTCCGGCGTCATTTCGCCGCCATAGATTCTGGCGAATTCGGGCGTCTTCTCGGGATCGGCGACGGTGGCGCGCAAATGGCGGCGGATCGTCAGCTCGAAGAAATCCATGATCTGACCGTTCTGCGGCTTGATCCCCATTGGGGCGACCAGCACCATCTTCGCGAAGATCCGGGGGTCGGCGGCCGCCATTTCGGCCGCGATATAGCCGCCCGCGGAGAATCCGATCACATCTATCGGGTCAGCTTTCAGCTCGCGCGTGACCTGGGAATAGAAGCCCGCGAGATCGCGATAATTCCTGATCCAGTCCAGCCGGGCGGTCTTGCCAAAACCCGGCTGCAGCGGGATCACCAATTCACGTCGATCCGCCAGCCACTCATTCCAGGCCATCCAGCCCGGATAACCAAGCTCATCGTGCAAGATCAGCAGAGGCTTGCCCGTTCCGCCTCTGACCACCACGATTTCCGCATTGGCCGCCTTTACGGAAGTTTGCGTCCACGGCGTCACAATGGTCCTCCACTAACCGCTTTCAATCTGCAGTCGCACCACAAGCGGCCCAGCCGTCTTCTTAACAGAACCCCGGCTGGATACAAGACCATTGCACGGACGTGGAGACGACTCGGGGTCTATTCTTCCGATGAGCTTGTGAGCGACTTGCAGCAGGAGGCCGTGCCCTGTGCGGGGACCCACCGCCCGGTCGGATCGACGAAGCCGTCGGCATCATATCGATCGTGGTGTCGAACCCAATCGGTCAGGGTGTGGTTGGGACCGGTCTCGTTGCGGCCTTTCGGCGTCAGGTCGAGGAACCGGTATGCACCCAACCCCCATTCACCGCCGCGGGCATAGGTCGAGTAGGTATGAAAGACTGTACCGGTCTCGTCTTTGAAGAAGACACTGGTGCCGTGGAGATCCTCGAGTGGGCTTTGGGTAATCTGGTAGTTGTAGAAGACTTTGCCCCTCGCGAGATCGTCGGGTGTGAACGAGACATGATAGTCATAATTGAAGTCGCTGCCGAAGCTGGATACCCACGGGAAGCGCCAACCCATGCGCCCCTTGTAAGCCTCGATCTCGGCTAAAGGCGCACGCGCGACCGCGACAAAAGTCACGTCGTGATGGGCAAGATGCAGGTTCGGACCGTCGACATGGTCCGCGAAGAACGAACAGCCCACGCAACCCTCCTTGCGCCCTGGCGCCAGCATGAAATGATAGACGATCAACTGGCTGCGACCGCCGAACAGCTCGGCGAGCGTCCTTTTGCCGTCCGGTGCGTCGAAAATATACTCCTTCTCGACCCTCACTCGCGGCAACTCGCGACGCTGCCGGCTCACCTCGTCCTGTAACTTCGTGAGTTCCTTCTCTTTACTCAGAAGTTGTTTGCGTGCGACCAGCCACTCTTCTCGGGACGCGATTGAGCTGTTCATGTTTGCTGCTCCTTTTTGCCGATGGGTTTACTCAGTCCGTATAGCGGCCAGATGTTCAGCGAGGCATTGCAGGGCGCTGCTCCAGCCCTCGCGATGCCCGTCGCGCGCGGTGACCGATTCGAATTCAATCTGATGCAAGGTAAGAGTCGTCTTCGCGCCAAGCTCCGCGAAAATCACTGTCAACAGCGTTTCGGGCCTCGACGGTTTGCCGGCCGCATCAGCCCAGGTAAAAGTGCAAACGATCCGCTCGGGCTCCACGACCTCGTGATAGATGCCTTGCAGCCAGTGATCGGTTCCGTCGCGCGCGCGCATGTGAAAGTGGTAGGCGCCTCCCGGACGCAAGTCGATGTCGCAAGAGGGTAACGTGAAGCCCTCGGGACCCCACCATTGCGCGAGATGCTTTGGGTCAGTCCACGCTTTGAACACGAGTTCGCGGGGCGCATCGAAGACCCGCGTGATGACGAGCTCGCGCTGCCCGCTTGCGGTAGCGGCACTACTTCTTGCGGCCATGATTCTTCTCCTTCTGATCGTTGACGAATTTCGCTGACTCGCTTGCATGCCGCGGTCGCGGCGGGCCTTCGCGAGCGGGACGCAGCTCGCGCACGTACTTCTCGAGGCGATCGAAGCTCTGCTCCCAGAAACGCCGATAGTGCTCCAGCCAATCGGCCGCGTCCTTGAGTGGACGGGCCTCGAGCTGGCACGGGCGCCATTGCGCCTGACGTCCACGCGCGATCAGGCCGGCCCGTTCCAAAACCTTGAGATGCTTGGAGACGGCGGGAAGGCTCATCGCGAAGGGCTCAGCCAACTCCGTTACCGAGGTCTCGCCCGCGGCGAGGCGGGTCAGAATCGCGCGCCGGGTGGGGTCGGCGAGCGCCGTGAAGATGACGCTTAGATGGTCGGCGGACATTATTAGTGCTAAACCAATCAGTTAAATAACTGCTTAGTTAAATACAAAAAGTGGCGAGCGGAGTCAAGCGGTGCTTCGCAGGTAGCGCTTTGTGCGGGTTGAAGCAGATGGCCGGGTCTGCAACATAATGAAGGGATCGTCAGACCCGGCCGCCGGACGCCACCTCACGGACCGGTGGTTCTGGATGGTCCGTAACGATTGCGTGGACGCGCCCGATCAGGACTGGAGACCAACTGCCGTGGTAAAATTCAGCTACTTGTTTGATTTCCGCCAACCAGCGGAATTTTCGCTGATGAGCTCGGCTGAGTTCTATGCCGCGATGATGCAGCAGGTCGAATACCTGGACCAGGCGGGTTTCGAGACGATCTGGATTACCGAGCATCATTTCACTGATGACGGCTATCTTTCGGCGGCGATGCCGATGATGGCGGCGATCGCGGCGCGGACCAGACGAATCAAAATCGGCAGCTATGTAATTCTGGTGCCTTTTTATCATCCGCTGCGGCTCGCGGAAGATGCCGCTCTGATCGACGTTATCGCCAACGGCCGGCTCAGGCTGGGGCTTGGTCTAGGTTATCGGCTCGAAGAGTTCGATACATTCCAGGTCCCGCGCAAGGAACGGCTGGGACGGACGCTCGAAACGGTCGAAATCCTCAAGCGCGCCTGGACCGGCGAACGGTTCAGCTTCACGGGCAAGTATTTCACGATCAAGAACGCGCGCGTTTTGCCCAAGCCGGTCAGTAATCCCGAGTTGCTCTGGGGTGGGATGGCGCCCCAGGCGATTCGGCGCGCGGCGCAGCTCGATATGGGGTTTGCGTGCAACCTGGGGCTGAAGGAGATTAACCAGTATCATCAGGCCCTGCGCGAGCTGGGCAAGGACCCGGCGGCGTACAGCGTGGTAAACAGCCGGATGGTCTATGTCGCTGACACCGAGGAGCAGGCGTGGCGGGAAATCGAGCCGTATCTCATGTACCAGATGGCATTGTACGGGAAATGGTTGAGTGAAGGCGCAATCGAGACGGTCGGCCATTTTCGCCCCGACGCGGAAGCGCTGCGCAAGAACGCGGTACTGGGCCCGCCGAACCGCATCATCGAGCGCTTGCGGCAAATTATTGCAGCTTCGCCAATGACCGAGATTGCCTTGGCGATGCAGTTGCCAGGGCTCGAGCCGCGCAAAGTCATGCGCTCCCTTGAGCGTTTCTCGACGGAAGTTCTACCGATCTTGCGTCGTCCGTGACTTTACAGACGTTCGTCGAGGAGAGGTCGCATGCCCAGATTTCCATATCGCGTCCGGCCCGAGACCGCCGTCCTGACCAGCGGATTCGATCCAAAATTGTCGGTCGGCGCGGCGCGGCCCCCCGTCTATCGCAGTTCCACCTACGTCTTCTCCAGCCCCGAGGCCGCCGAACGCGCCTTCGAGGTCGTGTTGGGCAAGGTGCGTGCCGCCGAAGCCGAAGTCCCTGATTTAATTTACGCGCGACTCAATCATCCCAACGCCGAGATCCTCGAAGATCAGCTCGTTCCATTGGAGCGCGAGGCTACGGCCGCGGCGGTTTTTAATTCCGGCATGGCGGCGATCTTCACCGTGATGCTGGGGTTCCTCGAACGTGGGCGCACGCTGCTTTATACGCAACCCTTGTATGGCGGCACGCAGCACTTGATCCATCACGTCCTGGAGCCATTGGGTTTCGCCGCGCACGGGGTCAATGCGGGCGATACAGCTGGGATTGCCGCCGCGATCAAGGCGAACAAAGACCTTGGGCTGGTTTTGATCGAGACGCCGGCGAACCCGACGCTCACCATGACTGACCTCAAAGCCGCGACCGATGCGGTGCAAAGGCATCCGCGCCGCCCCTTGCTCGCTGTCGACAACACTTTGCTCGGTCCGACTTTCCAGCATCCGCTTGCTATCGGCGTCGACCTCGTAATCTACTCCGCGACTAAATTTCTCGGCGGATTCAGCGATTTGCTGGCGGGAGCGGTGTTGGCGCGCGATGCGGGACTGATCGAGCACTTGCGCGGACTGCGCGCCCTCTTCGGCAACATCCTGCAAGCTGACGAATGCTGGATGCTCCATTCGCGGCTTTCGACCGTCGGTTTGCGGATGAATCGTCAGAGCAAAAACGCTCAACGCATCGCGGAGCATCTGGTGGACCATCCGCAAATCAAACGCATCATCTATCCGACGCTCTTCACTGATGCCGAGCAGATACGAATTCGCGACGCACAGACTGACTATCCGGGCTCGTTGCTCTCGCTGGAGCTGGCCGGGGGCAAGCGTGCGGCTTTTGACTTCCTGCGGGCCCTTCAGATTGGCAGAAACGCGGTCAGCCTCGGCGGCGTCGAAACGCTGGTATGCCATCCGATGACCACGACGCACAGCGAATTCGGCGAGGAGGAGTTTGCGCGCAGCGGGATCACCGACGCGATGGTCAGAATTTCGATCGGCATCGAGCATTGGCGCGATCTCCTCTATGATTTCAAGCGCGCGCTCGAGAGCGGTTGACCTGCGCGGGCGCCGCAATCGATAACCGCCGCTGGCCTGCGTGGGCCATTATTGCGGCCAACAAGTCGCGCGGGGACACTATGGAACAAGCGCAGATCAACGGTATCAGGCTGGCCTATCAGCAGCGCGGAGTTGGTGCGCCGCTCGTGATGATTCACGGCGCGCAGGGCGATCAGAGTATGTTCAACGATCTCGCTCCCGCGTTCGCGGCCCATTTTCGCGTGCTGACCTTCGATCAGCGCGGTTCCGGACTGAGTGATAAGCCGGATACCGATTACAGTATCGCGATGCTCGCCGACGATACGGCCGCGCTCATGGAGCTGCTCGGCTTTTCCCCGGCGCATGTCGTTGGCGTCTCGATGGGCGGGATGATCGCGCAGGAACTGGCGCTGCGCCACCCGCGGAAGGTTCACTCACTCGTGCTCGGTTGCACCACCCCGGGCAGGTCGCAGGCGATTCGCATCGGCGGAAGCGCCTTTGCCAATGCCTACTCAACTCAGCCGATGTCCGCGGAGGAGCGCGGGCGCGCCCTGGCGGAAGCCGCCTTTACCAAGGGCTACCTCGAGCGGCATCCGCAGATTATTCCGGCGATGATCGAAGCTCGCCGGCAGCGACCGCTCGATCCGGTCGCGCTCGACCATCGCGTCAAGGCCGCGCTCAAGCACGACGCTTACGCACGGCTCGTACGGATAGACTGCCCGACGCTCGTGATTACCGGCAAGGATGACGCCCTTATTGCATGGGAGAACTCGCGCCTCTTGGCGGAGCGAATCCCGGGGGCTCAACTCGTGATTCTGGAGCCCGCGGGTCATTGCTTCTGGCTCGAGCAGCCCGAGCAGGCTGGCCAGGCAATCCTGCGTTTTCTGCAAAGCGTATCCGCGATTAGTTGAACGTCAGCACGGTGCGGGTCACTTCCCCAGCCTCCATCGCGCGAAAGGCCTCGTTAATTTCCGCGAGCGGGCTGCGCCGGCTGATCATGTCGTCGAGGTTCAGCCGGCCCTGCCGGTAGAAATCGAGATACTTGGGCATGTCGAGGTGGAAGCGATTCGAGCCCATGAAGCATCCCTGGATGCGCTTCTCGACGAATAGATGCCCGGGTTCAAATTCGACCTTCTGTCCCGGGGGGATCGCTCCCACGAGCGTCGCCAGCCCGCGCGGAGCAAGACAGTAGATGCATTGCTCCAGCACGCGGGGATTACCGATCGCGTCGAATGAGTAATCAACGCCGCCATTACTCAGTCGCTTGATTTCACGCACCGCGTCGGCTGACGCGCCGTTGATAGCCTCGGTCGCGCCGAAGTGGCGGGCAATTGCGAGTTTATTGTCGCGAATGTCCACGGCGATAATCTGCCTTGCGCCGGCAATTCGCGCGCCCTGGATCACTGAAATACCGACGCCGCCCGCGCCAAACACGGCCACTGTGGAACCCGGAGCGACTTGTGCGGTGTTCAGTGCAGCGCCCACGCCGGTCGTGACCGCGCAGCCGAGCAGGGCGGCGCGATCCAGCGGGATGTCGTCGGCAATCTTCAGCACGGCGCGTTCATGCAGGAGCATCTTCTCCGCGAACGCGCCCAAATCCGCGAATTGCGTAAGGCGTGAGCCCTTCTGCGACAGGCGTGGCCGCGCGTCACGCGGCCGCTGACAGTCCGCCCTTCCGGTACAGAGGTGCGGGCGGCCCAGTAGGCATTGCGTACAATTGCCGCAATAGATCGACGTGCAGGCTATGACATGGTCGCCCGGCTTGAGCGAAATCACTTCGCTGCCCACGGCCTCGATTATTCCTGCCGGCTCGTGGCCCAGAATGGCCGGCGTCTTGGCCGGTAGCGTCCCGTGCAGACAATGCAAATCGCTGTGACAAACCCCGCTCGCCACCGTTCGGACCAGCACCTCACGCGGAGCGGGCTGGTCAATCTCGACTTCCTCGATAGTAAGCGGCTCTTTGAGTACGCGAAAAATTGCGGCTTTCAATGGTCGACTCCCTCTGTTCGTGACACGCCGGTGCGGTCCGAGCCTCGGTTTCAGCGGCGTCTACCGTCGCATCAAGTCCCACTCGTTTGCAAGTCTCGCCGCGCCTCCTGACTCTCGCCAAGGCCGGGGACGGCGCGTAGCGCTACAGTTCCATCGGATCGCGAAAATACTCGTGAAAAATTCGCGAACGATGTTCCAGCAGGAGCGGGTCGAGCGCGGCCTTGACGACGGGATCGGTGACCGTGAAAGCCGGGCGATAATTCTCAGGCATCGGACACTGCTCCTTCGGCAAGGGGTCCAGCAAGTTGGCGAAGGCGGTCCAATAGATGTCGAGAGCGCTCACCGACTCGCCGATAAAATAACGCGCGCCGCGTGCGTATTGCGCTTTGAGTTGCGTTGCGAGCGCTTTCAGCGACGCGGCCGTGCGCTCGCCGGCGGCCTTTGCGTCGTTCTCGTTAAACCCGTATTTACCGCCCATACGGCTGACGCCCGGCGGCGGACTGCCCGACGCGTACGCGGGCGCGAAGAGCTGGAGCCGCCGGTTCCAGCCGATTCCCATCTCTCCGCAGATTTCGTGCGACAGACCGATCATCAGCACGCGCTGCGTGGCGTCCGTCGGAATCAGCGCGGGCTTGGGTGCGAGCCGTTCGGCCAGATAGAGGATATCGATCCACCGATGGATCGGCTTTTCCTTGGCCCAAGCGACGATCGGCCCGCTGGCTTCGCCGCTCCAGGCCACGATGTCCTCGTTGGGTTCGCCCGGCAGCCACGGAGCGGCGACATAGTCGAGGCCCTTGATTTCGAAGATGGTTTTGGCGGCCTGACCCCACGGACTGGGCATGCCCCGTACCAGCACGATGCGCAAACCGGGATGGTCGATGATTTCTTTGAAGCCGCGATATTGCAGCATGCTTTGCTCCTCCGCTTTTCGCGTGGGTGTTCTAGCGGGTTACGAGCTTCTGGGCGGCTTTCACCAGCTCTGCGGTGTTGTTGTTCTCCTTCAGTACTAATGGCTCGGGTACCGCGATACCGCGCTGACACGCCGGGCGCGCTTCCATCCGGGCGATCCAGGCCTGCAGATTGGTAAGCCCATCGATCTTGACGCCGCTCCACTCGTAGATTCGCACCCAACACCAGTTGGCGATGTCGGCGATGCTATATTCGTCGCACAGGAATTCACGGCCAGTGAGTTGGCCTTCCAGCACCTCGAACAGGCGTCGGCATTCGTTGTGATATCGTTGGATAGCCGAAGGGATTTTCTCGGGGAAATAGCGGTAGAAGACGTTGGCTTGGCCCATCATCGGTCCGATCCCCGCCATCTGGAACATCAGCCACTGCGTGACGCGCGACTCGCCTCTTTCGTCCTTGGGCAGAAGCTTGCCGACTCTGCGCGCCAGGTACAACAGGATGGCGCCGGTTTCGAACACGGCGAAGTCGCCGTTACCGCGGTCCACGATCGCCGGAATACGGCCGTTGGGGCAAATACGGAGGAACTCCGGCGTCTTTTGTTCGCCCTTGCCCAGATCGATACGATGAACCGTGTACGGCAGGCCGACTTCTTCCAGGAAAACGGACACCTTCCAGCCGTTGGGCGTGGACGCGGTATAGAGGTCGATTTGAGGCGTGCTCATCGTGGAATTCTCCTTGAGGGCGCAATTGACAGGCGCGTCGCAAGACCCGACGATAGGGATTCTAGAACGAGCAGTCAAGAAAAGCGCTGAGACCGTGACGATCGCGACGCAAGTTGCTAGCCTTCTTTCTGCGGAATGCAAGCACGGTTGCGGAATTAATCGGCGGTTCATCGACCCGCGGTCGTGCCGCCAATAGTCACTCCAAGCGAGACCGCGGAAGGTACGCCATTGGCAATCGGTATAGGCATGGACGTTTACGGGACCCTGGTTGACCCGCTCGGGATGAATGTTCAGCTGCGACCATTGATAGGGGATTCAGCGGAAAGGGTGGCGGAGCTCTGGCGTACGAAGCAGCTGGAATATACTTTCCGCCGCGCTGCCATGGGCAGGTATGAAAACTTTGATGTATGTACGCGACAGGCGTTGGTCTTCGTTCTTGCGAGTCTGGGAATCAAGCTGACGGCCGGCGAACAGGAGACGCTGATCGATAAGTATCAGCATCTCCGGCCGTACGCAGATACCATTCCGGGGTTACGGCAACTGCGGGACGCCGGGTGCGAACCGGTGGTGTTTTCGAACGGCGTCGAACTTACGCTCCGCGGGCTCCTGGGCAACGCCGGCCTCCTCGCTTACTTGCACGGGATCGTGAGCGTGGATGATCTCAAGACCTTCAAACCCGACCCACGCGTTTACCAATATCTGGCGGAGCGGTTAGGTTGCCCGGTCACTAATACTTGGCTCGTATCCAGCAATTCCTTCGATGTCATAGGCGCAAAAGCCGCCGGTCTCAAGGCTGCGTGGATCAGGCGAAACGCTCAAATTCCCCTGGACTCGTGGGAGATTCATCCCGATATGATCGTGCGTGATCTCCCGGAGTGCGCCAGACGCTTGGCCGGCTTGCCCTGAAACGCCGCCCGCCCGGCGTTCCGTCGAGCGCGGGACCTTCGGCTCGCGGACCGTCTACGTCGCCGATGAAATCTTCCCGGCAAGGACCGGCCGCGCGAGGCCAAGAAGAGTCGTCCCTGCGATCACCGAGTATGCGTCAGCCCATCAAGTATGACGAACCTCAAAGAGTCCACTTCGCATGTCCCGGAGAATCGTAACTCATTGTAAATCTTGTGAGTTTTATTGGTGAGCCGTCCGGGACTCGAACCCGGGACCCTGTGATATAGAGTCACATGTTTGTGCCGTGGGATGTTTCTGCCGAGCACGCGAGCGAAGGCGGTTCCCCTCAGCCGATTACGACGTCTTTCGGAAGCGCCACACGCATATAAAAACGCGCGAAAGCCTGAGACAAGTATTCGCGATACGGAGCCCTGAGGCGCAGTCGAGGATTTTGCCTTACTGCGACATTCTCCAGGAAGGCCATTGGAAGTAGGGAAATGTCGCTCAAGTCTACTATTCGAAGGCTCAGTTTAGGGTCCGTCGCTCTGTCAGCTAATAAGGTGTATCCGGCATGTCGGCCCTTTTTAATTTCGCTCAACGTATTTGGCTTCGCGAGTGGCGGACTCGATCTTTTGGCTTCCTCCAAGTCGAAGTGTCTACAGCAAACGACATTCACGATCTTGTTCTGTTCGAGATCACAGCTTTGGGTTAGGACGACAAGGTCGCCGTTTTGACGTTCCGCTTGGATCTCCGATTCCTCGATGAAGGGATAGGAAACAGATAAACGCAATATCGGGCACGCTGCTAGCAGGTCCCCCTGGCGCAGTTTCCCGTCCCCCTCAACAACTTCGTACCAATCGTCGCTGTTCGGCACAGGGCCCCGCAGAATCGGCGATGAAAGCGTTCAGTCTTCGATGAATCGAAATCCGGAAGGCTCGGTTCGAACGACTCGCAGAGTTAAGCCCTTCCAAGGAGACTGTGGCATTTCGAAGACATCCGGAATGCCCGAATCATCTCGCATTTCCATAGATACCCTCGCCAATAGACTGCGAAGTCTCTGGGCTGCCTGCTCGAACCACCGGACCATACTGTCATCCGTGACGAAGTCCGGCGGAGACAGTCGAGCCGAGGCAAGAGAACCCTGCGTTCCCTCCCATGAAGCGGGAAACCGCTCTGCCTCGTAGGACGATTCCGGATCTCTAATCCAGTTCGTCATCGGGGTCGACCGTGCTATTGCGTGCTGCATCAAACTATCTCCCCAAGTATCTCTCGTGTTTTATCGGTGATGCACGCCTCAAAAGCTTTTTCCACGTTTTCGTGCGCAACTCCGACTTTGGAGTCAGCCAAATCAACTGAAAACGCCTCACCTATTGTAACAAAATCTAAATCCAGCAGGAACACAACGTCCGCCTGCGCTTGTTCCTTTATCGATCCCGTTTGAATTATAAGGATCCCATCGCTCCCGAACGGGATTTCGGATCTTTGCATCCAAACCTTCAGATGCTGAGGTAGCGATTCCGGAATGTTAGGGTATGCGAGCAGATAATCCTCGAGTTTTATTTGAGGCGATGGGATCTGGATTCGGTTTATGTAGCGCAAACCGATCCGTCGAAGTGCCTTCGGACTGGCCGCTTTCTGATATTTCTCCAGCGCATAGAGAATTACGGGTTTAAGCTCGTCCCATGACGAGTACGGCTTGAGCTTGTTGATCGTTAGAGCGTCTGGGGCGATCTGAATCGGTGTCAACTCATCCTCAGACAAAAGTTGTAATGGGGAGAAAGCTTCTTGGGTCACCGTCGGCGTAGCGGGATTTGGACTGGAGCCTTGCGGAGCGACCTGGATTCCAAGTTGTAAGACGTTCGTCTGTCGTTTCTTTGGAAACCTGTCTTTCACCTCGTTGTATATCAAACCCGGGAGCGTGCTGTCCCATGGCTGGCCCGGGTCGAAGCTAAATTGGCAAATTGCCTCGACTATCGACGGTTTACTGTAATTCCGACGCATCAGCTAAGGTTGGGTCGGTTTGGTTCGCGTGGTTTCTGCATTATCCGAAAGATGCCTGCTACGCTACGAGTACCACTCATTAAGCATCGTATCCAAATGCATCCGATACGGCAGTAATTCTGTCAAGGGCTTCTGATTTATCGGTGCTCCCAATCCTGCGTGCGAACACGAATTTGCATTGGAAACGGTAGCGCGGTTTGGTATTCAACCAGACTGTCACTGTGATCGCTGACTGTGATCGGCACGCTGGTCTCTATGCGCCCAATCCGTGTCTATCCGTCCCGCCAGACGCCGGAAAGTGCTTGATTTGTCTGTATTTTTGGTGAGCCGTCCGGGACTCGAACCCGGGACCCTGTGATTAAAAGGGCCGGTGGCTATTCTCCCCCCGACGTTCAGTGAATACTCGACCGTTAAATTCTTGGATGCTTAGCCCAGGCCGATGTGTACTGCGCTCCTGTACTTAATGCCGTTCCTGTGGGCTTGGCAGGTCCTCCTCCATTCCACGCGCGCCCTGTCGTCCGAATTTCTTTAAGCTATTAGGCTCAATTGCTTGAGCCGGACTGTCGCCGCCTCACTCGACACGTGGAAGGCGATGACCACGTGCTCGGCCAGGTAGATGGTCGGCGGTGACCCCGCTGGCAGCGGCAACCGCCATCCTTTGGCTTCAGCGAGCCTCTGGGCGAGCCGACAAACTTTGGTCTTCGGCATCAAGAACGACCCGGACATGTAGCCCGCCTGCCATTCCATCGAGGCGTCCCACTTGTTAAGCAAATTGTCTTCGTATTCGCAGCGACAGGATTGCGCGACCGGTCCATCACCGGTATGTTCCGGACCAAGGGCGCGCCATAGCGGTGCGTGCTGAATCGCGTGGCCACACTCATGGCATATGGTGGTCCGGCGGCGAGTTTCCCGCCAGTGCTGTTTGGTCAGTCGTGCATCGATCTTTACGATCGGCTTGTGGTCCCAGTAATACTCGGTGACCCCGTTAATGCCGTCAGGTAGTTCGGCCAGCTGATCGACCTTAAGCGCATGTTCTTCGAGCAGCTGCAGGAGCGCTTCGGTCGGAACCGGCGTCAGCTCCTGCCCGTAGCGCTCCATGCAGAAGTTGGTGATGATCGTCTCACACAGTTCGTCGAGCTGCTCGCAAGTGCAATAGACCGGGCGCGGCTGGCGCCTCGGCGCGGTTCGCTCTTTCATTGTTAGTCTCCGCGCTTTTTCTGTAACTCCCTGCGAAACGCGCGATAGGCTGCGACAATGCGTTCACGCGAAGGATCCCGCTCTTGCGGCGCATCCGCCGGGAGCCGTCCCGCGTAAAATTGCAGGACGTCAAGATCAACTCCCAATACCACCGCCAGCTGCCCGACGAAGTCGGGCGCCGGCGGGCCACGGCGATCGTGCTCAATATCGTTGATGTAGGCGAGCCCGATCGCGGTCCCATCCTTTTTCTTTACCTGTGCGGCTAACGCCTTCTGCGTCAGGCCGCGCTCCTTGCGAAGCTCGGCAATTACTTCGCCGAAGGTCTTCATACCTGGCGCGCAGCGCGCTGTGCTGCCATGGGCACCTCCTCGGGAATTGAGAATACCGCATTTACGCGGAGGCGCCAGAGTTGGCCGTAGCGCGGGGGTTGCGCCGAAATGGACCGAGTGTTATGGAATTTATGCAGATTCGCGTAGTTTCCGCACAACCCTTGGCTGCGCGTAACTTCGAAGGAGAAGTAGCAATGTCTCTGAACAGAGTGATGATCATTGGGCACCTGGGTCAAGACCCGGAAATCCGCTACACCCCGAGCGGGCTGCCAGTCGTGAACTTCTCGTTGGCGACCGACGAACCGTTCCTGGACAAGGAGGGTAAAAAGCAGGAACGCACCTCGTGGCATCGCATCGTCGCCGTCGGGAAGCTCGCTCTCGTCTGCAACGAGTATCTAAAAAGAGGGCGCCAGGCCTACGTCGAAGGTCGTCTGCGTTACGCAGAATGGGAGAGCAACCTCGACGGTCGCAAACAGCATCGCACCGAGATCGTTGCGAACCGCGTCCAGTTCCTGGGTCCGTCGTTGCAGATGCCGGACACTTCGGAGATGGATAACCCGGCCTTGCCAAGCGATGCGGATATTCCTCTCTGATTCGCAAATGGACCGGGAGAAGCAGGCGAAAAACACGCATTCTCCCGAGCTCTTTCTGCGAACAGGCGTGCTCAAGAGTGTAATCATGGAGCAAGACAAACCCAATTTACCCAAGCTCGGCTGGACTCTCGAGGAACTCGCGCGGAGTCTCAGCGTCTCGGTCCCGTTCCTGCGACTGGAGATCAAACGCGGTCGGCTTCACGCTGCGCATCTCGGGCGGCGGGTCGTGATTCTCGACACCGAGATTCGACGGTACCTGGTTGAAGCTGGCGATCACGCGGCATGACGGACACTCTTCAAGAACCTCCTTCACGATCTGAAAGGTCGCTTCGGAAGTTCAAGGAGTAACGGGGATGCGAATGTGAGCCGCGTTTTTCGGAGAGACGGGACTTGGTGGATCGACTTCCGCGACGTGCAAGGGATCCGCCACCGCAAGAAAATTGGTCCAAATCGACGCGTCGCGCAGGAAGTGCTTAACGACGCTCTCGGCAAAATTGCCCGCCGACAACACTTAGGGGTTATTGACGATTCCGCGATAAACTTCGTTGACTTTGCCAGGATCTGGTGGGAACGTGTCGCGAGTTTGTTGAAGCCACGGACCCAGGAGCGTTGGCGCGGTATTCTGGATCAACATTTGAAACCCGCTTTCCCTGGTGCATTGCGCGCGATCGCGCGGGCGCAGATCGAGAGCTATGTCTCCCGCCGGATCGAAAATAGAGCGGCGGCAAGCACCATCAATCGTGAAATCACGGTCCTCAAGCACATGCTCGCACGCGCCGTTCGTTGGGAGTATCTGAGCAACAATCAAATCACGGGATTGAAACCCTTACGGGAGCCTTCTGGACGGACGAGGTTCCTTAGTCTTGAGGAAATCGAACGTTTGCTGGCGGTATGCGAGGAGTCTTCATCCCGGTACCTGCACTCTTTTGTTGTGGTCGCGCTCAACACCGGAATGCGGCGTAACGAGATCCTCGGGCTGACGCAAAGGTCGATCGATTGGCCGAACCGTGTTGCGACTCTTAATGACACCAAGAACGGCGAAGCACGCCACGTCTATTTGAATGACGCGGCACTAGAGGCGCTCGGTAGGTTGTTACCGCCGTCAGATAGGGACCGGCTCTTTCCGCTAGGTCCCAACCAGACTTCGATGATGTTCCGTCGCGCCGTGAAGCGAGCCGGACTGGAAGATTTTCGGCTGCATGACTTGCGGCATACCTTTGCGAGCTATCAAGCCATGTCGGGCATCGCCGGCCGCGGTTTGCAATCTCTGCTCGGTCACAAAGATCCGCGCATGACGATGCGCTATAGCCACCTATCCGAGGCCTTTTTGCGAGCTGCAGTGAACGGCGTACAACTTGGTCGCCGAGCCGGGCAAACAAGTCCGGAAGTTGGCACCTATGTGGCACCGAGCATCGAGAGCAATAAGATAAAACCCGCTAAGTAGTTGATTTCATTGGTGTCCCCGACGGGATTTGAACCCGTGTTACCGACGTGAAAGGCCGGTGTCCTAGGCCGAGCTAGACGACGGGGACGTTACAGGCAGGCTAAACCACGGGCAGCTCAGCGCCGCCAGCCTCGCGACGCTAGCAGAGCATGGCGGAGCCGGGCAAGCCGCCCCCGCGGACGATCGCCCCGTAATCGCTCCGCGAGCGGCGTGACGAGCCGGCGGTCCTATCCCGCGAAGCGAATCTGCCCGATGATCGCGTTGACCGACGCGTGACCGTTGGCGCCCAACAGATCGTCCAGCTCGGTATCGATCCGGCCCAGCGCGCCCGCGCCTTCCTTGATCAGCGCCGAGCCGACCTGCACCGCTTTGGCCCCCGTCAGGTGCGCGAGGTAGGCGTCGCGCCCCGTGTTGATTCCGCCGACCGCGACGATATCGAGCGCCCCGTCGGCCTCGCGATAGAAAGCATGCACCTGCGACAGCGCGCGGGCGGCGCCCGTGGCCGTGCCCGTCTTGAGATCGACTTCAAGGTCCTTCGGCAAGTCGTTGGCGCAGAGCACGATCTCGACCTTGAGCGCCTTGAAGAGGTCGGCGACGGCGCGGGGCTCGAACGCAAGCTTCGGCGGCACCTTGACCGCGAGCTTGGCGGCGACCTCGCCTCGTACGCGTCCGACCAGCGCTTTGAGCCGCTCGATTGACGCGAATGGCGCGACGGAGTTCTGCACGAAGTCGTCGGCCAGGTTGAGCTCGATAATCTTGACTCCCGCCAGATCGAGAATCCCTGCCACCCGGACTATCTCGTCCTCGGTTTCGCCGACCACGCTGCCCACGATCGATTTACCGCGCGGCACCAGGTCGCCCGCGAGATCCGCAAAGTAGTCGACGCCCCGGTTCTTGAGGTTGTCGGGTTTGTCGAGCCCGTAACGATTGCACGACTTGAAGACGACGGCGCCGCGATGGCGCGTCGCCAGTTCCATAATCTCCCCTTTTTCCGCCGAATGCGGCCCCGACGCGTTCATCACGCTCGAGCTCAGTTCGACGCCCCCCAGACGAATAACCGTGCGTTCCATGCGCTATGTCCTACGCGGGATCTTCGTGTCGGGCAAGTCACTTTGCGAGGCCCGCGACAAGCTACGTCTGGCGCGGGTAATTCTGCTAAGCTCGGCCGAGGATTTCATCGTATGACTCCCGCAACGATCAGACGGGCGAGCCTCGACCAAATCGTCGCGCAGGCCGAGCGCGAGTTTCCCTGCGAGTGCTGCGGCTTCATTATCGGCGATGCGACGACCGAGGAAGTCCGCCCGATCACGAATATCCAGAATCAAAAGCACGCGGAGAGTCCGACCGTCTTTGTCCGCGACGCGCGCACGGCCTTTCTGATGGATCCCAAGGCGCATCTGGCGGTGATGAACGAAGTCGACCGGCGCAAGCTCGAGCTCGCCGCCGTCTATCATTCCCATCCGGACCATGACGCCTACTTTTCGCCGACCGATCGGGCGCAGGCCTGCACGTTTGATCCCGGCGAGCCGGATTATCCGGGGACGGTCTATATTGTGTTGTCGGTCAAGAGCGGCAAATTCGTGCGGGCGGCGGCTTTCGCCTGGGACCCACAACGAAGCGATTTCGCCGAAACCGAACTGAAGATTATTTAGCTAGGAGCATCGCGATGGACAATTCCACTGACTACCGGGTCACGAACGTCAGTCAATTGCGGGCGATCATCGGCGAGCCCAGCCCGCTGGTGGGGCATAAGTTGCTTGGCGCGCTGGATGAAGCAGCGCTCGCTTTTGTCCGGCGGTCGCCGTTCCTCGTAATCGCGACCGCGGACGCCGACGGCAATCAGGACGCCTCGCCCAAGGGCGACACGCCGGGCTTCGTCGCGATCGCAAATCCGACCACGCTCCTGATTCCGGATCGCAAGGGCAACAAGCTGGTCTTTACCTTGCGGAATATCCTCGCGAACCCCCGCGTCGGCGTGATCTTCATGGTCCCCGGCACCGACGAGACCTTGCGGGTCAACGGCACCGCCGAGCTGACGGTCGAACCCGCCGTGCTCGAACGGCTGGCGGCGCGTGGATCGGCCGCCCACCTCGCCATCCGGCTGACGGTCCGCGAATGTTTCTTCCACTGCGACAAGGCTTTCATGCGCTCGCAGTTGTGGCATCCGGAGAGCTGGTCCGCACCCATCAAAATCTCGTGGGGTGAATATCTGGCGGCGAAAATGGGCGCCAGCGACGACACCGCCAAGCAGATAGATAACTTCGTCGAACAGGACTACAAAACCAATCTGTAGCAATCCGCGGATCCGTCCGCGCGTTCTTCCGAAGGAAGGAGTTTCTTGCGATGCACGACATTCTAATCAAGGGTGGAACTATCGTCGACGGGATCGGCCAGCCGCGCTTCACCGGCGACGTCGCCGTCACCGCCGATCGCATCAGCGGAGTAGGAAGCGACTTGGGTGCGGCGCGGCGCACGATCGACGCCAGCGGCCTGCTGGTCACTCCCGGATGGGTCGACGTCCATACCCATTACGACGGCCAGGCAAGCTGGGATCCGCAGCTCGCGCCGTCGCTCTGGCATGGCGTCAGCACGGTCATCATGGGCAATTGCGGCGTGGGCTTCGCGCCGGTCGCACCCGATCGCCATCGCTGGCTGATCGAGTTGATGGAGGGCGTCGAGGATATCCCCGGCGTCGCGCTCGAAAAGGGAATTCCGTGGGGCTGGGAAACCTTCTCCCAGTATCTCGACGTGCTGTCCGCGATGCCGCGCACGCTCGACGTCGGCACGCAGCTTACGCACGGGGCCCTTCGCGCCTACGTGATGGGCGAACGCGGCGCGCGCAACGAACCCGCCAACAGCGATGACATGGCGCGGATGGCCGCGATGGCCAAGCAGGCGATCCTCGCCGGCGCACTTGGTTTCTCGACCTCACGCACGATGATTCATGCCGGGCTCAATGGCGAGCCGGTACCCGGCACCTTCGCCCCCGAGGAAGAGCTGTCCGCGATCGCGCGGGCGATCCGTGAGACCGGCCGGGGACTTATCGAATGGGTGCCCGCCGGGGTCGGTGGCGAGAACAACCAAGCGCTGACCAACGACATGAAGCTGATGCGGCGGGTCGCGGCGACCGGCTGTCCGATCACCTTTCTGATCGTGCAGCATAACAGTGATCCGAACCAGTGGCGCGCACAGTTGCGCGAATGCGAAGACGCGGCGCGGGCGGGACTACACATCACGCCGCAGGCTTTCGCGCGGCCGGTCTGCACGATGTTCAGTATCGCGGGTGATCATCCGTTCACCTTCCTGCCGAGCTTCGCGCCGCTCAAGGACCTGCCGCTGGCGGAGCGGGTCCAGGCAATGCGTAATCCGGAAACGCGGCGGCGCCTCGTGACCGAGGACGACCGGAACACCACCGGCATGTCGCTCATCTACCAGAATCCGCTGATGTGGCAGCGGACCTATCCGATGGGCGTGCCGCTGAGCTACACCCCGTCCGAGGAGGATAGCATCGCGCGGCGGGCGGCGCGTGAAGGACGCAATCCACGCGAAGTCGCCTACGACCTGATGCTCGAGCATGACGGTCACGCCTTCCTGATGTATGCGGCGGCGGGCTACGCGGAGGGCAATCCGAACGCGCTCTGCGAGATGCTGCGTCATCCGCTGGCCGCGCTGGGCGGCAGCGACGCCGGCGCGCACGTACGAGTAATCTGCGACGCCAGCATCTCGACCTATATGCTGACGAAGTGGTCGCGCGAGCATCGCGAGGGCGACCCCTACCATCTGCCGATCGAGTTCGTGGTCAGGAAGCTGAGCAGCGAAGGCGCGGCTCTATGGTCTCGCCGATCGGGGCGCGATTCAGACCGGCATGAAGGCCGATCTCAACCTGATCGATTACGACCGGCTTACGCTGGAGTATCCCGAGATGGTCCATGATCTGCCGGGCGGGATGCCGCGGCTGATGCAGAAGGCGCAAGGCTACGTCGCGACGTTCGTCAGCGGCGAAGCGGTGCAGGAGAACGGACGCGAAACGGGGGCGCGGCCCGGCAAGATCGTGCGCGGCGGCGCCGCCCACGGCGTCTGAATAGTACTGCGTTTACGTTGTAGCGTGGGGGCGGCCCCCGGCCGCCCCCCCACTTTCATCACAACCTGAACCTTTTGTGTCATTCCCGCGCGCCCGTCAGCCGAGCGCTGAGAAACAAGCAAGCAATTCTCAGAACGAAGCTCGAGCGCGAGGAATCCCGGATTCCACCTCACTCGGCGCTCAGATCAGCCATTGCGAGTTGACGGACTCGATCAGCTTAATCGAGATTGTTGGTGACTCCGACGTAGAGCGTCTGCGACAGGCTGCTCATGATGTAGACGTAATAGTTGCGGTCGTGCATTGCGGCGCTCAGGGGAAAGGATCCGGGATTCCTCACGCGACACTACTGCTTCGCAAGCCGCCCAGTCGTTCGTTACGCTCTATCGATGCGCGCGCGGGAATGACAGCACAAGAGCGGGGCCATCAGAACATATCAAGCTCACCTACCGTGCAGGTAGGGGCTTGATAGTGGTGGCGCGCCGCATCACGATGTGAAGCCAGATGGGCTTTGGGTTTCCAGCTCAGGGAGATAATTGATGCAGTCGAGTCACAAGTGGACCGTTACGTCCTGCGCGGTGATCGTGATGTTGGTGGCTGGCGTGATGGTCGCCCAGGGCGGCGATGTCGCTCAGGGGCGCGCCATCTACCTGCGCAATTGCGCGACCTGTCACGGCCTCACCGCCGAAGGCAATGGTCCGATGGCGCGAGCCCTGAAAACACCGCCCACCAATTTGCGCCTGCTTTCTGACCTTTACGGCAACCCGCTGCCGGAGGACAGGGTTGCCCGAGCGATCGACGGTCGTGAGGAAGTCAAGGCGCACGGCCCGCGCGATATGCCGGTATGGGGCGACCGGTTCTCCGCCGAAACGCACGGCGACGAGCAGCAAGTAAAGGAGCGGATCGCACAACTGGTCGCCTACCTCCAATCACTCCAGACCGGGGCCCGCACCGCGTCGCGCTAGTCGACCCACAAGAGATTCAACGCAGCCCGCTCGCTAAAGGGGCGCGAGACCGGGTTCGTCTCACTCAATCGCAGCGCGTTTGAGGCCGGCCTCTTTAAACTCCTCCCGCACGGCCCGGCGGACGACCGCTTCGATGCCGCCGCGTTGGATATACTCGCGCAGGGCTTCGTTGATGAGGGTCTGGTAGTTCCCGCCCCCCATTTCATGGACCCGCTTGCGAAAGTGATCCAGAACTTTGTTATCCAGCCGGATCGTGATCCGGGTCTTGCCCGGCTCGGGTGTGACGACCGGCCCACGCCGCCCCTTGCTGAAATCGTATTCGCGCTTCATAAACCGTAATATGTACGAATGTACATTAATTGCGGCGGTTTACCCACCGAAGCTCGCGGCGTTTTGCTGCTCTTCACTGACGCGCGCGCGGATTGGTATCAGAGAGAGGCTGTGCTGCTCTCGCCTGCTGCCGCCTCCAGTGGGAGGCCTTTGGTCTCGTCGATAAAGAAACCCCAGATGAGCACGGACGGAATCGTCAGGAAGGCGATCCAGCCGACGACGTTCGACAAGCCGCCGAGCGGCTTCGCGAGGACTGAGATCGACGCCTGCGCGAAGATCGCCGCGAGCGCGACGCAAAACAGCAGCCAGCCCATGATCGTGCCGCGCAGGGTCGTCGGGAACAGTTCCGTCACCGCGGAATTCGCCGCGACCAGCAAGCCGCGGCCGGTCGTCGCAAACCAGGTATGCGCGACGATCAGCCAGAGGGTCGGCCACGCGCAATTGGCGGGCGGACCCCAATAATAGGCCAGGATCCCGACCACCCCGGCGAAACCGAGGATAACGATCGTCCGCACTCGCCCGACCCATTCCGACATCCGGATACCGAGTTCAAGACCAGCCACGCTGAGGGTGCCGCCCACCAGCAGAATCGCGGAGCCCTTGGCCGGTGACAGGCCGACCACGCTGACCGCGTGGAAGTAGATCCAGGTCGGGACCGCGGCGCCGCTCACTTCACCGAGTAACGTCGCGATGAGCAGCGGAATCGCACGTCGGCCGTAAATTGAGCGAAAAACGTCGTAAAAACGCGTGCTGGCGGTGGCGCCGGCGGCCGCCGCGCGTTCCCAGCGCCGGCTCTCCGGAATCATCCGGGTCATCGCGGGCACGAAGATCACGCCCGCCGCAGGAAGCGCGAAGAGCCATCGCCACGAGAGGCCGTAACGGGCAAAGATTGGGGCCAGGATCACGCAGAGCCCGCCGCCCAAGCCGAGCGCGAGGCTGCCGCTCCCCTGACCGCGTGCGCGTTGCTCGATGGGCAACGCCTCGGCAAGCATCACGATCGAGCTCGTGATCGCGGCGCCGATCGCGGCGTACGCGACAATCTCGAAGGTGATAAACCATGCGGTGCGGGTCGCAAGCGCGGCGCCCAGCGAACATAGTGGCGTCGCCAGGAGGCCGAGCATGAGAATCCGGCGGCGGCCGAGCCGATCAGCCATCCGCGACAGAATCAGCGCACCCAGGGCGTTGAGCGAAATCCACGCGTACATCCGCGCGATACCGGTTTGATCGAGGCCGAAGCCCTTCGCAATAAAGGGCGCCGCCACCCCGAGCAGCGCAAAGGCGTAGCCCTGATAGGTCAGGATCGCGAAAACCGCGCGCACCGTCGCGCGGCCGTGAGCTGGCGTGAGGAGGCCGTCGGCGGCGGATTCGTCGATCGCTTCCCGCTTCGTCGCGGGATTGATGGCGGAAGCGACTTCAGGGGGGATGGACGAATTGGCCATAATGACTTATCGATGGACTAGCTTGGCGCCAGACGATATTTTGAAATGAACGAACGTTCAACCGGATGCAAACCGGCGTGACAGGAGGTCGCGCAAACCGATAACCCATGGCCGAAGCGCTCCGACTACCAAATCCCGACGACGCTCTCGCTAAAACGCGGCGCCGTCAAATTTTTCTCGCGGCGTGCCGCGTGCTCGCGCGTAAATCGTTTCATCAGGCGACCGTCAAGGAGATCGCGCTCGAGGCGAACCTCGCCGCCGGATCGATCTATCTCTACTTGCGCAGCAAAGAGGAAATGCTGCTCTTACTCGCCGAATCGATGGTCTCGGAGCTGGCCGAGGCGCTGCCCGGAATCCGCGCGGCCAGCGACGCCGATCCGCGACGCGAGCTGCTCGGGATCATGCGCGGCGCGCTCGACGTGATCGATCGCTACCGCGAGGCCTTCGCCGTGATGAATCACGAGGTGCGCTACCTCGCGCGCCGCCCGAAGTATCGCGCCGCGCTCGAGCTGATCCTCGAACCCTACTTCTCCGCGCTGGCCGGAGCCCTCAAACACGGGCGCGAGCTCGGCCTGATGCGCTTCGAGAACGTGGCGAGCATGGTCGAGGCGGTGCACATGCTCTGCTCCGGCTGGGCGATGGGCACGGGACTGCTGGTGAAGACCGATCGGGAGACCTATTGGCGGGAGATCGCGGCACTGATCGAGGGCCGCTTTTTCGTCGACAGCGCGAAGAGTCCTTAGGCGTCTGATTTGCGCTGCGACGGCGAGCGGTCACTGACGAAATAAAGTTGCGCTTATAACGTGGATCTGACGGCTGGTGATTTTCTAATATTGGTGATAAAGTAAATTACCCGGTTACGCTTTCCTAAGGTCCGTATAGCGGCGTGATTCGCCGAAGGCGCCCGGAATTTCGGATGTTTCATTGAAACATCCAGGGTAAACAACGGAGCCCTCCGCGTGAGCATCGACCCCAGCGACAAACAATTGACCCCCAACCCCGCGCTGAATCAGTGGATCAAGGAAGCCGCCGAGCTGACCCGCCCCGAGCGGATCGTCGTCTGCGACGGCTCGGAGGCCGAGCGCGAGCGCTTGACCCGGGAAGCGGTGGCGGCCGGCGTGCTGATCGAACTCGACCCAAAAAAGCGGCCCGGATGCTACCTGCATCGCTCGAACCCCAACGATGTCGCGCGGACCGAGGACGTTACCTTCGTCTGCACCCCGAGTCGCGAGGACGCCGGGGTCACGAACAACTGGATGGCGCCGGCCGAGGCCTACGGCAAGCTCGGCGCGATGCTCCGCGACTCGATGCGCGGCCGCACGATGTACGTCATTCCGTACGTGATGGGTCCGTTGGGTTCACCGTTCGCGAAGGTCGGGATCGAAATCAGCGACAGTATCTACGTGGCCCTCAGCATGGGGATCATGACGCGGATGGGCCGCGCGGCGCTGGAGATGCTGGGTAGCGGCAAGGACTTCAATCGCGGGCTGCATTGCACGCTCGATCTCGATCCGAGCCGGCGCTTCATCTGTCACTTCCCGCAGGACAACACGATCTGGTCGGTCGGCAGCGGCTACGGCGGCAATGCCCTGCTCAGCAAGAAATGCTTCGCACTCAGGATCGCGAGCTGGCTGGGTCGCAGCGAAGGCTGGATGGCCGAGCATATGTTGATCGTCGGCCTGCGCAATCCGGCGGGTGAAACCCGTTATATCGCGGCGGCCTTCCCGAGCGCCTGCGGCAAGACCAACCTGGCGATGCTGTTGCCGCCGGCGGCGCTCAGCGGCTGGCAGGTCTTCACGGTCGGCGACGATATCGCGTGGTTGCGGATCGGCCCGGACGGCGGGCTGTGGGCGACGAATCCGGAGTTCGGCTACTTTGGCGTCGCGCCGGGCACCAGCGCCAAGTCGAATCCGAACGCGATCGCAACGGTCAAGCATAATTCGCTGTTCACCAACGTCGCGATGACGCCCGACGGCGACGTCTGGTGGGAAGGGATGGACGTGCCCGCGCCCAAGGACTTGCTCGATTGGCGCGGACGCCCGTGGCAAAAGGATTCGGGCGAAAAGGCGGCGCATCCCAACAGCCGCTTCACCGCCCCGATGACCAACAATCCCGCGCTCTCGCCGCATGCCGAGGATCCGCAGGGCGTGCCGATTTCCGCGATCATCTTCGGCGGCCGGCGCGCGACCACGATGCCATTGGTGCTCGAGTCAACCGACTGGACTCATGGCGTCTTCATGGGCGCGACGATGGGTTCCGAGACCACCGCGGCCGCGGCCGGCAAGGTGGGCGTGGTGCGGCGCGATCCGATGGCGATGCTGCCGTTCTGCGGCTACAACGTCGGCGATTATCTCGGCCATTGGCTCGAGATCCGCCAGCGGATCACACGGCCGCCGCGCCTCTTCATGGTCAACTGGTTCCGCAAGGACGCCCAGGGCGATTTTCTCTGGCCCGGCTATGGCGAGAATCTGCGTGTGCTCAAGTGGATACTCGACCGAATCGACGGCCGCGCGCAGGGTCATCAGACGCCGGTGGGTATCGTCCCGGCGGCGGCTGATCTCGATCTGACCGGCCTGGAAATTGCCCCGCGTCAGTTGCAGGAGGCCCTCGCGATCAACCCGGACGAATGGAAAGCCGAGATGGAATCGGCGGGTGAATTTCTGCGCAAGATCGGACCCACGCTGCCGGCCAGCCTGCTCGAAACGCATCGCGAGATCACCGCGCGCCTGGGGTCGTAGTCGGCGCGGCCCGGCGCGATCGAGCGTCAAGGAATGGCTCCTCGCACCGCGTGTTCGATGTTCCCTCCTATAATGCGCTTGCCCGCGGCTCGGGTCGCCTATCGTCGGTCAGACCGAGCTGGCGGCGCAACACGTACACGAGCGTGGGCTGGAACACCCGGGTCAATAGCGCAATTGATATTGCTCCGCCGATAACTACGATCGCCAGCGGCCGTTGAGTTTGCGCTCCGATACGAGTGGAAAGTGCGGCCGGCAGAAGCCCCAGCCCGTCGACCAACGCCGTCATCATCACGGCGCGAAAGCGCCGGTCGGCGCCCATCACGATTGAATCGACGACCGAGTGTCCATCCTTCCACAACTGATGGATATAAAAGTTCAATAGAATGCCGTCCATGATTGCAATCGCAAAAATCGAGATGAAACCGACCGCGGCGGAGACGCTGAAGGGCGTGCCGGTGACGACCAGCGCCAGCACACCGCCCAGGCAAGCTAGCGGCACCTGCGCCATCAATATGAGCGTATTGATTAACGACAAGGTGGCGGCGTAGAGAATCGCCATGATCATCAGCAGCGCGAATGGAATAACAATCTCCAGGCGCCGGTTGGCTCGCTGAAGCTCGCTGTACTCGCCGACCCAGTCGAGCGAAACACCCGCGGGGAGCCTGATCTGCCTGGCGACTGCGCTCTTTGCCTCGTCGATAGCGCTCTGCATGTCGCGGCCGCAGACGCTGAATCTTATCGGAACGTAGCGACGGAGACCCTCCCGGTAAATAAACGATGCGCCCTCGGCGGTAGTAATATCCGCGACCTGGCCGAGCGGGACGTAACCACCGCCGGGCAAGGCGATTTGAATCTGTCTTATGGCCTCGGAGCTCTGCCGGTATTTGGGCTGCCAACGAACCACAAGGTCGAAACGCCGGTCTCCTTCCAGCACCTGTGTGACCGCCTGACCGCCGATCGCAGCTTGTACGGCCGCGGCGACGTCGCCTACGTTGAGTCCGTAACGTGAGCAAATTTGCCGGTCTGGTTTGATGAGCAGGTTTGGCTGCCCCATCGCTCGATAGACCGCAACGTCCGTGATCCCGCGCACTCCGTCGACTATCTCTCTGGTCTCGTTGGCGACCCGTTCATCAAGGACGAGGTCAGGGCCATAGACCTTGATGGCGTTGACCCCCTTGACGCCCGAGAGCGCCTCCTCGATGTTGTCTTCGATATTCTGCGAATAGCCAAAACTTGCCTCCGGAAAGTCATGCCTGAGCCGGCCGTCGATCGTGTCTGTCAGCTTCTGCTTGGTAACGCCTGGCCGCCACTGCGACTGCGGCTTGAGGTCGACCGAAAATTCGATATTGAAGAACCCGGTCGTGTCAGTCCCGTCGTCGGGACGGCCGGTCTGTGAGATCACGTCGCTTACCTCGGGAAACGAACGGAACACCTCGCGGGCGCCCCGTGCCACGTCATTGGCACGAGAGAGTGAGGTACTGAGCGGCAGCGTCGCCCGCGCCCAGATGTTGCCCTCCTCCAGCTTCGGCAGGAACTCGCCACCCAGACGCGGAAATAGCGCGAATCCGCCGATCATGATGAGAATAATTACGGCCAGCGTCAGATAAGGGCGCCGCAAAATCCTGATGAAAAGGTTGTGATAGAAGCGATGAAACCCCTCCCAGACTATGTTGTGCGTTTCCTTCATGCCCGTGCGCAGCAGAAGGGAGCTCAGTACCGGCGTTAACGTTACCGCCAGCAAGATCGCCGTGGTCAGCGCAAATGCGTAGGTGTGCGACATGGGCGAGAAAATGACGCCTTCGACCCCGCGCATTGTGAACAGCGGCAGGAAGGCGATCAGAAAAATCAGGGTCGAATAGAACATCGGTCCGCCCACTTCCAGGGACGCTCGCCGGATGCACTGAACCTCATTCTCGCCGGGCTGGTCATCGGTAGTCAGATGGCGATAGATGTTTTCGATCACGATGACAGTGGAATCGATTATGATCCCGAAGTCGACCGCGCCCAGTGAAAGCAGATTTGCGGGTATTGCAGTCAGATACAGCAGGACAAATGCGCCGCACATAGCCAGTGGGATATTCAATGCGGCGATAGCCGCAGTGCGCAGATTGCCGAGGAAAAAGATTAGTACAAGAAAGACCAGAAGCATGCCGACTCCCAGGTTCTCGAATACCGTACGCAGCGTGGTATCGACCAACGAGGTACGGTCGTAGTAGGGTACCGCCTTGTAGCCTGGCGGCATCATGCCGGAAGCGTTGAGCTCCCGCACCTTCGCTTCCACCCCTTTGAGCGTTTTCAGCGTATCGCCGTATTTGCGCATCAGGACGATGCCCTCGACGACCTCATCGCGGTCGTTCATCCCGACGATCCCGAGCCGTGCCGCGTAGCCGACGTTGACGTCGGCGACATCGCGCACACGAGCCGGTACGGCGATACTGCTGTTGAGCGTGGCGTTGCCGCTACCGAGAACGATATTACGTATGTCGTCCAGGGTCGTGATAAAGCCGATCCCCCGCACGTCGAATGCCTGTTGCCCAACCTCGACGTAGTTGCCGCCGACATTGATGTTGGCGTTCGCGATCGCGCTCGTCAGTGCGGCCAGCGACAACTGATAGTGATTGAGCTTCGCGGCGTCCACATCGACGTGGTATTGTTTGGTCAGGCCACCGAAACCCGATACATCTTCAACCCCCGGCACTGTCTTGAGCTGCTTTTCGAGCACCCAGTCTTCGACTTCTTTTTCCTCCAGGAGGTTATGGTCCGGGCTTTGTACGATATAGCGGTAGATCTCGCCGATCGGATTGTCGGGTGATATTGAGGGGGCAAGGTTCTGCGGCAGGGTAACCAGGGCCAGCCGGTTGATAGTCTCGACGCGGTCCCAGTAGTAGTCACTATCCCAGGTGAAATATAGTTTTACGTCGGAGAGGCCGAAGAGGGATATCGTCCGCATCGCCTGGAGATTGCGTATCCCCGCCAAGCCGATTTCCAGAGGAATAGTGGCGATCTTCTCGACCTCCTCCGCGCTTAGCCCGAGCGGTTGCGTGATGATCTCGACGCGTGGTTGTACGGGGTCAGGGTAGGCCTCGATGTCCAGTTCGCGAAAGGAATAAAAGCCGGCGATGGCGAGCAAAATGGCCGCGCCAACAATCACCACGCGCTCACGAAGCGCGAGGTCCATCAGAATTTTGATCATTCAGTTGGTCTCAGTAGGTCTCGCCGTGCGCGGCATGCCAGAGGGCGTTGAAGCGCAGTGATTCCGTGGCAAGAAGTCTGTCACCCGGCTTAACGCCGCTTACGACGCGGGCGTAGCCGTGCTCATTCCAATCGGCGATCGCTACTTGCCGGCGCTCAACCGTGTTCACACCAGCCACGATGAACGCGTAGTAGGCGTTGTCATCGAAAACCAACGCCGACTGCGGAATCACCAGCGCCAGCCCCGGAGCGGTCACGATGCGCACCCGCGCCAGCATTTGTGGCTTAAGCCGCGATCCGGGATTGCTGACCTGACAGCGCAATTGCATAGTGTGCGTGCCGGGATCCAGGCTGGGGCTGATTCGCGCAATCGTGCCCTCGAAGACTTCTCCCGGATAGGCGGCGGTCACAGCCTCCAGACTCTGTCCGACGCTCACCCGGGCGAGGTCGTCTTCATAAATGTCCGCGGTGATCCATACCCGCTCTAACGTGGCCAGAGAGAAAAGCTGATCGCCGGGATTGACCTGCTGGCCGCGTACCACGTTTTTGCTCACGATAATTCCGCCGATCGGGGCGCGCATCCAGACCGACGCGCTGGGCACGCGAATCGCGGCGATATCGGCGGGCGAGAAGCCCAGCAGCTCGAGCTTGCGCGCCGCAGCTGCCTTCAGGATCGCCATGATGCTGAGGCTGCCGACCGGCATGCCAAGGGCGTCGCTGTGCGAGCCTGTACCGCCGGTTGGGCTCGCGCTGGAAGTTCCTTCCAGGTATTCCGCCTCGGCGGTCATAAAATCAGCGCTGTACAGCGACAGCACCTGCTCGCCGCGCCGTACCGTGTCCCATTGCGACGCCCGCAGTTCCTCGATCCGCCCCGTAACCCGCGAGATGATGGTCGATACCAGGCGATCATCGAAGGTCACCTGGCCCATCGCTTCCAGAATGCCAGGGAGCGGTAGCTCTTTTACCGCGCCGATCGATCCTTCCGGCGTTTGCGAAAGGGTGAGCACCATCAACTCGCGACCGTCGGCCTGATGAACCAGCCTGGGCAGTTCGGATGGTGAGGGCCCGTTAGCGGTCGGATTAGCCGGGCTGTCACATCCGCTGAGCGCGCCCAGCGCCATCGAAGCTATGACCAGCCCCACTAAGGTCGTTACGTATACTCTTTTCATCGTGATGTGCTTCACTTTGGCAACGAACTTCCCCTCGCCTGCTCCAACGCCGCTTCTCCGGCAAAGAACTGATTAGCGTTCTGCAGGTCGGTGACGCGCGCCGCGTAGGCGCTCTGCAACGCCGAAGACAAGGTAAGGCATACCTTTCTCCTGGGTTCCCGGCGCGGCGACGAGACAACCCGTGGGTATCGCTCCGTCGGCGGAGGCCGACACGCACGACACTCCCACCGCGTCGACTGCGGCGCGGTGGTCGCGCTACTCGCGTTCGGTTTGTTCGAGCCGGTTAGTCGAAAGGAGGTGCGCGGCCGTGCGGATTGCCGGTGGCGCGCGAATCAGCGCAGCCAGGGCTCGTGATGTTGTGAACCCGGCCGTTGCTGTTCGCGCTCGGGACAAGACCCGCTTGTGGCAAAGGCCCAAGAATCAGCCTGCCGGGAGCCGCAAATGGCGCTAGGTGAAACAGACTCGTCGGAGGCGACCGCAGGCTCGTACCTAGCGGGACGAGTTCCGTGGCGAGTGGGCTCAGAATGGGCGCGCGTTCTATCCTGGCGCCAGCTAACGGAAGCGCAAGTAAGGCAGCCGTCACGACAAGACAACAAAGTTGAGGGCAGATTGAACGCCGGGTATAAGAAAGCATGCGGAGAGCCGCGATTTTCCTGGCAGCTTTGGCTTGCGGATTAATCGGCTGCAACCGGGAGCCCGACCGCACGGTCACGCACCGCGGTCGCGACGGACGCCCTGACCAGTGGGTATACCGGATCGATAAGGACACCTACAAGATCGCCATCGACACGAATGGAGACGGCCGGCCAGATATAGTCAAAACCTATAAAGCCAACGAACTGGTCGATATTGAAAGCGATCGGAATTTCGACGGCCAAGTTGATCTCGTCCAGGAATATTCGCATGGGCTCCTGATCCGCGAGATCCACGATGACAATTTCGACGGCAAGCCGGAAAAAATCGAGGAATTCAGGCATGGCAGACTTGCGATCGTGGAGCGCGACCCGCAAGAGCGCGGCTCTATCGATATCGTGGAATATTACGATGATTCCGGCAAACTGATTCGGCGTGAGGTCCGCCGTAAATAGCGCCTCTAATTTTCCGCTACCGCTTTACCACGGTCTCTTCAGCGCTCTGGATGTTCAGTAGATCGATAATCCGGGCTATAATGGTGGCCGTGGCCCGGTCACCGTCCTGGGCGCGCGACTCCATCTCGAATTATGACCGATAAGCGGAAGGGTACGCCCAACACGATTTCGCATAGCATTACAAGTCGTCAAGTCTTATGCTTTAGCTAACGTTGTCGGGAAAAAGGGGTCCCGTTGCGATGCTTGCTATTCGTAAGTTTAAAGAGCTTAAAAAGCTTAGCCGTTTGCTGGGTTTGGCAGCTGTGCTGTCGCTCACGCACAGTGTTCCTTCGTTCGCCCAGGCGCCCTCCGCGATCATCGGCAACCATCCGACGGCCGCCGAGACCGAGACGCCGATCGGCACGCGTGCAGCCGACGCCCAGCTCGCGATGGCGGTGACGTTGCAGTTGCGCGACCCCGCTAGCGCGAAGGCGTTGCTGGCCCAGCTCCAGGACCCGGCGTCACCCAACTATCACCAGTGGCTGACCTCGGCGCAGTTCGCCGCCCGGTTCGATCCAACGCAGGCCGACGTTGACGCGGTGGTTGCCTGGCTTGCCGGCCAAGGCTTCACGATCGTCTCCGCGAGCAGCAGCGCGCGGCTCATCCGCTTCACCGGCACGGTGGCGCAGGCGCAGCAAGCGTTTCATACGACGATTTACAGTTACGGCGAGGGCAGCATTTTCGGCAATATCCAAGATCCGATAATTCCAGCTCAATTCGCCGGCGTGATTGCGCAGATCCATGGACTCGACAACATGCGCGCGGCGGTGGCAAACTCGCATTTCGTCCCGCCTTTCGCCCAGCCTCCGGCCAGCATCAAAATACCCCTCAACGCCAAGCGCGCGGCCGGTCCGCCAAAAGTTTACGCCTCGCTGAGCCGCAACGGATCGGCGACCGACGCGCTTCCGGCGACGGCGTCACCTGACGCGTCAATTGGTGGCGTCGGCGAGTCCTTCGGGCCCGCCGACTTTCAGACGTTTTTTGACGAGACGCCGCTCGCCACCAACGGAATCAACGGCGGCGGCGGCGACTGTATCGCGCTCGTCGGCGATTCCGATTTCGAGCCGAGCTCGGTCGATACGTTCAATACCGCCTTTGGTAACGCCGCGTCGGACATCACCACCGAGGTCGTAAACGGTTCGGATCCGGGTTTCAATAACGACGAAGTTGAAGCCCTGCTCGATCTCGAATGGTCGCATGCGGTGGCGCCGGGCGCGGCCACACGCTTTTACGTCGGCAACTCGTCGGCGCCTGTAATCGCACCGATCGTCGATGAAATCAGCCAGGCCGTTAACGACAACGCGTGCGGCGTGATCAGCGTAAGCTTCGGTCTCTGCGGCCCCGGCAAGAGTTTCTACACCAACGCGGTGTCGCCCATCTATGCGCAAGCGGCGTTGCAGGGACAGTCGATTTTCATCTCGACGGGCGACCAGGGCGCAGCCGGACTGACCTTCAATTCCAAAATCGGATGCGAAGTCGCCAAAAGCCGCACGGTCAGTGAATTAGCCGCCGATCCCAACGTAACCGCGGTCGGCGGCGTCTCGTTCGATCCCAGCTATGACGGGTCCGGCAACGACACGAGCATCGTCACGAGCACCGCGCTCCGGGTCTGGGACGACCCCAATGACGGCATCGCTTCGGGCGGCGCGGGGGGCGGTGGGGCGAGCCCCGACTACGCCAAGCCCGCATATCAGTATGGGCTCGGTGTCCCCGCTGACAACAAGCGCGACCTCCCCGACGTCGCGCTGATCGCAAGTCCCAATTTTCCGGGCGTTTTCATCTACATGGACGACTCTTGCGCTTTCAGTTGCGATGGTTTTGGAACTCCGTTCCCGATAATTATTGGTGGAACCAGCCTTTCAGCGCCATCGTGGGCGGGGATCACCAAGCTCGTCGCGCAGCAGAATAACATGACGCGACTCGGCGCTCTCAATCCCAGAATCTATCAACTGGCCAACTCGACCAGCCACGGGGCCATTTTTCAAGATGTCACGAGCGGTAACAACTCGTTCCATAAAGTCAGCGGCTACGCGGCGGGACCCGGCTTCGACCTCGCCACCGGATGGGGCACCGTCGATATCAACGCGCTGGCGACCACGTTCTTTGCCGCCGTCACCCCGCTCGGACCGCAAGTGTTGACGCTGTCGCCCGCGACCTTGAATTTCGGCAATGTCAATTTCGCGGTGGCCGGCGCGGCCAACAAGGTCAAGAAGCTGACCATCACCAACCCCAAAAAGTATGAAGCGGAGTTACTGATCGACTCGATCGTCGGTTCCGCCGGCTTTACCGCCGATTCAAGCTGCAACAATGTGACGATTCCGCCTGGCGGAAAGCTGGTCTGCAGTATCACTTACGCGCCGACCGCCTTCGGCGCGGCGAACGGAACGCTGACGATCACGAGCAACGCGGGCACCAGCCCGCAGGCGGTCGCGGTGACCGGCGTCGGAATTCTGGGCAAGCTGACCGCGACTCCCGGATCGCTTAACTTCGGCAAGGTAGCACTCAGCACGGCGAGCGCCGCCAAGACCGTGACGCTCAAAAACACCACCGGTTCGACCTTCACTATCTCGAGCATCACCAACACCAATCCGGACTTCGTCCCGAGCCAGAATTGCGTCGGCACGCTGGGCGCGGCCGCTTGTGCCGTGAGTGTGACCTACACGCCGAGCGTGGCCAGCAAGGAGACCGACACGCTGACGATTACCGACGTGCCGGACGGCATTACGAAGACCGTCAACCTGAGCGGCACGGGCGAATAGCTCCAAACGGGACGGGCGAGCGGGATGGGCGGTCGTCCTTATTTTGGCCGCGCGTCGCGGGCTGCTTTTTTCTGAACGCAGTTCGCAGACTCACCTGCTCGCTACGCCTGCGGCTTCGCTGGCGCGCCCCCTGTTCCGTGCCTCCGGCACGGTCGATTTTGGCCGCGCCCCAGCGCGACCAAGCCGACTCAATCGCCTGGCTTGCGCAAAAAAGCCGGGATATCCAGCTTGTCGTCGTCCTCGATCATCTCGTTCTGACCGAGCCGCGTCGGACCGCCGCGATTCTCGCCCGCCTTGCGCTTGAAGGCCGGAATATCCAGCGTGCTGTCGTCCACGATCATCCCGAGACGCCGCACCGGCTTGCTGAACACGGGGTTCTGCGGCGGCCGCGGCGGAAGCGGCGGAATCACCGCGGTTGGCTGCGGCATCAGCGGCTCCATCGGGCGGGTCGGCGCGGCCAGCACGGGCGCGGTTAACGGTGTGCCCGAGGGCGTGTAGCGCGCGGCGTGGCGTTCCAGTTCGCGCTCGCCAAAACCGGTGGCGATTACGGTTACGTGGATCTCGTCGGCCAGTTTCTCGTCGATCACGGCGCCGAAGATGATATTGGCTTCTTCGTGCGCCTCTTCCTGAATCAGGCTGGCGGCCTCGTTCACCTCGTAGAGCGACATGTCGGGGCCGCCGGTCACGTTGATCAGCAGACCGCGGGCGCCTTTGATCGAAACGTCTTCGAGCAGCGGGCTCGAAATCGCCCGCTGCGCGGCTTCGAGCGCCCGGTTTTCGCCCGCCGCGCGCGCCGCACCCATCATCGCCATGCCCATCTCGGCCATGATCGAGCGGACGTCGGCGAAGTCGAGGTTGATCAGCCCGTGCACGGTGACCAGTTCCGCGATCCCGCGCACCGCTTGCAGCAGCACGTCGTCGGCCTTCTGGAACGCCTCTTTGAGCGAGGTCGTGCGGCTCGCGATCGAGAGCAGGCGCTGATTGGGGATGGTGATCAGCGTATCGACCGCATTCTTGAGCTCGCGCAATCCCTCATCGGCCTGACCCATGCGCTTGCGGCCCTCGAACTGAAAGGGCTTGGTAACCACGCCGACCGTCAAGGCGCCGCCCTCGCGGGCAATCCGCGCGATCACCGGCGCCGAGCCGGTGCCCGTGCCACCACCCATCCCGGCCGTGACAAAGACCATCTCGGCGTCGGCCAGGACTTCGCGCAGCGCCTCTTCATCCTCGAGCGCCGCCTTGCGGCCGATCTCGGGATTGCCACCCGTCCCTCGCCCGCGCGTGAGCATCTGGCCGATTTGCATCCGCATCGGCGCGGTGTTGTTCTGCAGGGCCTGGGCGTCGGTGTTCACCGCGATAAAATCGACATTGCGCAGTCCCGCGGCGATCATATGATTCACCGCGTTGCCGCCGCATCCACCCGCCCCGATTACTTTGATCCGGGCACCCGGATCGGCATTCTCAATCAACTCGATCATCACTGACTCTCCTCCAGCCCCCGCCTCCGAATTGCGCCGTCCAACCCCGTTTATCTTCATCACACTTGTCCAATACTTAAGCGTAGCTCGCAGACTCACTTGCTTGGCTCCGTTGCACCTGATCCGGTGTTACGAGGCTTAAAAAAACTCCCTCATCCAATCGCCGACCCGCGTCCGGACGCGGCCCCAGCGCCCGTTCCGGACGAGACCGTTGCCATTATGCGACCGCCCGTTGGCCGCGTGGAGCAGCAGGCCGGCCGCGGTCGTATACATCGGCTTCATCAACTCCTCGGGCAAACCCTTCAGATTGATCGGCAGACCACGCCGCACCGGCAGATTGAAGATCCGTTCGGCCAGCTCCTGCGTGCCTTCCAGCAACGACGTCCCACCGACCAGCACGACCCCCGAACCAAGATTGTCGCAGACCCCCGAGCGCAGCAGCTCGCGCTGCGCCATGGCGAAGATCTCCTCCATGCGCGGCTCGATAATCTCGCCGAGCAGGCGGCGCGCGATCGCTTGCGGGTCGCGCCCGCCCACGCCGGGCACCTCGACCATTTCGTCGCGCCCGACCACCTGATTGGTGGCGACGCCGTGATGGATTTTGAGCCGTTCCGCTTCCGACAGCGGCGTCCGCAGACCCGCGGCGATATCCGCCGTCAGATGATTACCGCCAAGCGGCAGTACCGCCGTGTGCATCACCGCACCGTCGTGAAAAACGATAATGCCGGTGGTCCCGCCACCGATATCGATCAGGGCGACGCCGATTTCACGCTCCTCCGGGAAGAGCGCGGCGTCGGCCGAAGCCAGCGGCTCGAACACCAGTTCCGAAGAGGTGATCGACGCGCGCTCGCAGCACTTCGTCAGATTCTGCCCGTAGCTTTGCGCCGCGGTGACGATATGAATCCGCGCCTCGAGCCGCACGCCCGCCATCCCGCGCGGATCGCGCACACCCTCCTGGTCGTCGACCGCGTATTGCTGCGGCAGAATATGCAGTACCTGCCGATCGAGCGGAATCGCGACGGCCCGCGCCGCGTCGATTACCCGCTCGACATCGCGCTCACCGACCTCGCCCCCGCGCACCGCCACGATACCGTGGCTATTGAGGCCCCGGATGTGCGCGCCGGCGACGCCGACCACCGCCGCGCCGATCCGCACGCCGGCGCTGCGCTCCGCTTCGGCGCAGGCGGCCCGAATCGCGTCGACCGTCGCCTCGATATTCACCACCACGCCCTTGCGCAACCCGCTGCATGGGGCGACGCCCTGACCAATTACGGCGAGCGCACCGTCGGCCGCCTGCTCCGCGATCAGCGCGCAAACCTTGCTGGTGCCGACGTCGACTCCGCTCAGCGTGTTCTTCATCGGCTCGCCGTGACCTCCGGCCCGGGATTGCGCCCGCCGTGGCCCATCCCGGCCGGCGCGCGCGCGGCCGTGCGCAGAGCCGCCGGCCGCAGCCGCACCACCGCCTGTCCGGGCACCGTCATGTCGAGCGCGACGAGCAGGTCCCGATGACCGCGCCACAGCGCGAGGACTCGATTGGCGCGCTCGAGCTCGACCGGAGCGTGCGCGAAATCGATCGCAATCGAGAGCGGCGGCCGATCCAGATAGAGCACGCCGTCGTCATCCGCCTCACTCCGCAGCTCGGAGATCGCCCGCCCGAGACTCGCCTCGGCCCGCACCAGAATCGAAGCGTAATCGAGCAACCGCGCCGCGCTGGCGTTGGCCACCGCCGCGCCGCTCAGAATCGGCATATCGTTTTCGGCCGCCGGCGAGACCGGGCCGCGCAGGCCACCCGCCGCGTCGAGCGCATAGAAGCCGTCGCCGCGCTCGACCAGCGCGAGCGCCGCGCGCGCGGCTTGCGCGGTCGCGGATCCAGTGAGATTTCCGGTAATCGGGGCGGGCGCGTTCTCCGCGACAGGCGCGGGCACGCGCGGCGTCAGATGGATCAGGGCGGTAACCCGCAGCGCGAGCTGATGCCCGCCGCCGCTGAGCCCGGTCGCGACGCCCAGCGCGAAGAATGCGCAGAGCGCGCAGCCGGCCAGCCGCCAGCTCCACTCCGACCCTTTTACCGCCTTCTTTCGCTTCGCCGCCGCCACCGCCGCATCACCCCGCTACTTCACCATTCACCCACCAGCCGGACCTCCGGCTCCAACCACACCCCGGCGCTCGCTTTGACCCGTTCGCGCGCCAGCTCGATCAGCGTCCGCACCTCGCCGGCCCGGGCGCCGCCCAGATTCACGATAAAATTCGCATGCTGCGTCGAAAACGCCGCGCCGCCCCGGCGCTCCCCTTTGAGGCCCGCTGCTTCGAGCAGGCGCCCCGCAAAACTCCCAGGCGGATTTTTAAACACCGAGCCGGCATTGGGTACGCCGTCCGGCTGGCGGCTCATCCGCTTCGCATGGATCTCCGTCACCCGCGCGCGCAGCTTTTCACGATCACCCGGCGCCAGCGTACAATCGACCCGCGTGATAACAAAGCCCGGCGGCAGCGCTGTACGCCGATAGGCGAAACCCACCTCGTGCCTGGCCATGACGCGCGGCTGGCCGTTGGCGTCGACGCCCCGCACGGCGGTTACGACGCAGGCCAGCTCGCCACCGAAGGCGCCGGCGTTCATCACCAACCCTCCGCCGACCGAGCCGGGAATACCCTCACCAAATTCGAGTCCGGCCAGGCCGCGCTCAGCCGTCATCCGCGCGAGCTCGCCGAACCGCGCGGCCGCGCCCGCGCGCACGTCATGGCCGTCGAGCTCGACCCGCGCAAAACCCGCACCCAGCTTGATCACCAGTCCGCGCATGCCCCGATCACTCACCAGCAGATTGGTGCCTGAGCCGAGGCAAAAGCCCGGCACGGAATTGCGCTGCGCCGCGGCAACAGTTACGGACAATTCGTCTTCATCCTCGACCATCAGATAAAGGTCGGCGGGACCGCCAATACGAAACGAAGTCAGCTCGGCGAGCGGATAATCGCGCCGCAGGCGCGCATCAAAGCGCGCCCGCAATTCCCGCTCAAGCGCGCTCATCGGGTTTCTCCGTTTCAGCGAGGATCGCCAGCACGCGCTCGCCGAGCTTGTAAACGTCGCCCGCCCCCAGCGAGATGATCAGATCGCTGGGCGCCGATTCGCTCGCCACCTTGACCGCGCCGTCAGGCTCGTCGCCGAGATAGCGCACCTCGAGATGGCCGCGGGCGCGCAACGCCTCGTACAGGCGCCGCGTCGAAACTTCCGCCAGGGGCTCTTCGCCGGCGCTGTACACGTCGTCGAGATAAAGCACGTCGGCGTCGTCGAACGCGGTGACGAATTCGTCGAACAGATCGCGCAGCCGCGTGTAGCGATGGGGTTGAAAGATCACCAGGGTACGCCGATGAAAGGCCGCGCGCGCCGCCGCGAGCGTCGCCCGCACTTCGGCCGGATGATGCGCGTAATCGTCGAGCACGATCCGGCCGGCCGCCTCGCCCTTGATTTCGAACCGCCGCGAGATGCCGCTGAACCGGGTCAGCGCGCGCGCCGCGACCGCGAACTCGATCCCGAGTTCCAGCGCGACCGCGATCGCCGCCAGCGCGTTCAGCGCCACATGATGGCCCGGGGTCGGCACCATGACCGCCCCAAGGACGGCGCCGTCGCGCACCACCTCGAAGTGGGTCGAGAGGCCGTCGATCACAATCTTCTCGGCGCGCAAGTCGGCGTCGGCCGCCACCCCGTAAGTCACGACGGGCTTGCGCACCGCCGGCAGCAGCCCGCGCACGTTCACACTGTCGAGTCCCAGCACCGCCGCGCCGTAAAACGGGATGCGGTTGATGAAACTGAGGAACGCCTCGCGCACCCGATCCATCGTGCCGTAGTGATCGAGATGCTCGGGATCGATATTCGTGACCACCGCCATCGCGGGCGCGAGCAACAGGAATGATGCGTCGCTCTCGTCCGCCTCGGCGACCATGAATTCGTCCCCGCCAAGGCGAACGTTGGCGCCTTGCGCCCGCAGGTTGCCGCCGATCGCGATCGTGGGATCGAGTCCGGCTTCTTCCAGAATCAGCCCGATCAGCGAAGTCGTCGTGGTCTTGCCGTGGGTGCCCGCCACGGCGATTCCAACCCGCGCCATCCTGATCAATTCACCGAGCATCTCGGCGCGCGGAATCACCGGAATCTTCCGCGCCCGGGCGGCGGCGACTTCCGGATTCGAGAACTTGACCGCCGAGGAAATGACCACCGCGTCGAGCTCGGGGCCGAGATGGCCAGGATGATGGCCATAGGTGATCGCGATCCCCAACTCCCCCAGCCGCGTGGTCACCGCGGTCTGCTGCAGATCGCAGCCGCTCACAACAAAGCCCAGACGCTGGCAGAGCTCCGCGATACCGCTCATGCCGGCGCCGCCGATCCCGATAAAATGGAGCCGGCGCCGGCGGTCGAGGATTCTGGTGCGCGACATTCCGCTCATCCGGGCCGCTCCTCGCCGGTCATCGTCGCGAGACAAAGCGCCGCGATTTTTTCCGCCGCGTGAGGCATCGCCACGCTGGCGGCGGCTTCGCCCATCGTACGCAGACGCGCCCGATCGGCCGTCAGCTCCTCTAACACTTTGGCGAGATTTGCGCCTAACTGTTCATCGTCAAAAACAATCCGCGCGCCCCCACGACGCTCGATTACGCGCGCATTCAACTCCTGCTGGCGATCACGATGGAACGGATAGGGCACGAAGATCGCGGGACAAGCGGCGAGCGCCACTTCGGCGACGGTCATCGCCCCGGAGCGCGCCACAACGAGGTCCGCCGCGCCCAAAGCGCTGCCCATATCGTCGATAAACGGCACGACCGTCGCCGGCCGGCCGAGCGCCTCATATCCGTCCCTCACCATCCCCGCGTCTGCCTCGCCCGTCTGATGGGTCAATTTTATAACACCTTTTGCCCAAATACTGAAAGCTTTCAGTACTCCAATATTAAGACGATGGGCCCCGCTCGAACCGCCTAAAACAAGGATTTGAAGTGGAACAGAGGAGTCGGGGGCCGATCGGGCGGGCAATTCGTAGCGCACCGGATTGCCGGTCACGACCACCTTGGCGGGCGCAAAGGCCGCCGCCGAGTCCGGAAAGCCGACGCATACCTTGCGCGCGAGCCGCCAGAGAATCCGGTTGGACACGCCCGGGCGGACGTTCTGTTCGAGCAGAATCAGCGGGATACGCATGAGAATCGCCGCGACCGCGACCGGCGCCGACGCGTAACCGCCCGCACCGACCACCAGGTTCGCGCCAAAGTCGCGGATCACCGTGCGCGCGCGCCTAACCGCCGCCGCGAACTCGCCGGCCGCGCGGAGCCGTGTCAGCGGGTCCTTGCCGGTCCATCCGCGCACCCGCAGCAGCTCGTGGGGCAGTCCCTGCGCCGGCAACCAACGCGCTTCCAGACCATTGGTCGCGCCGACGTACAACACTGCGCTCGCCGGCGACCGGCGACGAATTTCGGCGCCGACCGCGACTGCGGGAAAAAGATGGCCACCGGTGCCGCCGCCCGCGATAATCACTTTCATCGCACCGCCGGGCGTCGCGACAAGGCCAGCAGCGCGCCCAGCGCCGCCAGCGTGATGATCATCGAAGTTCCCCCGTAGCTGAGAAAGGGCAGCGGCAGACCCTTGGTCGGCACCAACCCGATCACCACCGCCATGTTGATCAGCGCCTGCAGCGTGAGCAGCATCGTCAGGCCGGTGGCGAGCAGGCTGGCAAACGGATCGGGCTCCTCGTGCGCGATCCACATCCCGCGGAGGAGGATCGCCCCGAACAGGATCAAGACAAAAAACGCGCCGATCAGACCAAAGTCCTCGGTCACGACCGCGAAAACAAAGTCGGTATGCGCCTGCGGCAGATAGAACATCTTCTGGCGGCCGACCCCGAGTCCCTGGCCCCAGCCGCCGCCCGCGCCCAGCGCGATGAACGACTGGATGAGCTGGAAGCCCGCGCCGCGCGCGGTCCGCCACGGATCGAGGAAGCCCGCGAACCGCCGCAACCGGTAGGGTTTTGCTACAGCTTGAACAGCAAGGATCGCCAGCGCGAGGCCGCCCGGCGCCGCCAGATGCCGCGCGCGGGCGCCGGCCGCGAACAGCATCGCGAACAGGATCAGCACCACCATCACGGTGGCGCCGAAGTCGGGCTGCCAAATGGTCAGCAGCGTGACGGGCGCGACCAGAATGAACGCGGGCAGTGGTCCCCTCGCGAACGTGCGCAGGGCGTCCTGCCGCTTGGCCAGAAACTTCGCCAGAAAAAACACCAGGCTCAATTTCGCGAGCTCCGAGGGCTCGAGCAGCACGGGCCCCACGTGGACCCAGCGGCGCGCGCCACCGCGCACCACGCCAAGCCCCGGCACCCAGACCATCAGCAGCATCGCGACCGCAACCATCGCGAGCGGTAGCGCCATCCGGCGGAGCCCGGCGAGCGAGAATTGCGAAAGCAGCACGCAGACCGCGAGTCCGGCAAGGATATGGGCAAGCTGCAGTTTGAAAAAATGAAACCCGTCACCAGTCTTTTCCTGACCGAGAAAATAGGTCGTATTGAGCACCATCAACAGGCCGAGCACGAGCAGCGCGCCCGCCGGCACGCCCAGCCACGGGTCGGGACGCCGCAACGTCAGGCGTTCAAAGCGCCCGAACCAGCTCCTGAAATATTCGCCCACGCTCCGCATAATCCTTGAACTGATCGAAACTCGCACAGGCCGGCGACAGCAGCACCGTATCGCCCGCTTGCGTCCGCCGCGCCGCCAGCGCCACCGCCTCAGCCAACGTCGCAACACATTCAATCGCGGTCGTGCCGGCGAGCGCCGCGCTCATCCGGGCGCGCGCCGCGCCAATCAGAATGAGCAGCTTCACCTTCGCCGCGAGCGGTCCGCGCAACGGCTCGTAAGCACCGAGCTTGTCCACGCCGCCCGCGATCAGCACGACCGGCGCGCGCACGGCGGCCAGCGCCTCGACCACCGCCCCAACATTCGTCCCCTTGGAATCGTCGATATAAGCGACCCCGGCTTTTTCGCCCACCATTTCGAGCCGATGGGGCAGACCCTTGAAGCCGCCGAGCGCCCCTTCGATGATCGTAGGCGCAATTCCCAGCGCGAGCGCCGCACCCACCGCCGCCATCACATTCAGCAAATTGTGCGCGCCCGGCAGGCGCATCGCGCGGAGACCGATCGTACCCCGCCGAGCGCCGTCGTCGAACGCGATCGCGTCTGCCTCGCGCCAGAGGGCCGGCGTCCGCCCGGGCCGCTCGAGACCGAAGCTGAAGACCCGGGCGCGCACGGCAGCGGCCAGCGGCCACACTTCCGGATCGTCGCGATTGAGAATCGCCCAATCACCGGCATCCTGATTTTCGAAGATGCGCGCCTTCGCCCGGCCGTATTCGGCGCGATCGCGGTAGCGATCGAGATGATCGTCAGTGAGATTCAGATGAACCGCCACCGCGGGTTTGAAGCAGACGATCGTCTCGAGTTGGTAGCTCGACACTTCCACGACGGCCACCTCGGGAGCCATCGCCACCGCCTCGACCAGCGGCGTCCCGAGATTGCCGCCCGCGAAAGTTTTGCGGCCGGCCGCGCGGCAAATCTCGGCGATCAGCATCGTGACCGTGCTCTTGCCGTTGGTGCCGGTCACGGCGACGATTGGCGCGGTGACGAACCGGGAGCCCAGTTCAAGTTCGCCGATTACCGGAATCGCTACCGCGCGCGCGGCGGCGACCAGCGTCGACGAAAGCGGCACGCCCGGGCTCACGACGACCAGCTCGACGCCTTCGAGCCACACCGGATCTTCCGGGCCGAGATACACCGTACCGTCCGGGAGCCGGTCCGACGAGTTGTCGGCCGTGAGCGTTTCACGCCGATCGGTCATCACCAGACGAGCCCCCCGGGAGGCGAGAAAGCGCGCCGCCGCGCGGCCGCTGACGCCGAGCCCGATGACCATAACGCGCTTTTGTTCAAGTTCCACGCCGCTCAAAAATCCGCGACTATCTCAGTTTCAGAGTACTCAGGGCAACCAATCCGCAGACAATCGAAATTATCCAGAAACGGACGACGACCACGGTTTCCGGCCAGCCCCCCAACTCGAAATGATGATGAATCGGCGCCATGCGGAAAATGCGCCGATGCGTCATCTTGTAATAGTAACGCTGCAAGATCACGGAGACGGCTTCGAGCACAAAAATCCCGCCGGCGATCGGCAGCACCAGTTCCTGCTTGGCCAGCAGCGCGACCGCACCCAGCGCACCACCGAGCGAAAGGGCGCCGACATCACCCATCATCATCGAGGCCGGATAGGCATTGTACCAAAGGAAGCCCATCGAGGCCGCGATCAATGCCGCACAAAAGATCGCGACCTCGCCCGCCCCCTCGACGTGCGACACATCGAGATAAGTTGCGAACTTGATATTCCCCGCGACGTAGGTGAATACCCAGTAGCAAAAGCTGGTGGTCATCACCGGGCCGATCGCCAGGCCGTCAAGCCCGTCGGTCAGGTTGACCGCGTTCGACGAACCAACCATCACGACCGTCGCGAACAGCACGTAAAGCCAGCTTGGCGGCGAGGGATGGAGATGCTTGAGAAACGGGAAATAGAGCGTGTGGTTGAACCCCAGGATCTCGTACAGCACGAACGCCGCGGCGAAGGCGCAGGCGAATTGCCAGAAGAGCTTCTGCGGGCCACTGAGCCCCTTGCCGCGGCCGCGCCGGAGCTTGAGGTAATCATCGGCAAAACCGATCGCGCCAAAACCAACGGTCACGAACAGGGCAATCCAGACGTAGGGATCGCGCGGATCGGCCAGCAGCAGCGTGGCGGCGAGACTTGCCGCGACGATCAATAGACCGCCCATAGTCGGCGTGCCGGCCTTCTTCTGATGGCTTTGCGGAACTTCGTCGCGGATCGTCTGACCGATTTTGGCCGCGCGAAAACGCTCGATCAGCAGCGGTCCGAGCGCGAGTGAAAGCGCAAGCGCGGTGAGTCCCGCCAGGACGGAGCGGAACGTCTCGTAGCGCAGCACATTGAGCGCCGGATAGCGGACGTGCAGCGGGTAGAGGAGCAGATAGAGCATCGCGTTGCCGGCCGGCTCAGACGCCCATCGCGGCGGTCAGTTCCCGCACCACCGCGCGGTCGTCGAAGGCGAGCCGCCGATCGCCGATCAGTTGATAGTCCTCGTGACCCTTGCCCGCGATCAGCACGAAGTCGCCGGACACGGCTGTGCGCAACGCGAGCGCGATCGCCGCGCGCCGATCAGGCTCGGTCAGGTAGCCCGGCCGGATACGCGCCTGGCGCGGGTCGATCCGCTTGAGCGCGGTCGTGACCATCCCGGCCTCAATCTCGTCCATGATCCGGCGCGGCTCCTCACTGCGGGGATTATCCGAAGTGATGATCGGCAGGTCGGCGAGGCGCCCGGCGATTTCACCCATCAGCGGACGCTTGTCGCGATCGCGATCGCCGCCGCAGCCAAAAACGCA
>JBKQPD010000033.1:0-3836 GCA_052145175.1 Binataceae bacterium (SeqCode) | reverse complement strand
TGTCGGCTGGCGTTGGCGTGGATCTTCGTGCCGTCGAGCGCAATCGTTCCCATTTTCAGCACGCCCATCTCGCGCGCCAGCAACAGCACCTGAACGAACAGCGCTTCGATCTCCTTCAGAAACCGGCGCCGGAACGCAGCGATCGTGTCGTGGTCGGGATGATCGTTAGCCGCAATGAAGCGAAACGCCACCGAGTCATAGCTGGCCCGCTCCAGCTTGCGACTCGAAAACACGCCAGTCGCATAGCCATAAACCAAGATGCCGAGCAGCAACGCTGGATGATACGACGCCGACCCAGAGCCGCGATAACTGCCGCTCATCGCGGACAAGTCGAGGCCGTCGATCACTTCCACCACGATCCTCGGCCTTCGAGGCCTGCGTGCTAGTAAAATTGAGTGCTAGAATAATCCCAGCCGGCACAAGCATCTTCATGTTCGACATTGGATTCCCTTTCCTAGGATCCGCGGCGAGAAGACACCTCAAAGGCGGCCCTGTAAGTGGGCCGGCCTCCATCGGGCTTCATCGGGTTATCGAATGGGAATGTTAGCTCATAACCGGGCTTTGGACCAACGGCTGCACGCGTAGGAGCGGCAGCGCGCATAGGCATGAATCGCTTTCGGCCCCGAGCTTGCCGCGTTAGTTCAACGCAATCGGCGGGCTTATGGCGTGGGATTGATTGATGCAACCGGCAACCCAGCCGGCGCGCAAGTTTTCGAGGCCACGCATGAGGAAGGCCCCCTGATTCATCCATTGCTTGATCGAACCGAAGGCGCGAAGCGTCGTTCCATAAATGCCGCTTCCGCGAATCCGCTCCGCGCGCGGGAAAAACCCGATTTTCTCACATTTTCCGGACGATTCCGCGCGTGTCAAAATTCTTGACTTTTGCAACACTCGAAAATTTCAACCGGCTGTCACGCGTCAGGCGTGAGCCCAAAGCAATTTGCCTGTCGTCCGCACTTCGACATCGAGACTCGTACCGGGTAGAATCAAACGCAAATCCACCTCGCAGCCGACAATTGCTTCGAGGTGATCCTTCCATTGGGGATGGAGATCAAAATAGTTGCCCAATGCCCAGTCGTACCTTCCTTGCGGCGGGATGAGCGCAACCGCAATATCAGCATCGCTTTCAAATCTCGAAGTGCCTTTCGCACGGCTTCCAAAAAGCCAAAGCTCTCTCACACTGCCATTCGCCGCCGCCCAGTGCCGAAGGTCTCTCATACATGCTTCGTCCACAAAGCTCCTCCAACTCCTTCGGGCAACATTGCGGTGCTTAGCCCTTTCGTCACCTCCCACACGGAAAAGCTCGCGCCAGAGCCAATCGCGCGATCTGACCAAATGGTCGGTTTGCCCACTCCGGATGATCGTTTACATATTTATAGAATACCCTAATAAACTGAGTTCGTGAGCTGTCAGCTGGCGCACAAATTCCAAGCATCATGCCATTATCAGAAGCTATTCTTGACATTTCTTGTATTGCGCCGAACGCACCCCAGCAATGGCCAGTTTGAAATGTATCAACCTTCGGATCAATATGGATCATGCCCGGTGCGGGAATTGGTGCGCTAACAAGTGGCTCGCACCATGACTGGACTTCGAGTGCAGTTTCTGCTTTCGCGCCTCCTAATGATGTAACGAATAGCAATACGCTCGTAAGGGCGACCGTCGTTCGCATGGCAAAAACCTCCACGTGATGGGGCTGTGTTGTGGTCGTGTTCCGCTTCCCAGCCAGAATATCCTAGCCAAATGGAGACAGGCAACGCCCCCACGGCCCGGCGCACCGCATCTTTCCGCCTATCGTCAACCAAGCGGGCTCCGGCTTTTCGCCATTCCGCGTTCTACGCGCCATTAGCGAACCGAGCGGACGACGCGTCCGAAAGGCGCAAAAATCACGATTTCGCTTGTGATCGCGAAGGATTCGGCGTGTCTCATAATTCTTGCAGACCGTGTGGAAACATCTTTCGCAAGTCGCCGCCTGGCTTATCGCCACGCGCAACGGCGCGTTCCGCGCATTCCTTGCGAAAATCCCGCCTATCGCGACGCGAGGCGGTCAGAGCGTCCCCTCAGGCCCGAATTTGTCGCTATTTGACGCGTATGGCCGCCTTCCTCACGCCCGAACTGCTTCCATCAGACCGTCAATCCCGACGATGTTGAGGGCGCGGCGCAAATTGTACGCGAGCGCCGTCAGGCTGAACTCGCCGCGAACTTTTTCCAGCCCCTTCGTCAGAAACGCTCCCTGGTTCATCCATTGCTTTATCGTGCCGAAGGGATGCTCGACGGTCTCCCGGCGTTTGTCGAGAATATCGGGCCGCGCCTTCAGCCGCGCCGCCACGCGGTCAAGAACCGCTTCGTTTTCCAGCCGCGTGACCTGACGGCGGTCGGCGGTGGTGGTGCAGCGCGGGCGCAGCGGACAGGCCGCGCACGCCGCCGGATTGGTGTAGTGAAACCGTTTCAGATCGCGCAGCGTGCTTTCGTGGTTGCGCGATAGTTCCGCGCCCGCCGGACAAACATACACATCGCGCTCGGCGTCGTAGCGGAACTCATCCTTGCGAAACAGGCCCTTTTTCACCGCCGGGCCACGTTGCGGCTTGGGCGCGTAGGGCGTCATGCCCGCCTTCTCGCAGGCCTCGATATCCTCGATCTTGAAATAACCCTTATCGGCGACGACTGCGATATTTTCGCCATCGAGGATTTCGCGCGCGGGCTCGGCGGTCTCCGTCAAAAGCCCCATACCGACAACCTGATTGCTCACCTGCTGCTCAACAATCATCTTGTTTTTCGCGTCAACGGCGACCTGGATATTGTAGCCGACGCCGACCTTGGTATGCGCCGCCATGGCGCGGCTGTCGGGATCGGTGAGAGATATCTGGCTCTCGCCGCTTTTTTCCAGCTCCGCCAGCAACTCGTCATAACGGCCGCGTTTCTTTTTCAGCGCCTCGATTTTTTCAGCGAGATTCTTGACGCGCGAACCGTCCGTTCCATTCTCCGCGACATCGCCCTCGTCGAGGCGCTTTAGATAAGTGTCGAGGCGCTCGTCCACCGCCTTGATGAATTTCTCCAACGCCCCCTTGGTGAAATTCCTGTCCTTGTTGTTGACAGCTTTGATGCGCGTGCCATCCACAGCCAAAAGCTCGCGCCCGAACAGATTGAGTTCCTTGCACAGCAGGGTGAAGGCACGAAACACCGCGCGGAAAGCCTTGCGATTGTCGCTCCGGAAATCCGCGATGGTCTTGAAATCCGGCTTCAGGGTTCGCATCAGCCAGATGACCTCACATGGGGAGGTTTAGGTCAACGGTTGAAATTCACTCGCGCATGAGTAAAACTCCAGCGGCTGTTTCGGCATCCAAGGTCTGAGCCCGATTGCACGACCCGGTCGTTTGCGCACCAGATAAACCACACATTCGGTCGCCGGTTGCGACGGCTGCACCAAGATCCCGCTTGCGGCGGGGAGGGCTCAGGAAGACGAGAACCATTCTCGATGACGGCTTTTCGTAGCCATAGTCATCTTCGGTTCGTCCACCCGGATCCGCCAGGACTGATTTAGCCCCGGAAGATTTGAGAATGCGGTGAGCGCCTGTCGTCAAACGGCTTTCATCACGGCTCCTTCAATGACAACGCCAGCCGTGACATATTTCCACAGAGCCACAAGCAGCTTTCGGGCCAGCGCCACGATGGTCGTCTTCTTGAACCGGCCGCCGTTGCACATGACCCGTTCTTTAAACCATATAGCCAGCGCTGATTGCGGTTGATGGCGCAGCCATAGCCAAGCGAGCTGGATGAGCGTCGTTCGCAATCGTGGATTGCCGGCTTTCGAAACGCCCTGTTCGCGATCGATCGAA
>JBKQPD010000032.1:0-15983 GCA_052145175.1 Binataceae bacterium (SeqCode) | reverse complement strand
TTAATTTGATTAGATTTTACGAAGAGCTTTAGACCTACTTTACTTGAATCGACTTAATGTAGCCTGCGAGTAACTTTATCTTCTTGTCGACTTCCTGCGGAGTAAAGTCAGCGCCTGTACCAGATTCGGTCGAAGCACGGAATGCTAGTCCCCAGACCGGCATAGGCGTGCCAGCGCCCCCCGTTCCGTGGGCCCCGATCGACGAGGTACCTTTGATCGCATCAATGACTTTTTCCTCCGGGAACACTCCCCCGTTGTTCTTGGCCAGCATGGTCAGATCGGCTGGGACTACCTTCAATGCCGGCGCGACCGGTCCGTCGCCCTTGCCGTCCATGCCGTGACATTGCGCGCAATGGCTGCGGAACTGTCCTTTCCCCGTGATTAGCCGACCGCCGGGACCCATCTCCTGAGCGCCCACGGATTGCGCGGAAACCCAGATCAAAGCGCCGCCCACTACCACAACGGACGCCAGCTTCAGGAAGCGGAAATTCTTTCGCGTCATTTTTCCTCCCTAGCGAACCAGTCTTCTAGGGGCGAAGCGCTACCACGTCTTGACGTTTGCGTCAAATATCACCGCCTGTCGGCTGGCCCCCTTTGCGTCCCGCAACACCTTGCGGGCCACCCCTGCGGATGGCAACTGTGTGGTTCGCTGGTAGAGTAAAGTGAGTTTTGGACGTCGTGCCCGAGCGTGAAGCCGCACGCCGCGAAGGCTGGTTCCGCTTCGCGCAAAAGCAACACCCGGGCGGTCCACTAAGAACGGGGAAACGCGTCGTGAATGAATTGCCGCAGCCAGCGGTTCGTCTGACGAAGATCTTCTGGGTCTTCCTCTATATCGGAGCAACGAGCTTCGGGGGCGGTCTCGTGGCCTACCTGCGCGAGCATCTGGTCGAGCGTCAGCGCTGGCTTGACGAAGATCAATTCCTCGCTTCGCTCGAGATCGGCGAGACCGTACCGGGCCTGATTTCAACCAATGTGAGCGTGATCGTCGGCAGCCGGCTCGGGGGTATCAGAGGAGCAATCGCGGCGGCGGCCGGCATTATTGTACCGGGAGCGATTGCGGTTTTCGGGCTGGGCCTGTTCTATGCCCATTTCAAGGGTAATCCCGAGGTGGCCGCCGGCCTGAGCGGTGTGGGAGCGGCGGCGGTTGGCCTGATCCTGGCGGTGACCCTGCAAATCGGCCATCGCGAACTCGCGTTCGGCTCGGACCTCGCGATCCTCGCGAGCGCTTTCCTGTTGGTCGGCGTCTGGCATATCTCGCTGGTACCGGTACTGGTGGTGCTGGCTCCGATCGCAATCTGGGCCAACCGTCCGGCGCCGGCCGAACTCGAGGCGTACCACGCCCGGCAGGCCGCTTTTCATGCGCAACTGGCAGCCCATCACGGCGAATTGGCGCGTGACAAGGCAAACGCTAAGGCCCCGGCCGCGTCATGAAGAAAAACATCAATCTGGTCAACGTGTTCGCGCTGCTCTCGCTTCTTGCGGTTGGCGGTGGGACCGCCGTGCTGCCCCAGATGAAGTACGAGACCGTCACGCTGCATCAATGGTTGAGCGCGGTACAATTCACCGACTTCTATAGTCTGGGCCAGCTTTCTCCCGGGCCCAACATGAATATGGTGGCCCTGATCGGATATAAGGTCTCAGGGTTTACCGGGGCACTGCTGGTTCTGATCGCGTTCTACTTGCCCTCGTGCACACTCGCCTTTGCCGTCGGCAAAATCTGGGATCATTTCGAGGGCTCACCCTGGCGCGACGCGGTGCAGCGTGGCATGGCGCCCATCACGGTCGGGCTGATGCTATCGGGGGTGTACGCCATCGGACGGACGGCGACTTTCAATCTCGATCATTCGAACCGCCACAATCTGACAACGGTGGCAATCACGCTGATCGTTACGCTCATCCTGCTTATTCGGCATGTTAATCCCGCCCTGCTGATCCTGGCGGGCGGAATAGTCGGATGGTTCGCGTTGCGGCTGATATGACGGAACTCCCCTGCGCTCCAGGCGTCAGGCGAGCAACGGAAGGCTAAAGCTCCAATGGATAAACACATAAGCAAGCATCCCGAAACCAGGCATCTGGCCGACGACGTCGTCCACTACCGCGAATACAAGATTTTGCTCCAGCCCGATCGCTTTACCAGCAAGCGCGGCTTTCTTGAATTCTGGGAAGACGCGAACAAGACCATCAGGAAGCTTGGCCTGCGGGTGGATACCGAACGCCACGCCTTCGACAGCCAGGTCCGGGAAGTACTCTTTTACGACACGCCGCAGTTCGACCTCTACAACCATCATTTCATTCTGCGCAAGCGGACTTTTTACGATCAGGGATGGCCACGCTCGACCCACGAACTCACCTTCAAGTTCCGCGATCCCGACCTGCTGGCTGCGGCCGCGGTCGACGTGCGGCCGACCCTGGGAGGTCACGACGAGGTCAAGTTCAAGGAGGAGTTGTTGCTCCAGCGCGACCATCTGGGCGGCATGCGCACCGTCTTCTCGCACGGCTGCGTACTCACTTCGCCGGGAATCGAACTCGAGCGCGGGATCGAGGATATTGCGCACGCCTTCCCGACGCTGAAGCGGATCGACATAAAGCCCCGCACCAAGCTCGAACTGGTCAATAATATCGCGGTCGAAGAAGTGCAAAACACCATCGGCATGATTCACTTCCATCATCATTTCAAGGGCAAGGTTACCATCGCCATCTGGCGCAGCCGGGCCTTGGAAAAATCCTTGTCGGGCGAATTCGCGTTCCAATGCAAATTCGATCGTCTGGAAGAAGTCAGCAAGGAAGCGCTCGAGCTCTCCGAGGAGTTCTACAAAAGAGTACAGCTCGACTGCGCGGAATGGATCAAGCTTGGCACCACCAAGACCGCGATGGTGTACGGGCTCGGCGAGGGCGACCGCCTCAAGAATCGCGAATAACGCCTGACCGCGATGGTGTACGGGCTCGGCGAGGGCGACCGCCTCAAGAATCGCGAATAACGCCTGACCGCGGGATTCTCAGGGTCGGCCCATGAATTAACCGACGCGGCCGATTCAGCGCCGGTCGATAAAGACCCGTTCCTTCGCGATCCACATCGCCGAATTGGCAAAGTCGATAAATTTCGTCTCGTCCTCGACCGCGATCGCCATCGCATTCCGGCCCTCCGGCGTGTTCGCAATCGTCATGAGATCGCCACGCTCGAACCACGCTTCGGCGTGACCGGTATAGGGGGCGACGCGCGTGCCACGGCTGGCTCGCAATTGTCCCTCCAGATCGTCCTCGCAGCGATGGACTTGCAGATAGCGGCGCATTCGCATGCCGGTCGCGACGCCGCGGATCGTCGGACCGTGATTCACCCGCCAGTAGAGCTGGGCCTGCTCGAGCGTCAGGTGCGCCGGATGACGCAAGCAAAAGAAAAGCTTCACCAGCGGACTATGCTCCCGCGCGACGATTTCCTCGGGCACGGGGTTGACCTGCGGATATTCATAGGCCAACCAGAGCGGTGAATTCGCCAGATCGATAAAGTGCTTTTCGTCTTCGAGCAACTCCTGTGCGGCCGCCTTGCCAACGGCGCTGCCGAAGGTAGCGAGTAGTTTCTCCCGACTCGTCCACCAGAGCTCGGCGACCCCGTCGTAGGCCGGCTCCATCGCGCCACGGCTCCCGGCCAGTTGATCGTTGATCGGATCGTCCAGGGTATGCACCTGCACATAACGCAGGATGTCGAGCGCGGTCGAATGTTTGGCGACCAGCGGACCGTGATTCCCGCGCCAGTATTGCTGGAATTCCGCACGGGACATGCCGGGTTTACGGCGCAGCACGAAAGTCAGCCGAATCATGTTGCTTTGCTCCTCGCGCAAGTCGCGGTACGGTCTCTGTTCCGGCGCGCTGGCGTGTCACATTGTTACAACTCGATCGGCGCGGCCCGCAACCGCCTGCCAGGTCGCTTCGCCAACGTTCAATATGGGGGGATCGCCGTACGACCATGGATCGGCGACATCGAAGATCTCGGCGAGAAAACAAGGTCCAGGCGGTCGCGCCTTGAACGCGCGCCGCCGGGTTCCGCAAGCGTCTTCTGGAAAGCCGCTCGCCGGGCCATTGAGTGTATCGCCGGCCCGGCAAAGATCGCTGGCTTCAATCCCCCCAAACACCAGCGACCGCGGCACTTGCAATTCAGCTCAGCGGGATATGGTAGAGCTTCGCCGCATTACCGGCGACGATCTTTTGCGTCTCCGCGGGCGTGATCCGGGCAAACGCCCCACCCTCGATATATTCACGCGAGTGCGGCCACGGCGAATCGGTATGGGGATAGTCCGATGACCACATCATTTGTTCAACCCCATAGGCGTCGACCAGATCCCGGCCAATCGTCTCGAATTGGAACGTGGCATAGACCTGCCGCCTGACATACTCACTCGGCTTGAGCGCCAATGTCACGCCCTGGAAATGCCGAAAACGGTCGTACGCATGATCGAGCCGGTACATGAAATGCGGGAACCAGGTCACGTCGCTTTCCGCGGAGATCAACTTAAGTTGCGGGAACTCTTCCAGCACCCCGCCGAAGATCATGGTGCCCAGGGTGTCCTGGATACCGTGCGGGACCGCCAGATAGCTGGATAGGAAGTTGCGCCGGCCGCCGATTCCACTGCCGCGCCGCCCGGTGAGGATGTGCAGGGAAATCGGCAGGTCCAGCCTTTCGGCGGCCGTCCAGAATGGCTTGTAATCGGGATGCGTATAGGGACGCTCATCTGGTGGAGAGGCCCAGATCATTGCTCCCCGCAACCCTTTTTTCGCGCAACGCTCGAGTTCCTTGACCGCATCCTCGATCTTCTCAAGCGTAACCAGGCCAAGTCCGACCAGTCGTTTAGGATTGTATTTGCAGTACTCCGCGACGAAGTCGTTGTACACGCTGAAACAGGCCGACCTCAGCTCGGCGTCCTCGAGACCGTAGAGAAACATCCCGAGCGACGTATAAAGGACTTCGGCCTTGACGCTGTCGCGATCCTGCTCCTTGAGCCGTTCGGCCGGCTCCCACACACTCTTGGGAGCCGCTTCGTAGCCCTTGCGAAAATGCGCCGGCAACTCCTCCGCCGTTTTCCCGGAGCCGAAAATGCCGCCGACCGGGAACGGTTTGAGACCTTCCGCGACAAAATACGCGCCTTTCTTGCCCTCGTACTCATCGACCACCTTGGGCGCATGGTCACGGTATTTGCGGTCGAGCCGCTCGGTCCAAAGGCCCGGCGGTTCGGTCATGTGCGAATCCGCCGAGATGATTTGATAAGTTGCCATTGTCTATCCTCCTGCCGATTCGATTGATCAAAAACCGCCGTTCCCTGACCGAACGGCTCACCGCCACATCGTTACGCTGCTTGCCGCGTAGGATCTTTGAAATGCGGAATCACATATTTCTGCATCAGCTCCATGCTCCGCAGCACCTTCGTGTGGTCGAGACCGCCGAGCCGGGTCCAGCAGAGCAGTTGCGTAAAGCCGTAACGCTGCTCCATCTTTTTGATCTCATCGATACAGTGGTCACGGTCGCCGCAGATCACCGCACCTGCTTCGAGGAGTTGTTCCCAATTGATATTGGCGGCAAGCTCGCGTGTCTTGGCATATAGCTCGTAGCCCTTGACCGGCTCCTGGCCGGCCGGCGGCGCGATATATTTCGAGATTGTGCGGTAGTACCAGATGACTCGATCAGCAAAGTCACGCCGCGCCTGCTTGGTGGTCTCGCCACAATAGATCATCGTGAGCGCCGCGATTTCCTTCGTCGCCGGATCGTGGCCGCCCGCGCGCAGCGCGTCGCGATAAGCAGTCAGTAGCGCGTCGGCGCTCTTCCCCTGAAAACCAAACACCGGCGCGCACAGCAGGTTGAAGCCCCATTTGCCGACCATCGGATAGGTCGAGTCGCTGATGCCGGCAACCCACACCGGCGGATGGGGCTTCTGGAGCGGCTTGGGCCGCACGACCTGATCCTCATAATTGAAATGGACGCCTTTGAAATTCACCCGCTCCTGCGTCCAGGCCTGCAGGATGACCTCCATCGCTTCGTTGAAGATGCCGCGCGACTTGGTCTGATCGACCTGGAAGCCCTTGTACTCAATCGGCTGATAGCCACGGCCGGCGCCGAACTCGACGCGCCCATCGCTCATCAGGTCGAGCATCGCGTAATCCTCCGCGACCCGCAGCGGATTGTGGAACGGCAGCACGACGATGCCAGTACCCAAACGGATACGCTTCGTAACCGCGGCGATATTGGCCAAGGTCACCACGGGCGAAGCGCAGTAGCCATATTCGCTGAAGTGATGCTCGGCGGGCCAGATCGAATCGAAGCCGTAATCCTCGGCCGCGCGCATCAGATTGAGTTGCTCCTTGACAATCTGATGCTCGGTCTTTTCCATCGGGTTCTCAAACAGGTGCAGCATGCCGAATTTCATAGCGAGGGCCTCCTTCGTTCGCCGCGCGCGCAAGCCGCTTTACGTCGACGTCGCGATCGCCGTCGGAGCATCGTTCGTGCCACCAGCGGTTATGTTCAATTTTGCGGTTCGACGCGGAGATCTACGCAGGCGGAGTCAAACTGAACGTTGCGAAAGGAAACGTAACTCCTGTTTCCTTTCGAACCAAAAACTCCAGTGACAACGGACTTCCGACCCGCTCACCGAGGCGTATTACTAGTCGGTAATTCCGACGCGGCTAATCGACGGCAAGGCCGTACTTGGCAATCTTGGCGTAGAGCTGCTTGCGCGAAACGCCCAGGATCTGCGCCGTGCGAGTTTTGTTGCCCTCAGCCATCTGGAGCGCACGCTGAATCAGCTCGCGTTCCGCTTCCGCCATGCTGGTCACCGGGAGCTGCGAACTGTGGTTGAGGGCGGCCGTTTGATGATGGCCGGTGATCGCAGTGGGCAGATCCTCAAGCGGGATAAACGGTGAGATGCCGAAGGTAAACGCCGATTCGATCGCGGCGGCGAGCTCACGCACGTTGCCCGGCCAGCTATGGCGCTGCAATGCTTCGAGCGCGCGCGGCTCGATCCCTTCGACGGGAGGCTTGCGGGCGGTCCGCTGATTGAAGAGGCCAATGAAATGCTTGACCAGCATTTCGATGTCGTCGATTCGCTCGCGCAAGGGCGGCGTATGCAGCACGTTGGCGTACAGGCGATAAAAGAGGTCTTTGCGCAGCCGCCCCTCAGTCACCGCCAGCTCGGGATCGCGATTGGTTGACGCCACCAGCCGCACGTTCACACTGACCTCGCGCGTCGAGCCGACCGGGCGAATCACGCGCTCCTGCAGCGCCCGCAGGAGTTTGCTTTGCGTCTCGACCGCCATCTCGGTGATCTCGTCGAGAAACAGCGTTCCGCCCTCGGCGGCACGGAAAAGTCCGAGGTAATCAGCGGTCGCGCCGCTGAAAGCGCCGCGTTGATAGCCAAACAGTTCGCTTTCGATCAGATCCCGAGGCAGCGCCGCGCAATTGAGCGCGATAAATGGCGCCTGGGCATTGGGCCCGCTCTCGTGAAGCGCGCGGGCCACCAGCTCCTTGCCCGTCCCGGTCTCACCCACGACCAGCACCGTGGCGCGCACCGCGGCGGCAGCCTCGACGCGCTGGTAAAGCCGCCGCATCTCCGCACTGGCCCCGACCATCCCGTGGAAGTAGGAGCGGGCCTCGGCTGGCGTCGCCCGGGCCTGCTCCTCGAGTTCCTCGATTTGCGTCGCGGCGAGCGCCGAAAATGCGCCGAAGTAACTTTGCGCGAGGGCAATTATGCGAATGTGACTGAGCTTATCGAACACATGGTAGAGATGCGCATCGGCGTCGGCCGGGAAGGCGCGCGTCGCGCTTTCCTCGAAAAGATGCATCGAGACCACGACTTCGGCAAAGGGCACGCGCAGACTGGCGAGTTGCTCGCCGGCCTTGCGGGTATCGTTGACGAACTGTTCGAGGTTGTGGGCGAGCAGATCGCGCACCGTCGCCTCGAGTTCGGCGCCGAAAATCTTGAGAAAATCGTGGTCTGAAAGGGCGCGCGCCCGACCGAAATGGAAGGTGTAGAGGTAAAGCCAGTCCGCCAATACCTCTTTGCGCCGGGCCGCGATCACCTCGAGGATCGGCCGCAGCTCCTTCAGCTCGCTGTCCCACAACAGATGAAAGTAGGGCGGCGCTGTGGATTCTTTGGAAGTTGCGACGACGACGCGAACCGGGCTGGACATGGTGGCGTGAAACTCTAGCACATCGGCCCGGACAAGCGAGTTTCGCCAGGCGCGAAATTGGTCGCATCGTTCCCGGTGGCATAACCATTGCTGCCCTCGGCTCCGCGGAGGTGTTTTATGCCGGTTGGGAGTGATAGGCGACATTGGTTTGGCGATTTGATCGGGCGCGTCGTCGGGTTTATGGCGATTCTTGCGGTGATGCCCGCCTTGGCCGCCTATGCGGAGTCATCGGACAATACGGCCTCGACGACCGCTATCTTGCAGCGACTCGATACGCTCGAACGCCAGAATGGCGAGTTGCGTGCGGAGGTCACGCAACTGCGACAGCAGGTCGACGCGACCTCGCGTTCCTCACAGATTGCGCAAACCAACGCGGCGGGCGAAGGTTCGCAATATTCAGCCCGCAGCGGGGGCACTCCCGTGCAGGTGGCCCTCAGTGCCGGATGGTCGGAATCGCCCTACAAGATGCCCGGCGGGTTCTTCTATGGAGTCAACCTGAGGGACCTGCTGCTGACTGAGGAAGACGGTATTCCCTACGGTTACGTCAGCGGCGAGATGATGGTCGGCGCGACCCTGGGGAATCACGCGGTCACGAAAGCCAATCTTACGAGTCAATTAGGAGTGACCGGCGACGTCAGCACGTGGCTGGCGACGCTCGAACTCCAGCCCACCGTCCAGTACCACGCTGACTTGGCTCGGATGGGATTACCCCAGCTCTCCTTCGTCGATCCTTACATCCTTGCCGGACCAGGCATCTGGATCAGCATGATGAGCACGCCCGTGGTCGTGAAAGGTTCGATGGCCGGGAACGGGTTCCGTCATGAAGACGCCGACTTTCAACCCGGTGGCGTTTTCGGCTTCGGTTCGGCTTTGCGCCTTGGCAAGTTGTTCGACATACCCGCGGCGCAGGGATTGCTCGACAAGAGCACCGCCGGCGCGGAGTGGCGTTTCAATACGCTCGCCAATGGCCAGGGCTTCAACCAATACACCGGTTCTATCGCTTTCGGCTTCTGACGACGCCGTAGGGAAGATTGCATGAAGTTCTGCCGGTAAGCGAAAAGGACGGCCGTTCTCCCACGACCGTTCTTCCGCACGACGGCAGTGGCACACGCCGCTGCCGTCGCTGCGGTCCGCGTTTTGCCATCACGATCCAAATGTTACCGGCTGCCTTCCCTTAACTCACGGGCGCATGCGCACCGTCGTCTCGCGACGGTTTTCATGGCAGAGTACCCATGAGGATACCGTCATGAATCTCGCACCCTTACGACAGCGCAAGGCGTGGAAGGCCCTCGAAGTCCATTACGAGGCGGTCAAAGCGCTCCATCTCCGCCAGCTCTTCGCCGACGATCCGAATCGTGGCGACCGGATGAATGCGGAAGGCGCCGGGGTCTATCTCGATTACGCCAAAAACCGGGTCACCGGCGAAACGCTCGACCTGTTGCTCAAGCTCGCGGAGGAATCCGGCCTGCGCGCGCGAATCGACGCGATGTTCACCGGCGAGCAGATCAACGTCACGGAGCATCGCGCGGTCTTGCACGTCGCGCTGCGCGCGCCGCAAGGCGCGTCCATCGTGGTCGACGGCGTCAACGTCGTGCCCGAGGTCCACGCCGTCCTCGACAAGATGACGGCCTTCGCCAACCGCGTCCGGAGCGGGGAGTGGAAGGGCCATACCGGCCGGCGCATCCGTAACGTGATCAATGTCGGCATCGGCGGTTCCGACCTCGGACCCGTGATGGCCTATGAGGCGCTCCGCCACTACAGCGATCGCGCGCTCACCTTCCGTTTCGTCTCGAACGTCGACGGTACGGATTTCGCCGAAGCGACGCACGACCTCGATCCGGCCGAGACGCTGTTCGTCATCTCGTCGAAGACCTTCACGACGCTCGAGACGATGACCAACGCGGGTAGCGCGCGCGAGTGGTTGCTCGCCGCCCTGGGCGGCGACGTCAAAGCGGTGGCCCGGCATTTCGTGGCGGTTTCGACCAACGCCACCGAGGTCGCGAAGTTCGGGATCGATACCGCCAACATGTTCGGCTTCTGGGACTGGGTCGGCGGGCGCTATTCGATGGACTCCGCGATCGGCCTGTCGACCATGCTCGCGATCGGCCCGGATAACTTTCGCGCGATGCTCGAGGGCTTCCGCGCGATGGACGAGCACTTTCGCAGCGCGCCGTTCGCGCAGAATCTTCCGGTCCTGATGGGCTTGCTCGCGGTCTGGTATAACAACTTTTTCGGCGCGGCCACCGTCGGCGTCTTTCCCTACGATCAGTATCTGAAGCGGTTCCCGGCGTATCTCCAGCAATTGACGATGGAGAGCAATGGCAAGCATGTCACGCTCGAAGGCACCGAGGTGGATTATAACACCGGTCCGATTTACTGGGGCGAGCCGGGCACCAATGGACAGCATTCCTTCTATCAGCTCATCCATCAGGGTACGCGCCTGATCCCGGCGGACTTCATCGCCTTCGGCCACTCGCTCAATCCGCTCGGGCGTCATCACGATTTGCTGATGGCGAACGTCTTCGCGCAAACCGAGGCCCTCGCCTTCGGCAAAACGCCGGCGCAGGTCAAGGCCGAGGGCACGCCCGACTGGCTCATGCCCCATCGGGTGTTCGAAGGTAATCGGCCGTCGAATACCATTTTCCTCGATCGCCTGACTCCGGACGCGTTGGGCAAGCTGGTCGCGCTTTACGAGCATAACGTCTTCACCCAGGGGACCATCTGGGGTATCGACTCGTTCGATCAGTGGGGCGTGGAGTTGGGCAAGGTGCTCGCCCAGCGGATCATTCCCGAGCTCGAGAATCCGGCGGCGGCCCTGGCGCACGACAGTTCAACCAATAGTCTGATTCGCCGCTACCGCGAAAGCAAAAAGGCCTCAGCTTAAATTCACGCGCGTGTAGCGTTTGATCCCGCACCTGAGAGCGGTTCGGGATTCACTAACCTAAGCAATCACTGCCAAGAGGATTATACGATGCAACTGGGAATGGTCGGATTGGGGCGGATGGGCTCGAACATGGTCCGGCGACTGCTCAAGGGCGGCCATCAATGCGTGGTCTTCGATATGTCGGCGCAGGCGGTGCGGGCGTTGTCGGATGAAAAGGCGGTCGGCGCGTCGGCCTTGGCCGACCTGGTGCAGAAGCTGACTAAACCGCGGGCGATCTGGTTGATGGTCCCGGCGGCGGTGGTGGACAAGACTATCAATGATCTCGTGCCGCATCTCGAGCCGGGCGACATCCTGATCGACGGCGGCAATTCGTACTATGTCGACGATCTGCGGCGCGCCCGGGAGCTGGCGGCGAAACAGCTCAACTATGTCGACGTCGGCACCAGCGGCGGGGTCTGGGGCCTCGAGCGCGGCTACTGCATGATGATCGGCGGACCAGAGACCGCGGTGCGCCATCTCGACCCGATCTTCCGGACGCTGGCGCCGGGAGCGGGCGATATCGCGCGCACACCGGGACGCGAGCAGCTCGCCGGCACCGCCGAGCTCGGCTATCTGCATTGCGGGCCAAACGGCGCCGGCCATTTCGTCAAGATGGTGCACAATGGAATCGAGTACGGACTGATGGCGGCTTACGCGGAGGGGCTGGGTATTCTGCACAATGCCAACGTCGGCAAGCACGAACACGAGGTCGACGCGGAAACCACTCCGCTCCGCGACCCGGAGCACTACCAATACGACCTCAATTTGCGCGACATCACGGAGGTATGGCGCCGTGGCAGCGTGATCGCCTCGTGGCTGCTCGACCTGACGGCAACGGCGCTGGCGAAGGATCCGGCGCTAGGGGATTTCGGTGGCCGGGTGTCGGACTCGGGTGAAGGGCGCTGGACGCTCAAGGCCGCGATCGACGAGGCGGTGCCGGCCCCGGTCCTTTCGACCGCGCTCTACGAGCGCTTCAATTCGCGCGGGATGGCGGACTTCCAGAACAAGTTGTTGTCGGCGATGCGCTTCGAGTTCGGCGGTCATCTGGAAAAGCCCGACCGCAAATGACCGGGCGAACTCGGCCGGCGCAGCCGCGAATCAGGCTCAATTGACGGTCGCTTCAGGCGCCACGGGCAGGCGATCCTCAGCCACCGCCGTTGAGGAGTCCGGCGTCCGGGTTGCGGTTCGCTTGAGGCCCGGCCCGCGATCCGTACGCGCCCGTGACTTCCGCCCGACGTTTTTCGCGCCGTCGAGGGCGTTCGCGTGGATACGCTCAAAGGCCTCCACGCCGGCGCGCAAGAACTTGATGCCCTGGCTCATCTGATGCTCGGAGAGTTGCTCGACGACCATCTTCTGTAAAAAATCGCGGCCCCGCTCGACCATGGTCTGCAAAAAGCGCTCGCCCTTCGGCGTCAGAAACACCCTTTTTTCCCGTCCCGAGTCCACATCCTCAACCAGGCGCACCAGGCCCAGGGGCGGGCGCGCCATGCTGCGCAGGGCCTGGGTGACCGCCGGACTGCTGACATCGAACCAGTCCTGCAGCCGGACCACAATCTCCTTGCGGCGCAGGCAACGCCCATCCTCGCTGCCGGCCGATCGGATCAACCACAGGATGGCGGCCTGCTTGCGCGTGAGGTCGCCACGCATGGCGTCCTCGGCCGCCATGTTGCCCCGGTAATGAATTGGGTAGAACAATTCCAGCAATTCGGCCGCATGCCGCCGAACCACCTTCGAGCGACGCCCACTCGCCCCACCGCCGTTCACCACATCGCTCATAAGGTTGATTTTTAACCGAACGCGGACTACTAGACAAGTAAATCGTTTTCGCGGTAAAGCTTACCGAGTAAAAACTGTTAAGCAACTTAACAATCGTGCGGGAGGAACCGCCTTATGAAGTTCGGCTTGCTGTATGAGATGGAGACGCCACGGCCGTGGAACGCGCTCAGCGAATACAACACCTACTGGGAAGCCCTCGCGCAGATCGAACTGGCCGATCATGTCGGGATGGATTACGTTTGGGAAGTCGAGCATCACTTCCTGGAAGAATACTCGCACAGCTCCGCGCCCGAGGTCTTCTATGGCGCGGTCAGTCAGCGCACCAGGAATATCCGGATCGCGCACGGCGTCCGGCTGTTGCCCTTCAACTTCAACAATCCGATTAAGGTCGCCGAGCAGGCCGCCGTGCTCGATATCATGAGCAACGGCCGCATGGAGCTCGGCACGGGCCGTTCGACCACCGCGCAGGAGCTCGACGGCTTCAGCGTCGATTACGACCGGACCCGCGCGGAGGTCCGCGAGGCGCTCGATATTATCGTCAAGGCGTGGACCGAGGAGATTCTCGAGTACGACGGCAAGCTGATCAAGGTACCGCCGCGGCGGGTCGTGCCCAAGCCGATCCAGAAACCCCATCCGCCGATGTGGATGGCGTGCACGGCGCCCGAGAGCTACGAGATGGCCGGCGATCGCGGACTCGGCGTGCTGAGCTTCAACTTCAATTGGGAGAACGTGCAAAAGTCCCTGGAGAGCTTCCGCAAAGCGTCCACCCATCGCACCGACCTCGTCCCCAAGGTGCCCAACGAAAACTTCGCGGCAGTGGCCCTCTGCACGGTGGTCGAGAACAAGGAAGACGAAGCGGCGGGGCTCGCCGGCGCGCGCTGGTTTTTTCATAACGTCGCCAAGCTGTTCGAACCGCTGATGGCCAAGAACAAGCTCTATTCCTACGAATACTTGCGTAATCTGTTCGCGATGGATCAAAACCCGGCCGATGCCACCGACGCGCAGCTCAAGGCGCACGACATGATCGTCGTCGGTGATCCCGATTACGTGAACCGCAAGCTGGAACAGTTCCAGAAGGCGGGCGTCGACCAGGTAATCTTCTTCAAGCAGTCCGGCCGCATACCGCATCAGACGATTATGAAATCGATCCGGCTGATCGGCAAAAACGTCCTGCCCTACTTCAATCCACACCGCACGATTGCGAGCGATGAGATCTCACTGGCCGCGGCCGGCCGTTGATCAAGCTCGCGGCCTGACGGAGCAAGTCAAATAAACGGGGATTGAACTAACATATGTGAGTTGAAACTGAGAATCGGATTAACGTCGGTTAACTTTGGGGAGGTTACGCCATGGCTGAGTTTGATACAATTATCAGAGGCGGCATCGTCGTCGATGGTACGCGGATGCCACGTTACCGGGCCGACGTCGGAATCAAGGACGGCAAGGTCGCCAAAGTCGGGAATCTCAAGTCCCATCAGGGCAAAGAGATTATCGACGCGGACGGCATGATTGTCGCCCCGGGCTTCGTCGATTTACACACCCACTACGACGCCCAGCTCTTCTGGGATCCCTACTGCACGATGTCGAGTTGGCACGGGATCACGTCGGTGGTAATCGGGAATTGCGGATTCGGTTTTGCTCCGGTGAAGCCGGAGTTGCGCGAGCGCGCGATGCTCACGATGACGCGGACCGAGGCAATTCCGTATGCTTCGATGAAGGCGGGACTGCCTTGGGACTGGGTTACCTATCCGGAGTTCCTGAACAGTATCGATCGCCATCCCAAGGGCGTGAACCTGCTGCCCTTCGTGCCGCTGTCGCCGGTAATGGTCTGGGCGATGGGACTCGAAGATGCGAAGTCGGGCCGCATGCCAACCGACGCCGAGCATCGCGAGATGGCGCGGCTGATCAATGAAGCCATGGATGCGGGTGCGTGCGGATGGTCGGCGCAGCGCTTCGGGCGCAACAGCGTCCAGGCCGACTATGATGGCACCCCGATGGTTACCGACCTGATGAAGGATGAGACCGCGCTCGCGATGGCGCGGGTATTGGGTGAACGCAACGAGGGTTTCATCCAGATGTCCTATGTGCCGGATGGCGAAGCCGGGAGCTTTGAAGGCGACGCCACCAAGCACTCGCAACACCATTACGAGGAACTGGCGATGGCCGCGTCCCGGCCGATCCTGTACAACGCGGTCGCGGCCAACGATATGCATCCTGACCGCCATCGGACCCAGCTCAAATGGCTCGAGAGCTGCGTCGAGCGCGGAATCCGGGTAACGCCGCAGGGCGGCACCCTGGAAGTCGGCTTCTCCTTCACCTTCAAGGATTGGAATCTCTGGGACGATATGCCTGAGTGGCGTGACGTGACCACCGGCTCGATCGAAGACCGGCTCATGAAGTTGTCGGATCCGCAGCGCCGTCCGGGGTTGCGCACGGCGGTCAACAGCGCCCTCATCACCAACCGGTTTGAAGACATCATCGTGCTGGAGTGCCGGGACCCGAAGCTGAAGAAGTACGAGAACCAGACCGTGGGCGAAATCGGCAAGGCGGAGAACAAACATCCGATCGACGCGATGCTGGATATCGCGTGCGCTGACGGCCTCAACACTGACTTCCAGACTCCTCCAATCAATACTCGGCCCGACTATCTGAAGGAAGTGGTCACCTCCGAGTGTACGCCAGTTCTGGGCGTGTCGGACGGCGGCGCTCACACCAAGTTCTTCACGGGCGGTCGCTACTCGACCGAGGCGATCATCAAGATGAACCGTGAGAACCGGATTCTGGAGCTCGAAGACCTGCACTGGCGGCTGAGCGCTCATCCCGCGATGTGCGCGGGCTTCAAGAACCGCGGCACCCTGACGGAAGGAAGCTGGGCCGATGTCGTCGTTTACGACTACAACAAGCTGGCAGTCCTGCCGATGGAGATTCTGCGCGACTTCCCGGGCGGTGAATGGCGTCGCGTGCAGCGCGCCGCGGGCTATCACACCGTGATGGTGAATGGCGGCGTAATCTTCACGGACGGCAAGGGCACCGGGGCCCTCCCGGGTCAACTGCTGCGCCACGGCGGCGTCTGATCAACCTGTTAACTTATTAACCACGGCGCCGGCACCGCATC
>JBKQPD010000031.1:0-38097 GCA_052145175.1 Binataceae bacterium (SeqCode) | reverse complement strand
CAGCGGCGCCGTCTCAGTATGAAGCCCGGCATAGCCGGCCTCTTTCAGATTAACGGCCATCGCACGGTCGCGGACTTCGACGGGGTGGTGGAACTGGACTGTGCCTATATCGATAACTGGTCGCTTTGGCTTGACGTGAAGTTGCTTTGGAAAACCGTGACCAAGGTCATGAAGGCCGACGGTTTGTGAGCCTTGGCCGCGTCCGAAGCTTCTTCCTGACTCTGGGCACGCTGTGCGCGCTGGCGGTCTCCGCGTCAGCCAGCCCCACTCGCGACTGGGAGCCCGTGGTGATCAATGGCGCGCAACTGAGCCCGCTGCTCGCCGTGCCGGTCAACACTTTCGCGGTGCTTGCGGAGCGCGACGGCAAGCTGAATCCGATTCCCTTTCAGATCGATCCGGCGACGATGGGGACCGCGTCGGCGGCGGTCCCACGATGCTCGCCGACCGACGAAAATGGCGCGCCGCTGCGGGCCGCCGACGAACTGGTGATGCTGCTCGCGGACTTCGGTGACGCCGCGAACGGCGTGACTCCCTTGCCGGCGGGCGCGCTCGAAATCGCGATCAAGGATCCCTTGGGCGGACCGGACCGCTACGCGTACGTCGTCGCGGCGAAAAACCCGCGGCGCAGCCCGCTCTCATACGTGCAGTTCGACCCCTCCACCGAGCGCGTCGAGACGGATTTCTACCGTTTTGGCCTGAGCAATGGCTGGCCAAGCGATTTCACCTACCAGAATCAGCGTTTCGCCCATCGGCCCAGCCTGATCGACCGGCTGAACGTGTCACTGTCGTCCCGCGTTTTCGGGATCTTCCCCTACGCGATGACCGAACATGATCTGCGCATCAGCCGGCCGGAGGTCCGCTGCGGTCCCGTGCGCGTGATGCTGCGTTATCATTACGCGGTGACATTGATTGCGGGAATCCACTCGCCGTCAATCGCGGTGCCGATCGCGTTCTACCGGCAATACATCACGAGCCCCGTGGCGGTGCACTTCCCGTGGCTCCCACGGCTCTTTTTTGGTGATACCCGGATTCGGATCAATGTCGACTACGGCGCCCCGGGCGATGCGCGCCTGTTCTGGGATGGCGCCCGCGCTGGCCTGGCCCTCAAAGAGGAGCCGCTGGCCGGGCGGCAGTCCGCCGCGATGGATCCCGGTCCTTCGGTTGATTGGGTGGCTTTGCGGCAGGACGGCCATCTTTTGGCTCAGGCGTTTCCGACCTCCCGCGACCTCGACCTGATTCAACACAATCTGACTTATCGCGGCTCGGCCGACGGCGCCGGCGCTGCGCACCGTACGACAACGGTGAAAATCGGCTACGCCATCAGTCGTCTGGAAAAACTGTCGGCGGGGCGGCACGTTTTCGATGCGTGCTTTGCGGTGCTTGATGAATCGTCCGACCCGCAAACTTTCTTCCGTGAGCTGCGGGCGGCGCCGGTCGTCGTGGTTCGACCGCTTCCCGCCGTGACCGCCCGGCGGCGCATGGATGATCAGCTCAAGACCGGCATTACCGGTTTATCGCCGTCGGCCGAGTCTGCTAGATAGAAGTCCCGCTGGCCCGGCGGTCAGGATTGGCGCGGGCCATAAGTAGCGGGCGTGAACGCGGAATCGAGGGTCTGATGGCGAAGTATTTCTGTGCGATCGATACCGGCGGTACCTTTACCGATTGTGTCGTCATGGACGGCGCGGGGCAGATCACGATTGCCAAGAGCCCCTCGACGCCCGACGACTTCGCGCGCGGCTTCTTCAACGCGCTCGAAGTCGCCGCCGAGCGGATCGGGGTGGGCCTGCCCACGCTGCTCACCGCGACGGCCCTGCTGTTTCATGGCACGACCGTCGGCACCAACGCGATTATCCATCTGCAGGGCGCGCGGACCGGTTTGATCACGACGCGCGGCCATGCCGACGCGCTGCTGATCATGCGCGCCGTCGGCCGCTCGGCCGGACTGCCGATCAGCCAGTTGCTGCGCATCTCGCGCCATCAGAAGCCGCGGCCGATCGTGCCGCGCGCCCTGATTCGCGAAGTCAGCGAGCGGGTCGACTGGAAGGGCACCGCGGTGCTTGACCTGAACACGGCGGAGGCCGCGACCGCGATCGACCAATTGCTGGCGGAGGGCGTCGAGGCGATCGCGATCTCCTTCCTGTGGAGTTTCGTCAATCCCGCCCACGAGTTGCGGGTCAAGCAGATGGTGCGCGAGCGCTCGCCCCGTACCTTCGTGACCTGCGCGCATGAGTTGATTTCGCGGATGGGGGAGTATGAACGCACGGCGGCGGTCGCGATCAACTGCTTTATCGGCGCGAAGAGTGCGCAGTATATCGGCCGGCTCGAAACCCGGGCGCGCGAGCTCGGCTACAAATTTCCGCTGCTCATCATGCAATGCTCGGGCGGTGTCACGCCCGCCGCGGACGCGATCGAGCGGCCGCTTTTTACGATCGATTCCGGTCCGGCCGGCGGCGTGATGGGGGCGAAATTCCTGGCCGACACCTTGGGCCATCGCAACGCGATCGCGACCGACGTCGGCGGCACCAGCTTCGATGTCGGCCTGATTCACGAAGGGGTGCCGCTGACCACCTCCGAGGCTACCTACAACCAGTATACTTTCTATTCGCCCCGTATCGAGGTGCTCTCGATCGGCAGCGGCGGCGGCAGTATTATCTGGATTGACGAATTGAGCGGCACGCTGCGCGTGGGACCGCATTCCGCCGGCGCGGACCCCGGTCCGGCCTGCTACGGCCGCGGCGGCACGCTCCCGACGATCACCGACGCCGCCGTGCTCGCGGGCTATCTCAATCCGGACAATTTTCTGGGCGGCCGCCTGAAGCTCGACGCGCGCCAGGCCGAGCGCGCGCTCCGCCCGGTCGCGGAAGCGTTGGGGCTCGGCCTGGTCCAGGCCGCGAGTGGCGCGCTCGAGATTGGCGAATTCCAGATGGCCGGCCTGATGCGCCAGATGACCCTGCAGCGCGGCCTCGATCCGCGCGACTTCGTCGTCTATGCCTACGGCGGCGGCGGCCCGATGCACTGTGCGGCGTATGCCCGCGAACTTGGCTGTCAGGAGATCGTCGTGCCCTTGGGTACCACGGCGTCGGCCTGGTCGGCGCTCGGCATTTTGGCGTCGGACGTCCTGCACGTGCGCGAACGGGCGGTGGTGATGGGCGACCCCTACGACGCGGAGGCGATCAACCGGATTTTCGACGAGCTCGAAGCCGAAGGCCGCGCGCAGTTGCGCAAGGAAGGGATCGGCGACGAGGACATTCTCTTTCGCCGGCACGCCGACATGCAGTTCCGGATGCAGATTCATCGGATCGAGATGCCCCTGCCGGCCAGCGGCTTCGACGCCACCGCGGCGACCGACCTGCCCACGGATTTCGCGGAGAACTACGAGCGGCTCTACGGCCGCGGTTCGTCATTCAAGGAAGCCGGCACACAGATTGGCGCGTTGCGTTCGACCGCGATCGGACGGATTCGCCGGCCCAGCCTCAGCCGCCATCAGCAAGCCGCCACGGCCAAGGTGCAACCCGGCTATCGCGACGTCTACTGGCGCTCGCACCAGCGCTTTGAGCGGACCCCGATCTATTCCAGCGCGGCGCTGGCCGGGCATCCGGCGATCGACGGACCCGCCATCGTGGAATTGCCCGAAACCACGATTGTGATTCCGCCGGAATGCAGCGGACGCCTTGATGAGTTCGGCAATTTTCTGATCTCGGTCTTCGACCTGTCGGCCGTGTGATCGAATTAACCGCGCGGCCCTGGCGCGCAAGGTAAAGCAGATGGCTACCGCGATATCCGGCGCTCCGAACTGGGACGGCAAAGTCTATCCTTACATCGCACCCAAGCAATTGACGATCGATCCGAGCCTGAAGCTCCATCGGCAGGCGGCGGAGCGGCTTGATCCGATCACGTACGAAGTTCTCCGCTACGCGCTGTGGAACCTGAACGTCGAACATGGCAATACGATCGTGAAAGTGTCAGGGTCGCCGATTGCGGCCTACAGCCATGACTTCAATCCCGCGCTGCTCGACGAGAATGGCGACTTCGTGCTGTTCGGACCGTTCCTGCAGTACCTCTCGTCGGCGGTGGGCTCAGCGGTCAAATGGACGATGGAGTACCGGTCGGAAAATCCCGGTATCCACGCGGGCGACATCTTCCTGACCAACGATCCGTGGGTCGGCGCGACCCATCAGTCCGATGTCGCGTTGATGGCGCCGGTCTTCTGGGCGGGTGAGCTGTTCGGCTGGGTGGCCAACTCACTGCATCAGTGGGATATGGGGGGCACGTCGCCCGGCGGATTCAACCCGATTGCCGAGGATGTTTTCTGGGAATCCGCGGTAATTCCGCCGATCAAGATTGTCGAAGGCGGCCGGCTGCGCCGTGACATCGAGGAAAGCTACACCCGCCATTCGCGGATGCCCAAGCTGGTCGCGCTCGACCTGCGCGCGGAAATCGCCGGCTGCAACGTCGCACGCGAGCGGTTGCTCGGCCTGATCAAGCGGTACGGCGCGCCGGCGGTCAAGGCCGCGATGCGCAAGATCCAGGACGACTCGGAAAAGGCCTTCGTTCGGCGCCTCGCGACCATCCCCGACGGTTCGTGGAGCGCGTCGAGCTGGCTTGAGCTCAAGGCTGCGGGCGACCGCCATCTGTACCGCAACGCGCTCACGCTGACCAAGCGGAGCGACAAGCTGATTTTCAGCAATGCCGGTTCGGCGCCGCAGGAAGGGGCGCTCAATTGCACCTATATCGCCTGGCGCGGCGCGATCGCCTCGATGCTCTCGGTGCAGATGCTCTACGACCAGATGTTCGCGGTCGAAGGCGCCTATCGCCATACGGATTTCGAGGCCGAGCCAGGGACGATCACCTGTGCCAGTTTTCCCGGCGCGGTCTCCTCCGGACCGGCTCTCACCGTGTTGCAGACCATCTCGCTCGCGAGTCTGGTCATTTCGAAGATGCTCGCCAGCTCGTCCGACCCCGAGATGCGCAGCGAGGTGATGAGCCTGATGGGGACGTCGGCCTTCCCGATTGCGGCGATGTCCGGCGTCAACCAGCATCATAATCCCTACGCGTCGTTTCTGCTGGAACCGCTTGCCGCGGGACTGCCCGCCACGTCGTACCGCGACGGGGTCGATACCGGCGGACTCGCCTTCGATATGCAGAGCATGATGCCCAATGCCGAGGAAAACGAATGGTTCTATCCGATACTGTACCTCTGGCGTAAGGAACTCCCGGATTCGGGGGGCGCCGGCAAGTATCGCGGCGGCAACTCGGGTCAATTCGCGATTGTCGCGCATGATACCGATCGCGTGAACATGTATCTCGCGTCGGCCCACAACGCGATCCCAGGTCTCGGGCAGTTTGGCGGGATGCCGCCGGCGCCCTCGCATTATCTGATGTACCGGGGCGAGGGCGGTCTTGAGCGGGCCGTACGGACCGGTCACATGCCTGCCGCCACGAGCGAATTGCACGGCACCGCGGAGCGATTGCCTCCCAAAGCCTACGGCCTCGAACTCGGTCAGCGGGATGTTTTCATACTGGGTTGGACCGGGGCGAGCGGCTACGGTGATCCCCTCGAGCGCGACACGGCGCTGATCGCCAACGACTTACGCAACGGGACGGCCACGGCGTCATGGGTCGCAAAGGTTCATGGTGTGGTCTTCGACCCCAGCGGGGCGATCGATGAGACCGCGACGGAACAACACCGTATCAATTTGCAACACTCACGGATCGTCAATGTCCCGGACCGCGTCAGGCGCGCCAAGCTGGATCTTGCCGCCGCGCGACCCGTCGCCGAAAGCCTCGTGTTGGCCAAGGCCGGTAGTGAGACCTTGCTTGGCTGCCGGCGTTGCGGCGAAGCGCTGTGTGCCGCAAACGAGAACTACAAGGAATATTGCGCCTGCACTGAGGACGTCGTTGCATCAGTAAATCCCTATGCAATCGATCCAAAGACCTTCGTCGATGAAGACGTAGTATTTCGTGCCTACGCTTGTCCGGGATGCGGGGTGATGCTGACGACGGGAATCGAGCTCAAGGACGACCACCCGCATTGGGATATCCGCTTCGAAGTTGCTGGCGATTAGGCAAACGTGGCGTAGCATCTGACGATGCCGGTGGAGTTGACGAGGAGAAGACGTTCACGAGTAATCAACCGCGCCGGTATATAGCTACAGCGACCTCGGCGGACGCCGCGTCTCGCTTATTGCGGCCGTGGGAACCGCCGGCGCGACGCGTCGGCCGCGCGGATGGAAAAGGCGGTCGGTGCGCTCTTCGGGAAGGCTAACGGCCGAATCGGTTGCTACCTTGGTCAACTCGGGTTGTATCGCAAGGCCGGCGAATAGCCCTTCCTCCAGTCCTCGTTTGCTCTCAAGGAAGGCCGCCACGGCCAGCCAGCTGAACATTCCGGCGAGGGTCCCAATGATGAGGCCGATAAAAAATGCCACAATCATAACTTGTCCTCCGTACTGAACCGCCGCTTGGCTATCGAGACAACTTTGATACTCAATGCTGACGACGGAGAATCTCAACCAGCAAATGCCATGCCTCAAACGGGCCTGAATTGGGGCCAAGCAAGGATTGCGCAGAGCCGCCGCACTTCGACCACCGCGTCACTTCCGGGACATTGATTAGTATTGGTCCACATTGACGCAAAGTTTCATCCGGCACGCATGCGTTATGATTTCCCGATAGCTAAACGCAATGCCGCCGCGATCTCTCCTATCCAGCCGTACATATCGCTATGGCCGCCAAGTGCCTCAACTGTTGTCTTCTGTTGCATCCAATAACCTTAGCGTTAACTAATTAGGGACAGTTGCTTCCCGGGCTGACGAAGGCGGATGGGGCGAGAAAGCGACGTTCCGGGAGATTATTACACAGCCGCAAGTTTCACATCTTTAGACGCCCGCCCGGAGCGGGACGTTTACCCTTGCGCTCACGATTCGCGCAAATGTCTACGACAACTCCAGCGGTGACGTTCGCCATTATGGAGCTAACGGCGAGAGTACGAAATCAGGATCGGGCCGCTCGGTTCATATGCCGTTGTCTCGATAAGAAAAAGAGCGTGCGGCATCTGTCGGAAAACGAACAAATAACGAAACAATAATTTCGGCTGCCGATACCCAGGATCACGACGCGGGGCAAGATGAAAGACCGGAACCTCTGGCGATCAAGACCCAAGATCGTGGGTGCCATTTCTTAGCAGTGTAACTCTTCTGAGGCGTATGAGGGCGCGCTGCCCTGGGAGGTTATTTGGCTGAGCGAAGCCTGAGGCTGCAGATAGTTTATACATGTTTAAACATACTCTCAACAATTATTTAAAAGAATTCTACCTAGCATAAGAGCTTGAGATCTCTCCAATTATCGGTCGTTCAAAAGATGGCCCGATCATTGCAGTCAATGAAGCACGTTGAGTGATTACCTGCTTGAATGCGGTGTAGAGTTTATCTTTGCATCTGTAGGATTATAACAGCTCCGGTTAACTTATCCTTTGGGCAACCGCAATACGTTAAAAATTACTTTCCAGAGCGGGGCGACGAGTGCTACAACATTCGCATGACTTTTGCTGTACATGCGCTATTGCTTTTATCACGCCTAATTAACTGTAGTGTGGTTTAATTCGGGATTTCTTTCTTGTATGTAGGGTAAACAGATGCTATGATTAGCACGTTTATTTGGAAATAGGGATCCTGTTGGAAATCCGTGCGCAGGGATACGTGGTCCGCGCGAGTTCCCCGCTGATTGGTTGCAAAGCGTCCCTCCCCGGAGGAGCCCAGGCGGCGTCCGACTTCGGGGAAGCTGGCAGTGAAGCTGATCGTGTTTGTGAGAGGAAGTTTGAAGTGAAGAGAACGTATTCGATCGCGATGGTTGCAGCCTGTCCATTTCCGGCGAACTGGGGAACGCCGGGGGCGATCCGCGAACTTTCGGTGACGTTGGCGGCGCAGGGCCACGATGTCCATGTAGTGACCTACCCATATGGTGAGGATCTTCCGGTAGGCGACGTCAAGGTTTCGCGTCTCAAGTACTTTCGCAAGTCGTTCAAGCTTTTTTCGGGTCCTTCGTGCCAGAAATTGCTACTTGATGTATTGTTGCTTTTCCATCTCTGCAAGCTCATCCGCCGCGAAAAGATCGACGTCATTCACGCCCACAACTATGAAGGGGTGCTGATCGGCATCCTTGCCAAGTTCATCACAGGCCGGCCGCTCGTCTACAACGCGGTCAGCCTGATGGCCAACGAGCTGTCCACTTACGATTTCATTCGGCCGCGTTTCGTTGCTCAGGCGCTGGCGCGGGTGCTCGACTGGTTCGTCCCGAAGTTCCCCGACTATTTTATCGCGGTCAGTCCCGATCTGCGGAACTGGCTGCTGCAAGAGGGCGTTTTACCGCAGCGCATCTCGATGATCCCGTGCGGAATCAAGCCGGAAATGTTCGATCACGCCAATCCCCAGCGGGTGCGCGACCTTTATCAAATCGGCGATCGACCGGTCGTGATGTACACCGGGATCATCAGCCCAATGCAGCAGATCGACCATCTCGTCAATGCGTTCGCCGTCGTGCGAAAGCAAAGGCCCGATGCGCTTTTGATGATGGTCAGCCCGCTGGCCCACGATCTGGGGTTACCGAACTATCGGGCGATGGCGGAGTCGCTCGGGATCAACGACGGTATCCGCTGGATCGAAGACGTGAAGCTCGATCAACTTCCCGACTTCATCGCCGCGGCAACGGTGACGACCATTCCCCGCCCTCACGTCGCGGGCCACGCGATCAAGCTCCTCAACTATATGGCGCTCGGCAAACCGACCGTATGCTTCACCGGCGCAGCCAAGGGCGTCTCCCATCTGCACGACGCCTTTGTCGTTCCCGGTGAGGATTGGCATGGACTGGCCGACGGCATGCTGGCCCTGTTGAACGACCCCGAACTGGCCCGGACGATCGGGGCGAATGCCCGCGAAACAGTGATGACGAATTTCGACTGGAACCGCCTGGCGCTGAACGTCGCCGCCGTGTACGAAAGTCTCGTGCCCGACGCTGATCGCCAGACCGTCAACGCGAGCAGCCTGCCTTCGAAAGCTGATTCCGATTGAGCTGACAGATCGGTATTATGTGGCGGTTCCCGCAGGACCCTGTGGGTTTTCGCCTTATTGCGAGCTGACGAAGGAGCGATGATGGCTGACGAGGGGGGGAGGACGACCGAGGGCAGGAAGCGCTTCCGTCGTTACGTCGCGATCGGGGTTGCGCTGGGCTTGGTGGTTATGGTCTTTATCGCGGGGGCTGTTTATCGCGTCGTCCACGTGATTCCGAGCGATGCGCGGATGGTGCATTTTCCGATACCCGTGCAGACGGCGCCGGCGAAGGTGGAAGAAATACGGCGAATTATCGGCGCCAGCGGAACGATTCAGCCCAGTTATCCAATCGCAGTGACGGCCAAGGTAATAGCGCGCATCCTGGAGCTGCCGGTCAACGTTGGCGTCATTGTCAAACCCGGCGACCTGCTCGTGCAACTCGACCCCAGTCTCTATCAGGCCAACGTCGTTACGGCGAAGGTCACTTACGACCACGCGCACAAGGACCTGGCGCGCGAGGAAGCGTTGTTCAAGAAAAACTTCGCGTCGGAGGTTGAGGTTGAAACCGCGCGCGATACCGATGCCACGGCTTATGCCGCACTCGTCAGCGCCCAGATCGACTTGCGCAACACGCGGGTGGTCAGCCCGGTCGCCGCAGTGGTGCAGGTGCGCTATGCGAACCCGGGCGAGACCACCAAGATGGACGAGGAGATGCTTCAGCTTGGCGTGCTCGACCCGGCCATGATGGACGCCGCGGTCTCCGAGGACAACGCTAATTTCACCTACCTCGGCATGCAGGGCGAAATTGGCACCGACGCCTTTCCCGGCGAGCTGTTCAGCGGGACGGTCGCCAAGATCGACTCCGTAGTCGAAGACACCACGCGAACCTTCGGCGCCTATATTCGAATCGACAATCACGACCTCCGCCTCAAGACCGGAGTCACCGGTTACGCGCGCCTGGTGAGCAGCCGGATGGCGTTAGCGGTGCCTGCCAGCGCAATTATCAACCCGGTGGGTGATCGCGCTTCCGTGTTCGTCGTCGGTGATGACAAGGTGGCTCATCTGCGTGATATCCGCTTCGGCTCAACTTCCGGTCATGTCACGGAGGTCGTCTCCGGGCTGCAGGAAGGCGAGCAGGTCGTGGCCGTCGGCCAGCGCGACTTGCGCGAAAACGACAAGGTTCAGGTCAATCGTTTCGCCCCGTGGAATTGACAATGAAGACGCTGGCCAAGACTGCCTTGCTGTTTGCCCTGGTTACCGCGCTCGCGACGACGGGTGTGACCGCCGTGCCGCTTACGCTCCAGCAGTGTATCGACGAGGCGAGCCGGCGCAGCCCCGAGTTATCCGCCTATCGTCATAAGGTCGAAGCCGACCGTCAAAACATCATCAAGCGGCGCGGCACGACGTTGCCGTACTTCAACAGTACCTTGCAGACCTACGAGCTAAACGGGTCGCCGGCGTCGGCGTGGGCTCCGGTGGGGCTTTTTCAGCCGACTGAATCGGTCAGCCAGGTGCCGACCTCGCACAACCCGAACGCCCATTGGGCTGCGGTCGGAGTTGAAGCACTCGCCGTGTCTTATCCGCTGTACTACGAGGGCAGCATCCTCGGGCTCAACGACGCCCCGGTGGTCGCGACGGCGCGAGCCGAGTTAACCGAAGATCAGTTGACTGCGATGATCGAGGAACAAAAGGTGATTCTGGATGTCGCCACGGCGTTCCTCAATGCCACTTCCTACGGCGACCAGACAACAATCAACGAAAAGCTGGTCCAGCTCTACGAGAAAGACCTCGAGATCACCAAGTCGGAGGTGGCGCTCGGCATGATGCTGCCGCAGCAGATCGACATCGTGGCCGAGGACCTTGCGGCGGCGCGGCGCGCCACCGAATCCGCGCGGCTTAACGCTCACGACTATACCTTTCAAGTCGCCAAGTACATGGGACTCCGCGACGATCAGACCATCGAACTTGACCCGGCGAAACCGCAGCTCCCATGGCTCCCGGATCTCGCCACCTTGCTCAAGCAGGTGATGCCGCTCCATCCGGCGCTGAAGGTGCAGGATGCCAAAGTTGAGGTGGCCCACCAGCAGCTGCGGGTGGACGATGCCTCGAGGCTGCCGACCGCGAAGCTGAACACGGATTTTACCAGCTCGCAGGACTTCGACTACTTTAACGGCAGTAGTATTCATCGCCGCGGCACGCAGTTCGAATCCTATATCACAGTCGAAATACCGATCTGGGATTTCGGGCAACGGCACGCGGCGACCCGTGAGTCGGAGGAGAACGTCGCCTATGAAAAGGACCTCAAGAGGCAGCTCGATCTGACGATTCGGAATTCAATCGCCGAAGCCTATGGCAAGATCGAGACCGACGCGCAGAATGTCGCCGACAAAAAGGCCAAATATGTTAGCGCCGAGAAAGCGGCGATCCTTGCGGCCGCCGAACGTGAACAGGGGCTCATCGACGAGCTCGCACTGATCACCGCCGAATTGACCGAGGTCAGCGCCCAGCTCGATCTCGAGACCGCCACGCTCGCCGAGCGCCTGGAATATGCCGACCTGCAAAACCTGCTCGGCGGCATGTTCCGCTGGACCGCGTGAAGACCTCGCAACGCGTCGCCAAGAACGTCCTGCTCGGCGGGCTTGGCACGGCGATCAGCTCGGCGCTGCAATTCGCCGCGGTCCTGATCATCGCGCGTATCCTGAGCGTCGACCAATTCGGCATATATGCGTTGCAGATTGCCTTCGTTACGATTCTGCAGCAAGCCGCCGAGATGGGCATCGGCAGTATCCTGATCCGTGACCTTGCGATTAAGCCCGATGACCTGGTCACGCTCTTCGGCGCCGCGCTCGCGCTGGAATGGGTGGTCTTCCTGCTCGTTGTGCTGCTGATGGTCCTGATTCTTCCCCTTTTCCACCTGAGCGCGTTAGTTGCCGTTTCGACGTTAGTGATGGGGATATCGGGGCTATGGGCACTGCGCGCCAACATTTACGGGGCGGTCCTTCGTTCGCAGGAAGATAATGATCTGCAGGCGCTCGGTTTCGTGCTTTACGGGGCCGCCCATTTTTCCCTGGTGCTGACGGTCGCGGCCTTCCACCTGGGCTTGGTCGCGATCGCCTCCACCTATGTAATCGCCAACGCGATCCAGGTGCTGTGCTATCGCTTGATTGTGGTGCGCCGTTACGGGCGGCCACTGATCCGCTCGAATCCCGCGCTTTGGAAATACCTGGTCGTCAATGCGCTCCCGGTCGGCGCAACGGCCTCGAGTCGCGCGGTCGGCGAGCAGAGCGACGTGGTGAGCCTCTCGTGGCTCACCAACGTGCGGACCGTGGGTCTGTACGGTGGCGCCTACAAGTTAGCCGCTGGCCTGCGCTTTGTGCCTCAGCCGCTGGTTTTCGCGCTGTTTCCTCTATATTCGCGGGCGGCCGGCACGTCCGGCTCCAAGCAGGATTTTGGCGCGATCTATGAGCGCAGCGTGCGGACGCTGCTGCTCGGCGCGATGCCGCTGGCAGCCCTGTTCTTTGCCGTACCCCACGTGCTCGCCGTCGGTTTCCTCGGACCGCATTACGGGGAAAGTGCACCGGCCATCCGTTTGCTGGGCATCGCCGCGATGCTGTTTATCGTCGGAACACCGTTTCCCGCGCTGTTCACGGCACTCGGGCAGCAAAGGTTTCTGCTGGCGAGCAGCACCTGCGCGATCGTGTTGCGGGTCGTTTTTAACGTGACGCTGATTCCGTTCCTCAGCATGACGGGCGCTTGCTGCGCGGTCGCTTTGAGCGAAGGGATACTGCTCGGTCTTTGGATCGGCCGCCTGAACGGCCTCGGCTTCCAGTTGAATATTGGACAACTCTTATGGCGGCCGCTTGTCGCGAGTCTGCTGATCGGCGTGATTCTGCACTACTCGGCTATCCAGTCGTTGCGCGCGCTCGCTGTCGGTGGCACGCTTTGTGGGATACTCTATCTTGCCTTGGTGGTGAGTCTTGGCGCTTTTTCCACGGCTGAGCTCGCAATCGCGCGCGAAGGAATGGGCTTTGTGCAGCCATTCCTGACGCAGTCCACCCGCTGGCTGAAGCGTCGGCCGTCAAAACCATAGACCATGAAAACCATCAAAAGGCTGTATGGGTGGTTGCTCTCGTGGATTCCGGAGGATCCCAAGAAATGGATCATGTGCGGCATGATCCTGGTGGCGATTCCGGGCGCACTGGCATCGAGCTGGGTCGGCTTTCCACTGAGCAAGGGATGGTCCAGCCTGGCATTTTCAATGTTCCCGTATGTGCGGGCCAAGCATCAGATTACGGTTACGTCGTACGGGGTCCTCGAAGCGGTCGCGCTGTTCATCGGCGCGGTAGCTTATTGGCGTGCGTGCTGGAAGCTGACCTACTGGGCCGGTGCGGGGCTGTTGCTGGTCATTCTCTTCGGCACGCTCCATCTGACCTTCGGCGATCCATTTTTTCTCAAGGATTTGCTCAACCAAAGTGCCTGGCAGGACGCCTCGATTTCCTTCGCTCAAGGGTACCTGCCGCCCGCCCCGGTCCTCGAGCCGAGCGTCATGACCAATCTCGACTTTGACAATGTGGGTCAGCGTATCGAAGCCGGTTGGTACTTCATGGGACTCGCCTGGTATGGCGCAGTCATAATGGCGTTCGCCCTGATGATCTGCGGGGGCCTTGGCCTCGCCCAGCGTCCCGCGCGACGCGCGTTTGGACTGACGTTCCTGCTCGTGGTGGGCGTGACCGCGGTATTCATGTGGTATCCGATGATCGGCGAACACGATCTGGTGATGGCCGCCCGCGCCGAAGCGCAATGGCATCCGGAGGAGGCCAAAGCGTGGTACGAAAAAGCGATGCGCGATGACCGCTGGAACGCGCTGGACTGGGGTGTTCATGCGCGAATCGGGGCGTTGGACCAGTCTTTGGGCCTGACCGATACACCGGAATATCAGGTGTATCGATCCGCATTGATGGTGTCGGAGCAGAAGTTTCCCGAAGCCATTGCCCACTGCGAAGGGATCGCGGCTGCCGGCGGTCCGCTCGGCGCGGTGGCGCGCGATCGCGCGGACGAACTATGGGTTACTTATGGGCTCAACCTTTTCGAGGCGGGCGCCTACGGGTCGGCGGCGGTGGCGTGGCAACACGCGCTTAATAATCAGCCGACGATGTGGATCGCGGCGTTCTATCTGACCCGCGTCTATCTGGCCACGGGTCGTGATGAGGAAGCGGCGGCGATGGCTCAGCGAGTCCTTGATATGACTAGTGATCCGCAGTTTATCGCCAACGTCTATAGTAACCTCGGCGATGCGCAAACCCGGCTCAATGATCTCGGTGACGCGCACAAGAACTATGGAATGTCTTATTTCTACAACTACGTTCCCAATTGGCGCGCGCTCACTTCGCTTGCCGGATCGGTGGGGAACTGATGTTTCGCCGTTTCACTGACTATCTCGCCACGCGCGACGGACGGGTTTCGTCGGCTATTGTCATATTACTGGGCGCGGTCCTCGGCGTATTCCTGTGCTTGACCTATGTTGCGCGCACGCCCAGACAGTACAGTCTCGATTTCGGTTCGGCGCGATGGATCCAGCGGGCCGAGGCGAAATCATTGGAGTCTGCGTACTTTCGCGGAACGTTTTACATTCCGGGGGTAGTTACATCGGGCTGGATTCAACTGGCCGCCACCGGGAGCTATGCGGTCTATGTCAATGACGTGGAGGTCGGCTCGGCGACCTACGCTTGTGTGCGGCAGACCGGGATCTTTGATCTCAAGGAAGTGCTGGCGCCCGGGAAAAACGTCGTTGCGATCTACGTGGTCGGCGGCAAATACCCTGGTCCCCCGCAGCTCATCGTGCGCGGCTCTTACCGGGTCGCAAGTTCCGAACCCCAGGAATTCGTTTCCGACGCCAACTGGAAGGTGGCCTCGATAGCTGACGGCATCGTCGCCAGCTATCCGTGGTCGTCGCAGGCACTGAACGACCGGCTCTGGGAAAACGTGATTGAGCCCGCGACGCACGAGCGTTTCTCGACCGTGCAGCGGTTGTCATACGACCCGCGCGTGATCGAAGCGACGCCCTCGGGCCAATGGATCGAGGGCCGCACGCAACTCCGGAACGAATCATTCATTCGTCATATCGTGGTTCCGCATCAGCGCGGCGCAACCTGGCTGCAGGTCGCGTCGACCGGCGCCTATGACGTGATCGTCAACGGCCGCCTCGTGGTAACTCAGCCCGAGGCCGCCGGAACGACAATGATCGGGCCCGAGACGCCGGTGCTCGCCGCCCCCGGGCAGATGATGACCACGGCGCAAATGCCCAAGGCCATCACGCCCAACAGTTTTTTGGCGGGTTCCGTCAGCCCGTCCATCAGCTCGGTCCCAAGTCTGGCGCCTAATCCACCGCCGATCCCTGCGATTGGGACCTTGTTGGCCGATGCGAAGACGGCGGCTACCCAGCCCACTATCTACGAGCCGGTCCAGGTGCCCGTTATCGTCGGGCCGGGTCAGACCGAAGGGGTTTCATCGACGACGGCGGACGAAAACGGCGTGATGAATGCGTCCCAAGCGGACGTCGCCCAAGTCACTGCGCTCCAGACGGAACCCAACGCCTTGATGCTCCGTAACACCGGGGCGACGCCGGATGTCGCGGGGTCCAATGATGTTGCCGAGATGCCCGACCTCTACAGCCTCACGTCGCCGTTGCAGGCCCCGGTGCCGCAGTTGCTGCCGCCTCCGCTCTTCCTCGGACTCGGGGGATTGGGGACGACGCCACTGCTGCTGGCCTACGACCTGACGAACTGGGTGAGCGCCGGCGACAACACTATCGAAATCCGCGTGCGGAACCATTACGGCCCTGCGCTGCTGCTCGCGGAGGGCTATACCGACGTGGACGGTAACGTCGTCGAGCCTTTCAGGACCGACGCCGCCTGGCAGACGGGGTCCGCGCGCCGTGCCGGCGTCGCCGATACGGCGCGCGTCGTGGCGAACTACGGCGATCAGCCCTGGGGCTTCCTGCCGCAACTCGCGGCCAACCCGCAGTCCCTGCCGGCCCATACCCTGCGCCTGATCCTGCAGTGGAGCGGTTCACTCGCCGCGGGCATCGCGCTGGCCTGGCTGTTGTGGTTCGGCGCTTCGATCTTGTTCGCGAGCCTGAAGGATTGTCCCGTCGAACGAATGTGGAGCAGCGACGCTCTGTTGCATCTGCCGCTGCTGCTCGGCCTGCTGTTTTTGTGGCTACTCTCTTTCGACGCGCGCATCCGGAGCGACTGGTGTTTCATCCCCGTCGTGGTCTTGAGCGCCGTCGGGTATCTGGTGGTCAGCAAGTTCGCGCTGCTCTTCGCGCGCGCGGAGGACTCCCCGAAGACCGCTCCCGCCGCGACGGGAATCAGCGTCGTGCGCTGGCGCCTCGCGTTGGCGTGTCTCGCGGTGATCGTGGCCGGCGGATGTGCGATCCGGGCGGCCGGGATGCTGACTATTTCACTTGGGCACGACGAGAGCGGCATGATCTTTTTCTCGTGGGCGGTCTTGAAACACGGTCTGCCGTGGATTCCCTCCGGCAGTTTCAGCCGCTGGCTTTCGACCTACGAAATCGTGCCCTACCCGATGGCGCTTTCCTCGCTTATCTTCGGGACCACGGTGTTCGCCTATCGTTTCCCGTCGCTGCTCTTCTCGACCGGACAGATCGCCGTGGTCGGCTGGATGGGCTACCGCATGCTGGGTTGGCGCGTAGGTCTCGTTTCCGCCCTGATCTATGCCTGTCTGCCCATGACGATTAGCTGGGGGCAGGACGGGTTTTATCCGTCGCAGCAGAACTTTATCACCACGCTGATTTTCTGGCTCTTCTGGGAAGCAATACGCGATCCCGGGGTCCTGCACGGGCGCCCGATTACGATCTGCGGAATCTTGCTCACGCTGGCGTATTTGTCATGGGAAGGAACCGGCTTCGTGATTCCGGTCCTGCTGGTCGCGATCATCGTCTACAAGTGGGGTGAGTTTGCGTGGATGGCGGATGCCCATCTGTGGCGGGTTTTCGCGGTCGTGGGCGCGATCATCGTTATCCAGTTGTCGTATCGTCAGATCGTCAGCACGCCCGACTACCTCACTATCGGGCGGAACCTGTCGGAGATGACTAGTCCGCGCCTCGCGTTCATCGATCGCTCTGTTTACAATCCGTACTTCTACCTTATCAGCGAGTTTTTCGTCGAAAACCATTTCGCACTCACCCTGATTATACTGAGCGGAATGCTATTCGCCTGGCGCCAGCCGCCCTTGCTCTACCTCTATGTATCACTACTGATGTGCTATATCATGTATAGCAATTTCCTGGCGGCATACGCGGTACGCTACTGTTTTTTCTGGACACCGCTGCTGATGCTTTCAGCCGTCGGGACCTTCTTTTACCTTATCGATCGTGTGCGTGAACTAATTACTGCCGGTAGTCTCGGCGCCGGGGTTCGCACGGCTTCCTGTTACGCCGCCGGTGCGCTGCTGATTTTGGGCTCGAACCCCTTCGTGTTCAAGCTGTATCGTCTCTCGGCAAATCCGGAGGGCCAAACCTACTTTTGCCGGCTGGGCGCCAACTTCAAGCCCGACTATCGCGCCGCCTTTCTCTATGTGGCCAGGCATGCGGCGCCCGGCGACGCCGTACTGTCCGACGGACCGGCCTGCCATGTCTATCGCTTCTACGCGTCCGAGTGGCCGGACTTCACGATGGATACCCGGCTCATCAGCCGCAATACCTACGACGGCGGGATCGGCTCGCCGCGGTATCGCGACCGCATGGGACTGGCGATGGTCAGAAATCTGCAAGACCTCGAGCTGACGGGCTCACAAAGTGGGCGCGTATGGGTCGTCGGGCAGCTCGACGATGCGCCGAAGGTCAGGGCCTACACCTCGGCCCGGGGCCGGAACATGTACGAAACGGCAGCACAGAAGGTTGTGGTATTCACCGGCGTGCCGCCGACGAAAGACCATAATATAGGGTTCGAGCGGGAAGGTCTCAAGAATCAGACGGACTTCTATCCGCGACCGTGGTCGTCGGCTAGCGTACAGCTTCCTTCCAGGACGAGAGATCATGCTCTGTTAGTTGCTCCAGAGCCTCAATCTCCGGACGGAGCGACGCCCTGAGCTGATCCGCGGTAGCCTGCGATAACGCGGGCATCTTATCCCCGCCGCCGAGCAACAGGCCGCCCATTCTCGAACTCTTCACCGCCGCGACCACGCGCTCGAGGCGATGCTGCTTGAGCCATTCCGCGGTGTCCGCGGCTAGCGCGGTCAGATGACGGCTCCGCGGAAAACTCATCGCGTCGGAAGAGTGCACGCGGCTGAGCCTTTGTTCGTCGAGCTGGAAGCGCGGGATTGCGATGAAGTCGGTAATCCGGTCGAGATAACCCTGCGGATCTTGCGCCAGATCGTCATAGAAAACCGGCAGAACGTTAGCCTGACCGAACTCGCGCCGCCAGGCGGCCAGGTAGTGGGCATAGCGTCCCGACTCGACCAGCTCGGGATCGCGCGACAGAGCTTCTTCAAAACTCCAGTCCAGGCGCGCGAAGGCCCGTTTCACTTTATACAGTGAAAAGACGCGTCCGACCGGCTCCCTGAAACTGCAGATTATTTTCGCGTTGGGGATCAACTTCGCGATTCGCTCGCGCGCCGCCGCCGAGCAAAAGTAGGTCGGGCAAATCTCGCCCCGGATCAATTCACTCGCCGGGTCGAAGTGCCGTGCGTACCATGCGGTTCCCTTGGCGTAATTGGTGCAGAAGAAACGCGTCTCCTTGTTGTAGCGCGGAAGGTCCGCGTGACCCTCGAGCACCTCGTGGAGCCAGGTGGTTCCGGTGCGCGGCGGCCCGACCGCGATGAAGGCCGGCAAGCGCGGACTATGATCTCGAGGTTTCATCGCACGCGCCTTTGCTGTTCTCCGAAGTCAAGCCAGGCCGCAGGCAGGGGGGGCGGCGCCATGCTACAGGTCGGAACGCGTCCGGATGATCAGTCGGCGCAAGAAGGAGATCACACGGTACCGCTTGCTTTCCGCACCTTCGGGCAGACGCGCCTTCCGTACTTCGTCGAGCATCGCCGGCAAGCGCTCGCGATACGGCGCGAGCGTGCGTTCAAACAACTCGACCCCGTACTGGTAGAGCTCGACGTCGTATTGATTGTGCTCGGCAATCAGCGCGCGCATGTCGGCGGGCACGGCCTTTTCCCTGGATTTTCCCGGCGTCACCCGCATCGTCGCGTAACGGTCGACCTTCCAGCCAAACAGGAGCTTCGCGAGCGCGAGCGTCTCCTCGAAGCGTTCGGTCAGGCCGACCAGGCTGAAACGCTCGGCGAGATTACGCTTGGCCGTCGCGAGCATCGCGGCGCCGCACCTGCCAGCCATGAAGTCATAGCCCTGGTTGCCGCCCGCCAGAAGTTTGGTCTGTACATTGTCGTAGGGAAGTTTCTCGACATAGTCGCGCAGCGAGAAACCCTTGATCCCCCGATCTTCCAGCGGATGGGATTTGCGTCCGATGCGGTAGAAATATTCGGAGATGACCCGCTCCACCGGTTTGCGCAGGATCGTTACGTAGTTCGCTTCCCGTCCCAGGAACGTGTCTAAACCAAACGGCATATGACCCGTGAACACATCACTGCGGGCCAGCCGCCGCGGCGTCCAGCGCGTCATTCGCCGGAATGCCCAGCGCGGAAAGCGGCCATCAACGGAGACAATCTGGAACGGACTGTATTCCCAGGCAATCACGTGATTAAGCGTGGTGCCTGCGGATTTGGGTATATGGACGAAGATCAGCGCCTGTTCTTTGGTTGGCAATCCCGGTCTCTCGTCGGCAAATGGCGAGCGGTGGGCTGAGCCCCCCGCCATCGAATCTCCAGCCACACGCATCTGATTCACCTGAGAAGTCGAAGAATCGGGAACGCCGGAATCACTGTGATCCCGGCGTCCCCGATTTTAACGGTTGGGCGCGGGGCCATCAACACAAAATCCCCGTGCCACTGATGCGAAGTCGACTTAATGCAGCGTCTCCGAGGCGCCGATGATGGCCGGCTGGTTGGCCGGCAACGTGATATCGTTCGGGTAGATCTGGAGCCAGCGCACGCCTGCGTCGATCCCGGTGGTGATTGCCGCGGGCAGGCTCGCCCCGAGCGGCGCGGCCATCTGGTAGCCGGTGTTCACGGTGCTGGCGTATTCGGTCAGCAGAGGCCAGGCCCCGTCGCTCGCGCTGAGACCGCCGTCGGCCCCCGAAAATTGCGGCCCCAGGGCGACGGCGCCACTGGCCATCAGGTCCGCCGGCACCTGAAAGTCCGCAGGCTGGTTCGGGATCAGCTTGCCGTTCTGATCGATTGGCGGAAAGCCGATGGGGTTGAGTCCGGCCATGAGTTGCGTGCGCGGGAATGCCCTTTGATAATAACTCTGCATCGCGAAGAGCGCATTCTCGATCCGGGTCCGGGTGTATCCCGCCTTCTGCCACAACGCCGGATAGTTGTAACCGGTGCAGGATTTGCCGTTGTAGCTGATGAGTTCCGCGTTAGTCTCCGGTAAAGAAGTCTCGACGCTGCGGAAGTTGATGCCGTACATCAGCACACTTACGAGCGTCGGGTTCCCGCCGTACCGCGCGCCCAGCGCCCCGACGAAGGTTTGCCATTTGGCCGTAAAGACCGGATCCCACGGGACCGGAATCGACTGCACGCTACAGACGGCCGGGGACTTGGTCGGACTGTCCCACAGGAATTTGAAAGTCTGCGCGCCGTCCCCATAAACCCACGTGGGAGTGTTGTAGCCAGCCATCACGGCCATCGTGACCACTTTCCCTTTGGCGGCGGCCTGCTTTAAAACGCTGTCGATCACCGTCCAGCTATAGACTTTTTCCTTCGTCTCGAGGTTATTCCAATCAAACGAAACAAAGATTCCTTTGACGCACTTGTCCGTTAGAATCGACGACTGGACGACACCCGAAGAAGAGACGGGGTTGACCGCGAAGACGCCTGTCGTTTGCGGGATTACCTGTGCATGGGATGAAGACGGCGTCGCCAGCGATAGCGATATGCCTAGGCATAGCAAGGTGAATGCCCTTAAAGATTTACCACACCGATTAAAAACTCGATTTCCCATGTTCATCCCTTTTAAATAAAATAAAGCTGATAAATCCTCACAGGGCTTCAGTGCTTGATTGCTAGCGCAAGACGTGGACCAGACGGCCGATTGAGGCTAACTCTGTTTAATTAACTGTAAAGATGGTTTCTGGAAGCTATAGAGAGTCTGGTCCCTTCTGGGGGAACAATAAGCGACACGAACGTCTCGGGAATGGCACATTGGCGTCGGACTATTGCTCCACGTCACCGGTAACCGCGGGTTAGCGGAGCGGAGGAAGGCGTACGAGGGGAAGGTCGGGTCAGAGCTCCGTCATTTGTGGGCGGAGCAAACAATCTTGATTTCAATAGCATTGACATTCGACTAAACTGGCCAAAATGCCTTCTAATGCCGCCGTGCGGGTCGAAATGTCCCCGCCCAAGGTGCAATCTGAGCCGCTCTTCTTTCCTGCTGACGGTCGCCCGCTCTATGGGATGTACTGTCCGCCGGCGCGGGAGCGCCCGCACGCGGCCGCGCTGGTAGCCTGCCATGGGGTGGGGCTCGAGCACGCGGTGACGAGTCACGTCGTAGCGCAGGCGGTGCGTCAGGCGGCGGCGCTGGGTTATCCGGCCTTCCTCTATCACTCACGCGGCCACGGCGATTCCGCCGGTGATTTCGCCGAGATCACGTTCGAGAATCTGGTCGAGGATGCGCTGGCGGCGGCCGCCAAGGTGCGTCAACTGTCGCGCGTGCGGCGCGTCATCTGGCTGGGCTTGCGGGTGGGCGGGCTGGTCGCGGCTGAAGCCGCCGTGCGCTCAGCGGATTCCGCCGGGCTCGTGCTATGGGAGCCGGTGGCGAAAGGCGCGGACTACTTCCGTCAACTGGTGCGCGGGCTGCTGTTCTCGGCGGTTGCGCGCGGTGAAAAAACCGGCAAGACGGTTAACGAAGTGCTCGAACAGGTCGAGCGTGAGGGGCAGGCGGACATCCATGCCTGCTATCTGCACGCGAAGTTTTACCTTGGCACGCGCGACCTCGATCTGGCGAAGATACTCGAGCGCTGGGCCGGTCCGACTTTGCTCGCCCAGGTCCAGGCGCGGCTCAACCTGTCGCCCGCCAACATGGCGCTCGTCGCGGCGCTGGAGGGACGTGGCGCCAAGGTCGCCGTCACGCGTATCAGCGAAGATCCGGGCTGGCAATTCCTGATGTGGGGCCAGCCGTGGAGCTCCACCACTCTGCTCGAAAATACCGGAAGTTGGCTCGATGAATTGGCGTGAAACTCCGTCCGAACTGGCGCGCGCGTGGGCCGAAAAAGCGCTCAAGGTGCCATCGCCGCACGGCGATCTGATCGGCATCTACACCCCGCCCGCGCCGGAAGTCGCGCCGGCCGGCATGTGCGTCCTGCTGCTCGCGCGCCCGCGCTTCGAGTACCGCCGGATGGCGGTCCATCTGGCGCGCCTCGTCGCGCAGGAGGGCTTCGCGGCGTTTCGCTTCGACTTTCACGGCTGGGGCGATAGCGAGGGCGAGACCCAGCTCACTGTGCTCGACGAACCCGCGACCGAAGACCTGACCGCGGTTATCCGGCATCTGGGCAGCGCGCTCGGCGAGCACCGCTTCGTCCTGTGGGGCTGGTGTTACGGCGCGCGCGCGGCGATTTCCGCGTTCGTCGACGAGCCGGACGCGATCGCGGGGCTGGCCTTTCTCTCGGCGCCGATCGACCCGGCGCCCGCCTCGGGCGTGTACAACGTGCGCAATCTGGCGCGCTGGTTGACCGACGGCACGCAATGGCGCCAGCTCATCTTTTCGGGCCGCGCCCGGCGGCGCGCGGTCGACGCGCTGCGCGGCATGATCCGCAAATCGATGAAGCGGGGCGGTAACAGCTCCGAGGCGTCGCTTTCGCCCGTCTTCATGGAGCATTTTCGCGCGTTGATCCGCGCCCGCGCACGGGCGCTGTTTCTCTATGGCGCGGAGGACGACGAGTACAGCTCGTTCCGGATCGCGGAACGCGACCTCTTTCCCAAGCTCGACGCCGCAACCCGGCGCCGCTTCGAGATCGAGGTGTGGCCCGGCAGGGTGCACTCTCCGCTCGACGTCGCGCGCCAGCAGGAGATCGTGGCGCGTTCGGTCTCCTGGGTGCGCAGTCTGCATCCCGGCGCGATTCGCCACGGGGCGGCAGTGGGCGAGAATTAGCGGAAGGTCGGCGGTATAAGCGACCATCGGCGAGCAGACGTCGCACGTTGACGCCCATCTGGTTGCATGATAAAATAACCAATACTTAACTCAAAGTTACTTAAGCCTAAATTTACCTGTTGAAGTTCATGCCCGCTGAAGTTCAAACATCAAAGCCGCGACCGCAGCCGCTGTTCTTTAACTCGAATGGACGGCCCCTGTACGGTCTGTACTGTGCTCCGGCCAATCCGCGCGCCGACGCGCCCGTGCTGATCGGGTGCCATAGCGTCGCGATCGAACACAACGCGACTTGCCGGATGCTGGCGCTGGTGACCCGTGAGGCGGCGACCGCCGGATTTCCCGCGTTGGTGTACCATTCGCGTGGTCATGGCGATTCGGCGGGGGACGTGGCCGATGTCTCGTTTGAAACCCTGGTCGAGGATGCCCTGAGCGCCGCCGACGAGGCGTGCCGCAGGTCGGGCGCGACCCGGGTTATCTGGTTGGGCGTGCGCTTCGGATGCCTGGTCGCGGCGGAGGCGGCGCGGCGGCGTCCGGGGGCGGCAGCCCTGGCCCTGTGGGAACCGCTCCATCGCGGCGCCGACTACTTTCGTCAGCTCGCGCGCGGAATCTTGTTTGCCGCGGTCGCGCGGGGCGAGAAGCCCAACAAGACCGCGGACGATCTGCTCAACGAGGTTGACCGGGAGGGGCGGGTGCAGGTTTACGGCTCGTACCTCTACCACAAGTTTTACGACAGCGGGCGCCGCGCCGAGCTGGCCAGGAGCCTCGAGCATTGGAGCGGTCCGACCCAGCTCGCGCAGATTCAGCCGCGGCTGACGCTCGCGCCCACCAACGCCGCGCTCGCGGCGAGCCTCGAGGCGCGCGGCGCAAAAGTCCACGTAACCCGTATCGGCGACGAACCGGGATGGCAGATCTCGGGTTTGCCCTGGCTCTCGCCGCCCCTGCTGACCGAGACTGGAGCCTGGTTGCATGCCCTGGCGTGAAACTCCCGCTGATCTGAATCGCGCGCTGGCCGAGGAATGCCGCATCGTTCCCGCGCCGGACGGGGATCTGTACGGCATCTTTACGCCGCCGGCGCCCGAAGCCCCGCCTGCTAATCGATGCGTGGTGATCATCTCCCGTCCCCGCTACGAGTACCATCGGCTGTCGGTGGAGATCGCGCGCCGTTTGGCGACTCTCGGTTTCAGCTGCTTTCGCTTCGACTACCATGGCTGGGGCGACAGCGAGGGCGAAACGGTACCGCTCGAGATCGACAAGCCTTACACCGAGGATATCAACGCGGTCATCAAGTATCTGCGCAAAACGCTGGGTCAGCAGCGCCTCATCGTATGGGGCCGCTGCTTCGACGCGCTGACGGCGATCGCCGCCTTCGAGCGCGCCGCCGACGCGATCGACGGGATGGTGTTTATCGCCTCACCCGTGACCCGCGGGATGGCGTCCGATGCCGTCTTCAACTGGCGCAATGTCGTGCGCATGGGGTTGAGTCCGCAGCGCTTGCGTTCGCTGCTCTTCTCGGGGCTGTTTCGGCGGCGGGCATACCGGGCTTTCAAGCGCGTCATGCGTGGCACACTGGGCTTGAAGGCGGCCGATCAGCTGTCGTCGCTGATGCCCGTGTTCGAGGAAAACTTCCAAAGGATGGTTCGTGCGAAAGCGCGCGCACTCTTCATTTACGGGCAGGAAGATGGCGAGCTCAAATCGTTTGAGATCGCGGAACGTCATCTTATCGATAAGCTGCCGCCGGCGGCGCGCGCGCGGATCGATATCGCCAAGGTGCCCGGCCGGGTGCACTGGATAACCGACGTCAACGCGCATCTCGAGCTGGTGACGCGATCAGTCGCGTGGATCAGCACGCTGCATCCCGATTACTCACACGCGACCGCGCCCGACGCGCAACCCGCGAGCCGGGTCGCCCCGGGTCTAGTTACCCACACCTCCGAGCTGACCAGCCACTGAAGGGCGTTGCGGCGCGCTCAATTGATACACTGACGCCGCAACGGCTACGCTGAATTCTGCCCCATAGGTGATAGAGGGGGGCAGTCTGATGCGGAAAAAGAGCTTTGCGTCGGCCGGTCGTAGCCGCTCGCGCACCGTCCGTTGTATCGGCGCCTTCACGATTATCGCGCTGGCCTTGTCCTGTACGGGCCGGGCGTCGGCCTACACGCCGAATATCGGCGGGGTCTATGCGCTCGGCAGTGCGCAGAATCCCGATTTGCCCGAAGCCATACTGTCCAATCCAGCCGTCGACGGAATCGCACTGCGCTTCTTCTGGGATCAACTCGAACCCTCGGAGGGCGCGTACGACTGGTCCCTGATGGACCGCCAGGTCGATAGCGCGCGCGCGCACGGCAAGAAGGTCTCCCTGTCGGTAACGCCGGGAGTTCACACCCCCGCGTGGGTCTATGCGGCGGGCGCGGCGCCCTTCACCTACACGTGGAACCGGCCGTTTGGCTTTGCTCCATGCAGCCAGCAACGGATCCCGATTCCGTGGGACAGCGTGTATCTCGCGAAGTGGAGCGCCTTCGTCCGCGCCATGGGCCGCCGTTACGCGTCGAATCCCGCCGTCGTCATGGTCAAGATTACGGGGATCAATTCGGGCGCGGCCGAGATCAACTTGCCCCATGGCGGTGGCATGAGCGCCATGAAATGTCCCGGCGGTAGCGACGACGACGCCAACTGGCGGCGCGTCGGCTATTCCAAAGATAAAATTAAGGCGGCCTTTCAGGCCAGTGGCGATGCGTTCGCGGCGGCGTTTCCCAATCAGGCGCTCGCGGTCGGCATGACCCCGGTGGGCTTTCCGCTGCTCGACAATGAGGGCCCAAATGGCGGCGGGTACGGACAGGGGGGCGGCCGGCAGGGCCAAGGCGGAGGTGGATACGGCCAGGGTGGTGGAGGCTTCGGCCAAGGTGGTGGAGGCTTCGGTCAGGGTGGTGGAGGTTTCGGGCAGGGCGGCGGTGGCGGTTTCGGGCAGGGCGGCGGTGGCTTCGGTGGGGGTGGCGGGATGTTTGGGATGCGCCGCTTCGGGCAAGGTGGCGGCGGCCAGCGCGGGGGAGGTGGTTTTGGCGGGGGTGGGCTTCGTGGCGACATTCGCCTCTCGCAGGAGCTGATGGAGGAGGGCGCGAGCCGCTATGGCGACCGCTACGTGCTGATGACCGGCGGGCTTTCCGCGTTCAATGCCTGGACGCCGCGCGGGGACCTGGCGGGGCGCGTCAAGTTTGGCGACCAGATGCTGTCGAGCGTGAGCCACGATCCGCAGTGCCATATGAACCGGGGCATGACGCCCTGCGACCCCCATGAAGTGCTTCAAGCCGCGGTCAATCGTGGAATCGACTCAGGGGCGCTCTTTCTCGAAATCTATACCGATGACATTCAGAATCCGCGCCTTCAGGATATCCTCCAGCAGGGCCATGCGCGGCTCGCGCCGGGGGGTTCGCGGCCCGCGCCAGCCTTCTGACAGCGGGTAAACGAAAGCTTATCTACGAACGTCTATTAGCGCGGGATGACAACCCGGGGTGAGCCCGTGGAATCGATGACCATCGGAGCGGTGAATTTTGGGCATTAAAGTTGCGTCTACTATGCCGGGATGCGACGCGATTAGCCTAAATCTCGTTTAGAGGCGAAATCGTTTCAAGGTAGCGTCATAATCGATTTACGTAACCAGGCCTGAACCGTATACTTTTTGATCGGTCATACTCGGGCGTTTGCATTGGGAGTGGGTTTATTTCGATGAGGCAACGGATCTCCGTCGGATCGATTCTCGCGTCGTTACTTGCGCTCTGCGTTTTGGGGGTGAGGCCAGCGCTTGCTCAGACGACGACGCTTACCAACGCCTCCGATATCGCGACGACCACCGGCTCGGTTCAGCTCGCCAATGCGATCAGCCTGTCATTCCCGACCAATCCGGCGTCGACTAACACGATAGTCGTGATGGTGGCGTATACCAACGCCGCTAACGCTGGAACACTGGCCGTCAGCGGCTTGACTGCGACATGGACCACCGGGTATGCGCCCGCTTTCACCTCCGGCCTCGGTATAGCGTTCTTTTATGGGACGAACCCCTCGGGCTCCCAGAGTGCGGTAGTCATCACGGCCGCTCAGCCCGATAATCTCGTGGTGGTCGCGCAGGCTTGGCAGAACCTTTCGGTGACCGAAGATCCCGGCACCCGGGTCCTCAACGCCGGGCAAAATCAGAGCCCGACCGTCACCGTCAACACCTCCAACGCCAATGATGTGATCTTCAACGTCGTGGGCTTTCTGGGGACGGCCTTGCCCTCGCCACCCTCGACCGGCTTTCTGGACATCGGCCTCGTACCGACCGGTCAGTATCCGCCTAATGTCACGGGCGGTCTCGGTATCGTTGATACCGCCGGCATCTATACGAATACGTTCAGCACCAGCGCGTCGGTAACCTGGGTGAGCGCCGCGGTCGCCCTTGAGACGGCCCCTGGCGACAGCAATGTCACTTTCACGGCGACTCCGCTCACCGATTTTTCGTCAGGTGAGCTCTATGCCACTTTTTTCCCGGGGATGCTTTACAACGACTCGAACACGCCCGATGCCGGGCATGAGAATGACGGCTTGACCGCGGCCTCAGCAATTGTACCGCTCGATCGCGATGGCAGTCCCGCCGTCGACGGTAAAATCGGCTGGGTCGGCATCGGCGGCAGCAACCTGACCGCGGACCTCTGCACCAGCAATTTCATAACGTCGCGAAATGCCGCGCAATGTAATCCCGACACTTTCTTCGATCAGGCCAACAAGCTCGCGAATATCAATCCGAGCCTGGTCCTCGCCGATTGTGCGGCCACCGGCCTCTTTGCCAGCAACTGGCTGAATCTCGGATCGGGTGGCTGGACCGGATGTCTGGGAACACGACTGCCCGCTTACGGGATCACGCCGGCGCAGGTCGAGGTCGTTGCCATCAACGACGACGATGGACTCACGACGGCGCCAACCCTTGACCAACTGGCATCGAGCGATAATGGCCTCTGTCCGACCGTTCCAACGCAAGGCGTCGACCCCGACGCCTGTGTTTACGAGGCCAATCTCGCGGAACTCGTAAGACTGCTGAGAGTCGAGTTCCCCAATCTCAAACAGATTTTCCTCCAGCCTCGCACCTATTGCGGCTATGGTTCGGCGGAGCCGCTCTGCTACGAAAATGGCTTTGCGATCAAATGGTTGATTCAAGCTCAGGTGGATGGGGTCGAAGGAACCCCGAATCTGGCGGGCAGCAACGATGCGTTGGCGGCGCCGGTTAGCTACGCGTCTTCGGCCTGGATGGCGTGGGGACCCTACCTCTGGAGCGCCGGCGCCATTCCTGATGCACAGAGCTCGCTTCCCAATAGCGGACAGAGCTGGCCGCCGAATGATTTTCAATATGACGGCTCCTCGCCTTCGCAGTGTCAGTACTACGGCGTCAATTGCGGCAGCGAGCACGACGCCGACCTGATGATGGCCTTCTATACGACCAGTCCATATACGGCGCCCTGGTTCGTCACGACCCCGTCGACGACCTACAAACTGACGGTGTCGCCGGCGTCGATCAACTTCGGGAAGCGCGATATTGGCCTGACCGGCGAAACGAGCAAGGCCAGGACCATCACGATCCGTAATCCCGGGGGCTCCAAGCGCCCCACGATAACGATTGGTACGCCGACGACAACCGGCGATATCTACGGGAACTATCAGATAACGGGCGGCACCTGCACTACCGGCCTCGAGCTCGCGCCAGGCAAGTCATGCACGATAACTGTCGTTTATACGCCGCTGGGTCCGGCGACGAGCTTCGGCAGCCTCACCCTCGCGAACAACGGCAGTGGACTTGCGACGGTTGCGCTCAAAGGCACCGGCACAATCGCGGAAGTGACGGTTTCGCCCCGTACGCTCGCTTTTGCGAAGACCAGCGTGGGCACGACCGCTAAGGCGAAAACCGTGACGCTGAAAAATTCCAATGACGTGCCCTTGACGCTGGCGCCGTTTATCCTCGGTGGTGCTAATGGGGGCGACTTTGCCCAAACCAGTCTCTGTCCCGTGATCCTGAAGGCGCAGAAGACCTGTACCATTTCGGTTACTTTCACGCCCGCTGCCACGGGTTCAAGCAAGGCTGATATTGCGGTCACGGCGAGCCTCGACTCGACCAGCATCGACTTGTCGGGAAGCGGGAAATAATCGGCGGCGGGTCGCGGCGGAGGCCAGGCGTCAATCCGCCAACTACGACACAACTAATCTGGTTTCCCGTCGCTCTGCGGAGCGGCGGGAGGCCAGTACTTGCACGGGATAAAGGCATTATAATTCACGCGAACACCTCGCCGCCTGGCCCAACCTGAATCCTAGTTGAACCATTCAATCCGCGCGCTACAAAATGTATTGAAACAACGCCTGACCCCTAATAATCTTTAGGGGCCTCGATACGCAGCGAGGGTTGGTCGTAAGTGGGTTTGGAGCGGCAGCGCTATCGCTTGGTGTCCGAGGCTGGTTCGCTTCATTCGAGCTCTCGTTTGGCACCCCGCGCGGACACTTTCGCCGCGACCGGTAAAACTCCTTGGGAACTGGTGCTCGATTCCGGTTACAACTACGCGGGTGCGGGCGTAAACCGCCCTTGAGGTCACATGGATTTTGGGCTCACTCCTGAACAGCGTGAGCTGCGCAAGTCGGTGCTCGAATTTGCCCGCACGCAGCTCAACGGTGATATCGATCAACGCGACACGCCAGGCACATTCTCCCGCGAATGCTGGAAGAAGTGCGGCGACTTCGGCCTGCTCGGGCTCCCGATGCCGGTCGAGTATGGCGGCCAGGGCGAGAACATCACCACGTCCATTATCGCGATGGAGGCGCTGGGCAAGGGTTGCCGCGATAACGGGATCGTCTTCAGTATCAATGCGCAGCTCTGGTCGTGCCAGATGCCGATTCTGCACTACGGCAGCGAGGAGCAGAAACGCGCATGGCTGCCGCGGCTGATCAGCGGTGACGCCCTCGCGGCGCACGCGATTACCGAGCCCGACGCGGGGTCGGATGTCTTCTCCCTGACGGCGCGGGCCGAAAAGGTCGACGGCGGCTATCTCATCAACGGCGCCAAGACCTTTTCCACCAATGGTCCGGTGGCGGACCTCGCCGTCGCATTTGCGTACCTGAAACCGAAGACGGCGGGTGCGGCCAAGCAGCTTACGACTTTCCTCGTGCCGCGCGGCACAGCCGGAGTCACGTTCGGCCCGCCGATGTCCAAAATGGGCATCCGCACGTCACCGACCGGCGAAATCGCCTTCGAGGACTGTTTCGTGCCCGACTCTGCCCGCCTGGGCGCCGAGGGCGTCGGTATGCGGATCTTCAACTCCGCGATGGAGTGGGAGCGCGCCTGTATCTTTGCCAGCCACGTCGGCGCGATGGAGCGCCTGCTCGAAGACAGCATCAAGTACACGCGCGAGCGCAAGCAGGGCGGCCAGCCGATTGCGAAGTACGAAGCGGTCGCGAATCGCATCGTCGAGACCAAGGTCGCGATCGAGGCGGGTCGCCTGCTGGTCCACTATGTCGGCTGGCTCCACGAGAATCATAAGAGTGCGATCATGGAATCCGCGATCGCGAAGCTTTTCGTCGGTGAAAGTCACGTGCAGGCGGCGCTGGACGCGGTGAAGAACTTCGGCGGCTTCGGCTACCTGAAGGAATCCCCGGTGGAGCGCGAGCTGCGCGACTCGATTTCCGGGATTATCTACTCGGGAACCTCCGATATTCAGCGCCGCATAATCGCACGCTGTCTTGGGCTGTAGGAGGGTAGCCGTGTCTGTATTGCCCGATCTGGTCCGCCGCGCGGCGGAACGCTGGCCGGACCATCCCGCGATCGCGATGGATGGCCGGACCTTCACTTACGCGGAACTCGAAGCAACCTCGAACCGGATCGCGGCGACGTTGCGCGCGCGCGGGGTTCGCCTGGGCGACCGCGTGATGCTCTGGCTGCCGAAGTCGCCGGAAGCGATCGCGGCCCTTTACGGCGTGATGAAAACGGGTGCGGCCTACGTCTCGGTCGATCCGTCGGCGCCGGCGCAGCGTGCATGTTATATCGCGCGCGACTGCGCGGCCGCGGCGCTGATTACGGTGCCGGCGCGCGCCGCCCAGCTCGACAAGGAGTTCGCCGGCGAGGCGCCGATGCTCTCCGTCCTCTATGCCGAGCCCGCCGCCGAGTCGCCGCCAATCGCGCAGGCGCTGGTGATCTCCTGGGCGGAAATTCAGGCGGCCGCGTCGAGCGCAATCGAGTCGGGCGCCACCGCGCGCAATCTCGCTTACATCCTTTATACCTCGGGCTCCACCGGACAGCCGAAAGGCGTGATGATCTCCCATAGCGCTTCGCTTTCGTTCGTCGAGTGGGCGGGCGACAAGTTCGGCGTCGGTCACGAGGATCGGCTGTCGAATCACGCCGGTTTCCATTTCGACCTGTCCACCTTCGACCTCTACGCGGGGGCGCGGGCGGGGGCGACGGTCTACCCGGTTTCGTCGCGGATCGCGCCTTTTCCGGCGGCGCTCGCCAAGCAGTGGAAAGAGCAACAGATTACCGTTTGTTACGCGACTCCCAGCACGTTCATCCTCCTGATGGGACGGGGCAATCTGGCGGAACACGGTATCCCCTCGATGCGCGTGCTGCTGTTTGCGGGCGAGGTCTTCGCGGTCAAGCATCTGCGCCAGTTGATGGACATCCTGCCGCAGGCCCGGTTCGCAAATCTCTACGGTCCGACCGAGACCAATGTCTGTACCTGGTATGAAGTCAAGGAACAGCCGGCCGACGACGCGCCGATTCCGATTGGCCGGGAGTGCGAAAACTGCCAGGGCTTCATTCTTGACGAAAACTTGAAGCTTCTGCCCGACGGCGAGGTCGGTGAGCTGTGGATCGGCGGCGGCACCCTGATGGAAGGTTACTGGGGGCGCGAGGACCTGACCGCACGGACCTTGCGGCCGATCGGAACCGGGAACGGGAAGACACAGCTCGCCTATAAGACCGGTGACCTCGTGCGCCGCTTCCCCGACGGTAATCTGCGCTTCTTTGGCCGCCGTGACCATCAGATCAAGACCCGGGGTTACCGGGTCGAGCTTGGCGAGATCGAGGCGACCCTCAGCCGCCATCAGGCGGTCGAGGAGGCGGTGGTCGTCGCGGTGCCGGACGACCAGTTCGGCCACCTGCTGCACGCGGTCGTGGTCAGAAAGCCGCAGGCCAGCGTGGAGGAAGCCGCGCTCAAGGGGTTTCTCATGGAGGCGCTGCCAGTTTATATGGTGCCCGAGCACATCGAGTTCCGTGCGGAGCTTCCACACACATATAGTGATAAAATTGATCGTGAGGCCTTACTCCGTCAGGTCGTGGCGGCAGCCTCCCCCAGCAGCCGGTAGGGATATGAACAAAGTCGAAATCGAAGAGGGTGTCCGCAACTTCCTGATCAACGAAGTCTTCTATGACAAGGCGCTTGACGCCAACGCGCTGCAACCGACCGATACCCTGGTTGGGTTGCTCGATTCGCTCGGGATCATGCGCGTGGTCAATTTCTGCGAGGAGAGTTTCGGGATCCAGATTCCCGATACCGATATTCTGCCCGAACATTTCGAAACGATTCGCGCGATCGCCGAATTGATCGCGGCCCAACAGAAATAGTTAGTGCTTCCGCCGCCTTCCCCCGGGAATTCGACGCCGGGGGAAAGGCCGGCGACCACAGCGGCTCGACCGCGCCGCCGTTTGGACTCATTTTGCCGCAGCTCGCGGAGACTTCCTTCGAGGGACTTAGGACAGGCTGCCTGCTCGCTCCGCCTTCGGCTTCGCTGACGCCCCCGCGGCTCGGTCAAGCTTGACTGTCTTTCCGTAGGCCACCTATAGTGACGTTTAGGCTCAAGGCTTTCTTCCGGGCGCGACTAGCTAGAAAAAAGCCAATAAATTCAGGCCTTTAACTTGATCCCGAGAGCCACGGCGCAAGCGCCATGGCGCTACAATAGTACCCGCGGCAGAGCGCGGCCCGAACCGAAAGTTGCAGAGGTGCTGAGATGACCCAGATTGAAGCTGCGCGCAAGGGCGTTATCACCCCGCAGATGAACGAAGTGGCGGAGGACGAGAGTCTGCTGCCCGAGGAAATTCGTGAGCTGGTGGCCTCCGGAGCGGTGGTTATCCCGCATAATATCCATCACGATTTTCGCGCGATCGGCATCGGACGCCGGCTGAGAACCAAGGTCAACGCCAATATCGGTGCGTCGAATTTCCATCAGCTGGTCAGCGAGGAGGTCGAGAAGCTCTACACCGCGGTGCGGTTTGGCGCCGATTCGGTGATGGACCTGTCGACCGGGACGGATCTCGACAAGATTCGCGCCGAAATCCTTTCGCGATGCTCGGTTATTCTGGGCACCGTGCCGATTTATCAGGTCGCCTCCGAGCACTCGATCATGGAGCTCGACAAGCAGTATTTCCTCGAGGTGATCGAGCGGCAGGCGCGTCAGGGCGTCGACTACATGACCCTGCATTGCGGCGTAACGCGCGAGAGCGTCGCCAAGCTGCGGGGCCATCAGCGGATCGAAGGAATCGTCTCGCGCGGCGGTGCTCTGCTGGCCGGCTGGATCGAGCGGACCGGCAACGAAAATCCGCTCTACGAGCACTATGACGAAGTCTGCGAAATCCTGCGCGAGCACGACGTCACGATCTCGCTGGGCGACGGGTTGCGGCCCGGGGCGACCGGCGACGCGACCGATCGCGGCCAGCTCGCCGAATTGCTGATTCTGGGCGAGCTCACCGAGCGCGCCCGGGCGATGGGCGTGCAGGTGATGATCGAGGGACCGGGACACGTGCCGCTCGATCAGATCGAAGCGAACGTGAAACTCCAGAAGCGGGTCTGCGGCGACGCGCCATTTTACGTGCTCGGACCGCTGACCTGCGATGTCGCCCCCGGCTACGATCATATCACCGGGGCGATCGGCGGCGCGATCGCATCGGCGGCGGGTACCGACTTCCTCTGCTACGTCACCCCGGCCGAGCATCTGCGGCTGCCGGATATCCAGGACGTGCGCGAGGGCGTGATCGCGACCCGTATCGCGGCGCATTCGGGCGACCTGGTGAAGGGCGTGCGCGCCGCCAAGGTCTGGAATGACCAGATGTCGCGTTATCGCAAGGCGCTCAACTGGGAGGGGATGTACGCGTTGGCGATGGACCCCGACAAGGCGCGCCGTTACAAAGAGGAAAGCGAGGCGGCCGGCTCGAACGTCTGCAGCATGTGCGGCTCGCTCTGCTCGATTAACGTCGACAACGCGGCGATCAAATTCACCAAGCGGCGCGCGGTCGCCGAGCAGGCGGAAGTTCATGCCGCCGCACGCTGAAGAAAACCCCGCGATCGATATCGTCGCCGCCGCGGACCTCCAGCTTCCGGATCAGCACGGCAATTTGCGTCAACTGGCGAAGTTTCGCGGGCGGCATCTGGTCGTCTACTTCTATCCCAGGGACGACACGCCCGGATGCACGGTCGAGGGCAAAGAGTTTCGCGATCTGTATGATCAGTTTGTCGCGCTTGATTGCGCGGTGGTGGGCGTCAGCACGGATAGTGTGGAGTCGCATCGCGCGTTCGCGGAAAAGCACGCGCTGCCGTTCACGCTGCTCGCGGACTCCGCCGGTGAGCTGGCCCAGGCGTTCGGGGTGCTAAACGGATCGCGGGCCGAGCGGGTTACTTTCGTGATCGGACCGGACGGCCGGGTGCGGCGCGCCTACCGCGACGTTGCGCCGCGCGGCCACGCGCAACAGGTCTTAACTTTCGTGCGTGCATTGCTCGAATCCCATCGGATGCTCGGTGGCTGAGGCGACTTTGTGGCAGGATTAAGTCTATGGTGAAAACTTCTAAAAATATTCTCGACGAGGCCCGCTCGACCATCAAGCAAATTGATATCGACGAAGCGCGCCGGATGCTCGAGCGGCCCGGCACCGTGCTGGTGGACGTCCGCGAGAGCGACGAATGGCGGCAGGGGCATATCCCGCAGGCGGTCGGCATCCCGCGCGGCTTTCTGGAACTGCGCATCGAAGAGAAGGTGCCCGATCATAAGGCGCCGGTTATCCTGCAATGCGCGTCCGGCACGCGCTCGCTGCTGGCGGCGCGCTCGCTTCATGAGATGGGCTACGAGAATCTGTTCAATCTGAACGGCGGCTTCAACGCCTGGAAAGATCGCGGCCTGCCCTGGGTCGCGGACCGCGCCTTCACCGCCGAAGAACTGACCCGCTATTCGCGCCATTTCGTGATCCCCGAAGTCGGCGAGAAGGGTCAAGCCAAGCTGCTCGATTCGAAGGTCTTGATTTTAGGCACGGGCGCACTGGGCTCGCCCTCCTCGCTTTATCTCGCCGCGGCCGGCGTCGGGACGATCGGGCTGGTGGATTTCGACGTGGTGGACATGTCGAACCTGCAGCGCCAGATAATCCATACGGTGGATCGCGTCGGGACGCTCAAGACCGAGTCGGCGCAGATCCAAATCCATTCGCTTAATCCCGGAATCAAGGTAATCCGTCACGACCTGCGGCTCAGTTCCGAGAATGTGATGGACATCATCAAGGATTACGACGTCGTGGTGAACTGCGGCGACAATTTCCCGACCCGTTACCTTATCAGTGACGCCTGCGTCTTCGCGAAGAAGCCGCTGGTCGACGGCGCGATCTTCCGCTTCGAAGGCCAGGCGACCGTCTTCCATCCCGCGGCCGGTGGTCCCTGTTACCGCTGCCTCTATCCCGAGCCGGCCCCTCCCGACATGGCGCCCTCGTGCGCGGAGGCGGGCGTGCTGGGCGCGCTGCCGGGATTGATCGGCTCGATCGAGGCGCTCGAGGCGATCAAACTGCTTTTGGGCGCCGGCAAGCCGCTGATCGGCAGGATGGTTTATTTCGACACGCTGTCGACCGACTATGTGCGCATCCTCAAGATTCGGCGCAATCCCGACTGTCCGGTCTGCGGTGAACATCCGACGCAAACCACGCTTATCGATTACGAAGCGTTCTGCGGGCTCGCGGCGCCCACTAACGGGGCTGGCGACGCGGGGCACGCGCAGGCCGCGGCGGCGGGACGGTAGCGCGAGATCCAAGCGAACCAAAATGATTAAAACACGGCGGGCGTCAGCGATGACGCCCGTCGTTGCTTGCAACGGACGACTTGACCAATATGGCGTTGGGGCCCTTCTTCGTGGCGCAAAAGCTGGTTGAAAAGAACGACTTGCGCGGATCCGTGATGCTGATGCGCCACGGGGAGACCGACTGGAACCGCGAGGGCCGCGTGATGGGCCGCAATCCGATCGCGCTCAATGAGCGCGGCCGGGCGCAGGTCGAAGCGGCCGCCCGCTTCGCACTGACGATCATGCCCGATCTGATCGTGACTAGTCCGCTCGTGCGTGCGCGGCAAACAGCGGAGATTATGTCAGCGGGGCTCGGGGGCGTCGCCATTGTCGAGGAGCCGGGGATCGCGGAGGTGCTCTACGGCCGTTGGGAGGGGATGGTCTATCACGAGCTGATCGAAGACCCCTACTACGCCGAGTATCGCAAATCGCCGGTCGAGCATCCGACGCCGGGCGGCGAGACTATCCCGCAGGTGCAGGCGCGCGGCGTCGAAGCCGTGCTGCGCATCCTGCGCGAGAATGCGGGCAGCCGGGTGATGTTCGTTTCGCACGGCGATATCATCCGCACCGTGCTGTGTCATTTCATGGGACTGGAGCTGGGTTTCTTTCACCGGCTCCGGATCGATAACGCGTCGCTCTCGACGGTTCAGGTGTCGGGCAAGTTTGCCGAGCTGAAGTTTCTGAATCTGATGGCCGAGCCCGGCCAGGCCTTTGTCGCGCCGTTCGCGGTCAAGCAGCCGTCAAAAGACGATTCCCGGTGACTCCGGGTCTGCGGGTCCGAATCCCCTAGCAGGCTGTTGATTAAAGGATGAATTTCGGAAAGTCGCATACAATCGCGAAGCATACGAGTGTTTTGAGATCATTTGAGACCAGTAAGTGTGTAGGTAAATCCTACAGTGTGTATTTTTCAACACCCTGCTAGGACACACGAAGCAAAATTAACAATGCTTGATGCAAAAGCCGTGGCGAATCTTTTCTGTGCAGATTCTATGAGCGCTTGCTAGCGGAGGGTCGGAGTTTGCCATCTATCAGCCTGATTTCGGGGCGATTCCTCGCTTTCTGCTGCCACTTATTGCTGAGCCGGTAGAGTAGTTCATCTTTTCTGCCCATGTGTCCGACGTCGATGACAACGTAAAAGGAAGAGACGGCATCCTCAGCCTCGGTGTAGGCGGTTATCTGCTTGTCGAACCCGTCAACCAGCTTGGCGTTAGTTGATAGCTTAATTTCGACCAAAACGCGGCACGCGTAGCCGATCGAAAACTTAAAGTCTACGCTACCCGCCCCAGTATCAGCTTCGGGTGTTATGTCAAGGTTGTTCGCCTTGCAGTAGCAATCCGCTACGGCGAAAAAAAACTTTTGCGCGGACTTTTCCGGCCTTGGAGAGCGGTTTTCTCGGTACAACTCCGACGAATATCTCCTATCCTCAACAAGATGCTTAAATTGGGCGATGATTTTTTCGACCACCGAGATCGCCTTCTCTTTGGTGAGATCGCCGGGAGCCTCGATGTGGTAGTGTCGCGAAGTTGGTGGAAAAAGTGAAAAGGCGTCAAGATCCGGCGAGTTGAGCCACAACTCACACCCGCTTGGCGGCGGGTGCCGGAGGATGACGCCATGGAGACGGATAGCAGGAGCGGGTGGCAAGAAAAAGGGACGCTTGAGGAGCTGATGCGGGAGCGGATTCGCGGCACGATTGAAGCCCTCGTCGAGGAAGAACTGGCGGCGGCGCTGGGTGCCTCCCGCTCG
>JBKQPD010000030.1:0-62004 GCA_052145175.1 Binataceae bacterium (SeqCode) | reverse complement strand
TCACTGGCCTTAACCGATCGCGATCGAACACCTCCAGAACGCCACGCCTGGCTGGAAGCCGACTCTGAAACTCCAGTTGGCGAGAGGAAATTCACTACGAATTCGCCTTTTTCAGCAGCCTGCTAGGGTTGGCGGTGAGCACGGCTAAACCATAACCCGAAGTGCTGGTGATGCCGACGGTCGCGTTGTCGCCGTTCAGCACATAGCCTGGACTGATATTGGTGCTGTTGTTGTCGTCGTCGATTTGGAGAAAGGCGTTATCCGCCGGCGAGTTGAAGTCGTCGTTCGCGGTGGTGCTGTTACGGTCGAAGCCGACACCCAGGTAGTAGATATTCGTGCCGGGCGGATTACTGGTGCAATTGGGATAGTTACCCGGCGCGCAATACGCGGCGGTGACCCCGAGTACTTTGATCGGGATGGTCTTGACGATACTACCGTCGCTGGCCTTGAAGCTGATCCGCGCCAGATAGTAGTTGCCCGCAAAGGTGTTGCCGCTGCTGTCGTAGAATTTCACACCCGGCCCGGCGGGACCGATCGCGTCGGGACCAAGCTCGTACGCCGGCACGAGGGCGCCGAGCGATCCCGTGTCGATAGCGAAGTCGCTCAAGTTGTTACCGGCTTTCGTGTCATCGTTATAGCCAATTGCCGCCATCAGGTTGAGACCGTTCGCGATGTTGGAATTGGCGCAGGAAGAGCCGGTTAGACTGCCGCAATCGAAGGGCAGCGTGAAGCTCTGGGTGCCGTAGGCGCAAGGCGACGGCTGATTCCACGGGAGCATCTGGGTGACGCCGATTGAGTACCCACCCAAGCCGTTGGGGACATAGGCCTCGACGGTAATTGGATTGGGAAAAAACTGTCCGTTGTAAGCGAACGTCACCCGATTGCCGGAAGTAATCGAGGTGGAGGTCGGTGTGATCACCCCGGTTGGCGCGCCATAAACGTTGATCGTCACCGGATCGGTGCTGCTCGGCGCGATAAGGTTGCCGAACCCATCATAAGCCCGGAAGCGCAAAGTGACCTTCCGCGGCGGGGTCGAATCAGCCGGACTGCCGGGATTTACAAGTTTGGCCGTCGTTGGGTTGAAAACGATTGTGCTGATTTCAGGGTTGGCGGCGAATCCGGCGGGTATCCGGATCAAAAAGCCAACAAATATCACCAGCAAGACCGCAGATCTCGCAAAAATGCCGCGCCCGTTGATACCGCCTGCCCGCATACTCCCCCCTTACGGCCGCCCCGCCCCGGCGATTCAGATCGACTATATTTAGTAATTATAATCTATAATTACTAAATAACTCGTATATTTGGTCGTAACGCGTAATCAGAAGATTACGCCTATCTACGCGCCTGTATCAATATTTTTTGACGAAGGATTTTGGCGATGCATAAGGCAGTGCTCGATAGAGCGCGCCGCGCGGGTCGACGAGCGGCGGGCGCGTGCCGCTTTCCGCTGCGAACCGTATCGAATAGAACTCACGGACGATATGACCCGGCCGGCCGCACCACAGCGCTCCCCACACTCCAGCGACTCCACCGTGACCGTCGGCGCCGCCCACGCGGTAGCGGCGAGTTTTCTCGGCTGGACGCTCGACGCCTTCGATTTCTTCGTGCTGGTCTTCGTAATCCCGGCGGTGGCCAAGGAGTTTCACAAGTCGGTCGCGGACCTCGCCTTCACGCTCACCGCGACCCTCGCGATGCGTCCGCTCGGCGCGTTCATCTTCGGCTGGCTCGCCGACCGTTACGGGCGGCGAACGCCCCTGATGATCGACCTGGTCTTCTATTCCGTGATGGAAGTGGCGAGTGGGCTGGCGCCGAGCTACCGCTGGTTCCTGGTGCTCCGCGCGCTGTACGGAATCGGGATGGGCGGCGAATGGGGGGTCGGCGCGGCGCTGGCGATGGAATCAGTGCCGGCGCGCTGGCGCGGACTGCTCTCGGGGATGCTGCAGGAGGGCTACGCGGTCGGTTATCTGCTGGCGGCCGCGGCCTATTTTTTCGTCTTTCCGCACTTCGGCTGGCGCCCGATGTTCTTCCTGGGCGGTCTCCCCGCGCTGCTGACACTCTATATTCGCGCGAAGGTTCCCGAGTCGCGCGTGTGGCAAAGGTCACGGCCGGCGCCCGGCGCGATCCTGGGGGCGATCCGGCGCAATTTCCGCCGCTTCCTTTACCTGGTCGCCCTGATGACCATGATGAGCCTGATTTCGCACGGCACGCAGGATCTGTATCCGACGTTCCTGGAAAAGGGGCGCGGGCTCGAGCCCCGCACCGTCGCGATGATCGCCATTATCTATAATATCGGCGCCCTTATCGGAGGACTCACCTTTGGCTGGCTCTCGGACCATCTCGGACGGCGGCGTGCGATGATCGGCGCGGCGCTGGCGGGGGTCGCGATCGTGCCGCTGTGGGTCCATCCGCAATCGCTGGTCTGGCTGACGGCCGGCGCCTTCCTGATGCAGTTCATGGTGCAGGGGGTCTTCGGCGTGATTCCGGCCCATCTGGCGGAGATGTCCCCGGCGGAGGCGCGCGGGCTGTTTGCCGGGATGGCGTATCAGCTTGGCGTGCTGTTCGCGTCAGGCGCGGCGTATGTCGAGGCGCTGATCGCGCAGCATCTAACCTACGGCGCGTCACTCGCGCTGGTCGCGACGGTCGTGCTGCTCGGCGATGCGCTCATGATCGCGGTAGGCACCGAGCGCAAAGGATCGGAGCTGCACGCCGAACCTCGCCCCTCTCTTTGACGCGCTAGCCGCTACAGCATCGCTCCCAGGCGACTTCGGCGATCGCGGGGACACGCACGTCGTAGGTTGCGAAGATCGGATCGTTGGCCTGGCCGCTCAAGTGGCGGGCATAGCTGCCTTCGAGAATGATCGCCAGTTTGAAGAGCGCGAAGGCTTCGTAGAAAGCGATACTGTCCATCGCGCGGCCGGATTTCCGCTGGTAAAGCTCGACCATCTCACGCCGCGTAAGATAGCCGGGTGCGGGATCCATGCTTGAGACGACGCCACGCCGCGCCGAGCTGTCGGACGGTTCCGACCAATAGGTGAGCATCCAGCCGAAGTCCGCCAATGGATCGCCGATCGTCGACATCTCCCAATCGAGCAGGGCGAGCGGCCGCGGACGCTCGTGCAAATCCCACATCACATTGTCGAGTTTGAAATCGCCGTGCACGATAGTCGCCGCGGCGGCTACCGGGATATGCGTGTTTAGCCAGTCACGGATCTTTTCCATTATCGGCAGCGGGCGCGTGAGCGGCAACGTGCGCTCGAGTTGATCCGTCCAGCGCTTGAGCTGGCGCTCGAGATAGCCGTCGGGCCGGCCGAAACGCTCGAGACCCACGGCGCGCCAAGCGATCGCCTGCAGCGTCACGAGCAGCTCGACCATCCCTTCGCTGACTGCGCGCTGCTCGGTCGGCGTCTGCGCGAAACTCGGCCCGGACCCGGGGACGTTGGGCGAGCGGATAACGCGCCCGCGCAGATGCTCCATCAGGTAGAAGGGCGCGCCGATATAACCCGGGTCCTCGCAACTCGCATAGACCCGGGGCAGCGGGAGCGGAGTTTCCTGCAACGCCTTGAGCACGCGATACTCGCGCAGAACGTCGTGCGCGGTAGGCAGCAAGGGTCCACGCGGCGGCCGGCGCAGCACCCAGGCTTTCCCGTCGAAATGGATCAGGTGGACCTCGTTCGAGTGGCCGAAGGAGATATTCTCGACGCGCAGACCCGAGGGATCGCCGAGTTGGTGTTCGGTGATGAAGCGGGCGAGGCCGTCGCGATCGATTGAATTGGTACCGCCTTGGGCGTCAGGGGTGGCCGACATCGGCACTCCGCTTAATAGAGGTTCGGCAGAACGCCTATCCGGGTCTGGAAGGGGTTGCGGCCAAACGGATTCTGGCCGATCGAGCCCAGACCGCCGAGGGTGAGCTGGACTTGGTACTGGGTTTCGTTCGGATTGATGGTCTGCGTGATTCCCGTATCGAACGACCAGCAATCGCACGGTGACTTAATCCGGATGCCGTACTCGGCTGAAATCATCTGGCGTGTTACCAAATCATACGTCGGGGCGAAGTAGACACCCATGCGCTGAAACAAATCATAATACGCGCGGGCGATGATAAACTGGCTCAGGTTGGCGCTTTGGCCCGGCAACGGCGTGGTGGGGCCGGGCGCGATATAGTCATAACCGACTTGCAGGAATGACCCCACCTCCTCCTTGCCCATGTAAAGGCTGGCCTTATTATTCGTCCACCACGGCTGGAAATTCAGGTTGAAGCTCGCGTTGCGGATGCCGTTGGTGAGGGGCGAGTATCCCAGTTGGCCGTTGAGCGACACCACGTTGAGCGGGAAAAGGCTGACCGACCCGTCGAAATCAGCAAAGCGCGAGGCGCCCTTCGCGATCGCGTGATTGACATCGTAAGCCTGGAGCAGCGTGACTTGCAGGAGTTCGAACGTCGAACTGCCGTTGCGGTAACTGCGCGGTTGCAGCAGGCTCGGCGACTCGGATTCGTCGTCGTCGCCGGCTTGTTCGTTAGCGGTGTCGTCGGCAACCGGGGCCGTCGCGGGGCCGAGCTTCGCGAAAAACCGGGAGGTTACGCCGTAAGTAAAGAGGCTCCGTGGTTCGACCCGATCGACCTCATCATAGAGCGGCAGGGCGCTCTGGTTGACCGACGGCACATAGGCGTAGGTCGCGAACGGTTCGATCGTGTGCTTGATCTGGGAGATCCCCAGCCAATCGAAGTTGTAGATCTTCTCGATCTCGGTCCCGACGCCGGCATTGCCATCGATCAGCTCGCGACTGTGGAAACCGCCGTTGCCCACCGGGCCGAGCGTGAGGGCGTTGTTGTAGAGCTGGCCGCCGGTGCCCACCGGGATAACGTTGACCGCGTCGCCGCCGACACTGTAAAGCGTCTCGCGCAGACCCAGCGTGCCGTAGCCGAACAGGTAATCGCCCAAGCGCCAAGGGACCGTGAGACGTGGATTCAGATCGAGGCGCGTGCCGCTCTCGCCGTCACGCCGCCAGAAATCGTCGGCCTGTAAATCGTAATCCGTATAGGCGAGCCCGCCCATTAACTGTTTGCTACCGCTGACCAGCAGGTCGGGCAGCGTCTGCAGGCTGAACTTTTGGGCCTGGATCAGGTCCTGATTCCAGGTGCCCTGCAGGCGCGCGAAGCCGTCGTCGTAGGTGTAGAGGGCGCCGAAATCCGAAGCGGCATCGCGCAAAGAGGAAAGACTGGTGGGATAGAGGATTCCGGGCTGGACGTTACGCGAAAGCGTCCACTGGTTCAGCTCGCGCAGGAGCAGACTGTCGCTGACACTTATGGCGTCGCCGTACACCGTCAGATCCGGGGTGATCGACTGACGCATCATCGAAAAGATGTCATAGCGATTGACCGGGATGGTCGGATCCGAGAGCTGCGGATCAACTAATGCTTCCTCGCGATTGAATTCAGTGCGGAAGCTTTCGTTGTAATAGGCGCCGTCGAGGACGAAGTAATTGCCCTCGCCGGTGACCAACCGATACTCGCCCAGCAGGCCAACCCGTTGCTGCGTCTCGACGTCAAGCGCGAACGTCGCGTCCGAGCTCTTGTTGATGGCCCAATACCACGGCTGGACAACCTGGAAACCGCGGAAAGAAGACTCGCCCATACGCGGGCCCAGAAAGCCCGAGCTGCGATCGGTGTCGGCGGGAAAAACGGCGTAGGGTAAGTAGATAATCGGATGGCCGAGCACGTCGAAATAGCCATTGTGCGAAGTCGCCGTCTCCCCCATGTGGAGGTCCATCTGGTCGCCTGTGATACTCCAGTCGGGCGTTCCCGGATCGCATCCACAGGTAGTGAAGAAGCCGTGGAGGACCTTGTAGCGTTGGCCCAGCAGCTTGTCGACTTTCTCCCCCTTGAGGACGTAGCTCTTGTCCTTGTTGGTGATGGTCGCGTTGGTCAGGACCGAGGTTTCGTCGTTCAAATTGAGGGTCGCTTCGCTGGCGCGAATATCACCCAGCGGATCGACGATATGCACCTTGTCCTTGGCGTAGAGGATGCGCTCACGCCGCTGCAACTTGGCCTTCTCAGCCGTAAGGATCGTGTTGTACTGGGTGATCACGGCGTCGCCCGTAACGATGAAGGTGTCGGTCTTGTAATCGTAGGTAAAAGTTTTGCCGGTGATATTCACCGGCCCGCTCGACTCGTGCGTCGATGCGAAGTAGGAGCCGAGCCCGACCTGCTGGGCGCGTACGATCGGAATCGCGACGCCGCACAGCAAGGCGAAAAGGCCGGCGGCGACGCCGAATGATTTACGCGAGCGTTTCAGGAAACAGCTCCCGCCGTCCCGAACGAGCCATGAACCACGGATAGACCTCCCCCACCAGGTAGACCGAACCGGTGACCAACACTACATCATCTGGCGCCGCCTGCGCCATCGCGGCTTCGACCGCCTTGACGGGGTCGCTGATGATCCGGGCCGCGCCGTGACGCGCGAAGATTGGGAGCAAATGCGCCGGATCGAGCGGCCGTTTCGGTTTGACCCGGGTCAGAATCGTGCCGCGCACCCGGGATGCGAGCAGCTCCCCCATCCGCTCCCATTGCTTGTCTTCGAGACAACCGAAGACCAGCCGTGGTTTGACGTCTGGACCAAGCTCGAGCGCGATCGTTTCGAGCAGTGCCTGCACCGCAAGTTCGTTATGTGCGCAATCGAGGATGACCAGCGGGTTGCGCCCGACTATTTCGAAACGGCCGGGCCAGTATACTTCGCCGAGCCCGCGCCGTATCGCCTGCTCGTCAATGCTCATGCCCTGCGCGCGCAGCCCTTCCAGGGCGGCCAGCGCGACCGCGCCGTTCTCATGCTGGAACGGTCCCGCCAGATTCAGTTCGACTTGATCCAGCGTGAGGCCGAGCCCGGCGTAGTCGAAGCGATGAGCCGGCGCATGTGAACGATAGGAGAATTCGCGATCGATCATGAAGGCCGGGCTCTCGCGCTGGGCCGCGATCGTGCTCAGGGTCAGCCGGGCCTCGGGATCCCGCGCGCCGATCACCACTGGCACGCGCGGCTTGATGATGCCGCCCTTCTCCGCGGCAATGGCGCTCAGGGTATAACCCAGCCGCTCCATGTGGTCGAAGCCGATGGGGGTGATCACGCTCAGGACCGGCCGCACCACGTTGGTCGAATCCAGCCGCCCGCCCAGCCCGGTCTCGATCACGGCAAGGTCAATGTCCGCCTCGGCAAAATAGAGAAACATCAGGGCGACCGTGAACTCGAAGAAGGTCAACGCGAGTCCGGCGCGCTCGTACACGGTGCGCAGCCGCTCGATATACGCGATCATCAGGCCGGCCGGCATCTCGGCGCCGTTGACGCGCGTCCGCTCGGTCAGGTTCACCAGATGCGGCTTGGTGTAGAGGCCGCATCGATAGCCCGCCGCGCGGAGGCAGGCGTCGATCATCGCGGCCACCGAGCCTTTGCCCTTGGTCCCGGCAATGTGCACGGCGCGCAGCTTGTGATGGGGATCGCCAATCAGCGCGAGCGCCTGATCCATCCGTTCGAGCTTGTAGATTTCGCCACGTCCCTCGAGCGTGTAGAGCCAATCGAGGGTCTTTCCCGTGATCGCTTCCATCCCGGCGCCGATATTAGTCCGCCCGCGGATCGGACGGAAGCGGGCGGGCGAGTCTTTACTTTGGCCGCGCCTCGCAGACTTGGCCGCCCCCTGGAGCCGCGTTCAAATCTGAGGGCGGAGCGTTAGCGAGCATGGGGGCGCACCAGCGGAGCCATAGGCGAAGCGAGCAGGTGAGTCTGCGAACTGCGTTCAGGAATAGAGTCTGCGACGCGCGGTTAAAATAAGGCCGGGATGTACAAGGCCGGACCGAAACGAAATACTGAGACCTCAAGTGAGCAGGGGGACTGTCAAACCGGGGGCGTTGCGGCCGGGCGATACGATCGGCGTGGTGGCGCCTGCGGCGGCCGTTGAACGCGCGTACCTTGAGCGCGGGGTCGGCACGTTGACCGCGATGGGCTATCGGGTCAAGGTCTCGCGCCACGCCCTCGATCGCGCAGGGATCCTGGCGGGCACGGACGCCACGCGGGCGGCCGAGTTGGCGGCCTTTTTCGCCGACCCCGAGGTCAAGGCGATTTTCGCCGCGCGTGGCGGCTACGGCTGTGGGCGGCTGCTGCCCCTGCTGGATTTCGCCGCGCTCGCCAGAACGCCGAAGATTTTCCTCGGCTACTCGGACGAAACCTACCTGCTCAACGCGCTGGTCGAGCAGGCGGGGATGGTCACGTTCCACGGACCGATGGTGGCGATGGATCTGGCCCGCGGGCTTAACCCCGCGGCCCGTGACCATCTGTCACGTCTCCTCGCGGGCGAAGTGCTTGCCGGCGGCCTCGAAGCGCGGACGACGCTGCGGCCCGGGAGCGCCGAGGGCATCCTCATCGGCGGCTGTCTCTCCGTGGTGGTCGCGATGATCGGGACGCCGTGGGAGCCGACTTTCGACGGCCGTATCCTGTTCCTCGAAGATACCGGCGAGAAGGCCTACCGGGTCGATCGGATGCTTACGCAGTTGCACCAGGCCGGCGCGCTCGGCCGGGTGGCTGGCATCGTGTTCGGCGCGATTCATCCGGCCGACGGCAGCGAGCGCGAACATGAACAGATTGCCCACTTCCGGGCCGACGAGGTCGCTGACCTCGCCTGCCCGGTCCTCGGTGGAATCGAGGCCGGCCACGGGACCGAGCATTTTACCCTGCCGCTGGGCCTCAACGTTCGCCTTGACGGCGCCAATCGCCGCCTTGTCTTTACTGAGTCCGCGGTAATGACCTAAATAGGCTATGGGCAGATGCAAGTTCGTAATCCATGCAACGTCATTAAGATGAGAGAGGAACAAACTGTTGGCCTGGTCTGAAGTCGAGCGTGGCTTCGCCGAAGCCGTCGAGCATGGCGTCATTCCGGGCGCCACGATGATCGTGCGCCGGGGCGACGATATCGTGTTCGAGGGCGCTTTTGGGAATCGCTCGCTCCAGCCCGAGCGCTCGCCGATGCGGATCGACACCGTGTTCGATCTCTCGTCATTGACCAAGCCGCTGGCCACCACGATCGCGGTGATGATGCTGACGCGGGATGGCAAGCTGCGTCTCGACGATCGGGTGACGCGCTTTTTTCATAACTTCGGCGTGCATGGCAAAGGCTACGTGACTTTCCGGCAGGTGCTCGCGCACTGCTCGGGGCTGGCCGCGTGGCGCCCGTTCTATCAGCAGGTGGCCGAGGTCGAGCGCGGGGGCAAAGTCAACTACATGGCGAGCCGCGGAGCCAAGGAATTCGTCTACGAACAGATCCATCGCGAAAAGCCCGAATACCCGCCCTGCAGCAAGGCGCTCTACTCGGACCTCAACTTCATTCTGATGGGCGAGACGGTCGAGCAGATCAGCGGGGTCGCGCTCAATCGGCTCTGCCGCGACAAGATCTTTCGCCCGCTCGAGCTGCGCGCGACCGATTTCATCGATATCTCCCTGGTGCGGACGCGCCGGCTCGAACCGGTGCCCGAGATGTTCGCGCCAACCTCGGTCTGCCCGGTGCGCAAACGGCTGCTGGTGGGCGAAGTTGACGATGAGAACGCGTACGCGATGGGCGGGGTGGCCGGGCATGCGGGACTTTTCGCGCCGGTGCGCGAGGTTGATCGCGTCGTCCACGAACTGATCCGCTGCTACGCCGGGCGGTCGGATTTCGTGCCACAGCGGATCGTCCGGGAATTCTGGACCCGCGACAAAAACGTCAAGGGCTCGACCTGGGCGCTGGGCTGGGATTCCCCGTCGCCCGAGTACTCGAGTTCCGGTCATCACTTCTCGCCGGCGGCCGTCGGTCATCTGGGTTTCACCGGAACCTCGATCTGGATCGAACCCGACAAGGAGATCGCAATTTCGCTGCTGACCAACCGGGTCCATCCGTTACGCGACAACCAGGCGATCCGCGAATTCCGGCCGAAGATCCACGACCTTGCGATGGCGGCGCTGGGCGAGGCCTGATTGCCCTCCTCTACCGGTGCCGCGGTCACCGCAACCAGACCCGCCCGCATGCGTCCTTATTCCGCTGGCTCAGCGGCCTGATCGCGAAGCCAAGACTGCAAAGTTAAGATGGAACATTCCCACCCGCACGAAAACTCGCCCGGTATAGAGGAGCACGGTCTTACCGCCAAAGACCCGGTCTGCGGCATGACGGTCAAGCTGGCGAGCGCCAAATGGCGGCACGATCATGCCGGCCAGACCTGGTACTTCTGCGGCCAGGGATGCATGACCCGTTTCGTCGCGGACCCGGCCCGCTATCTCGCCGCGGCCCAAACGGACGGCGCGGGGGTGCCTGCGCCGGCGCCGTATCCGGTCACGCCGGAAGCGGGTGGCGAATATTTCTGTCCGATGGATCCGGAGGTCGTCAGCAACCATCCGGGGGCCTGTCCGAAGTGCGGCATGGCGCTGGAGCGGCGGATGCTGACGGCGGCGGACGCAACGTCGGCGGCTGATCCCGAGTTACGCGCGATGACCTGGCGCTTATGGCTGTGCGCCGCCCTCACCGCTCCTTTGATGTTGCTTACCATGTCCTGGGCCACGTCAGCCGCGATGCTCGGCGGGCTCAACGCGCAATGGCGCGGCTGGCTCGAACTGATGCTCGCCACGCCCGTCGTTATTTGGGGCGCGGCGCCGTTCTTCAAGCGTGGCGCACAGTCGGTTGTCAACCGCCATCTCAATATGTTCACGCTGATCGCGCTGGGCGTGGGAATCGCATACGGCGCGAGCGTCGCGACGACCCTGTTCCCCGCGTTCTTTGCCCGCGCCGCGAATAACCCGACAGGCGCCGCGCCGGTCTATTATGACGCCGCCGCCGTGATCACCACGCTGGTCCTGCTGGGCCAAATGCTTGAGCTGCGGGCCCGCGGCCGTAGTGGCGCCGCAATTCGAGCCTTGCTCGGTACCGCGCCCAAAACCGCGCGCCTTGTCAATGCGGACGGGCTCGAGACCGACCTCCCGTTGGAACGGGTCGCGGTGGGTGACCTGCTGCGGGTGCGTCCGGGCGAGAAGGTCCCGGTCGACGGCGTGATCGTCGACGGCCATAGCGCGCTCGACGAGTCGCTGGTCAGCGGCGAACCGCTCCCCGTCGAAAAGCATCCGGGCGACCAGGTGATCGGCGCGACCCTTAACGGTGCGGGTGGCTTCCTGATGCGTGCCGAACGAATCGGGCGTGACACGATGCTTGGTCAGATCGTGCGGATGGTGGCCGAGGCGCAGCGCAGCCGCGCGCCGATCCAGCGGCTGGCCGACAGCGTGGCGGCCTGGTTCGTGCCGGCCGTAATCGCGATCGCGGCGCTCACCTTTGCGGTCTGGTATTTGATCGGTCCGGCGCCGCGGCTGCCGAACGCCATCGTAACCGCGGTGGCCGTCCTGATTATCGCGTGTCCCTGTGCGCTTGGGCTCGCGACCCCGATGGCGGTGATGGTCGCGACGGGCCGCGGCGCCGCCGCCGGCGTGCTCGTGCGCAACGCCGAAGCGCTCGAACGCATGGAGCACGTCGACTCGCTGGTCATCGACAAGACCGGCACCTTGACGACGGGACGGCCGCGCCTGCTCACGGTCGTAGCCGCGGAGGGCTTTGGCGAGTCCGAGGTTTTGCGGCTGGCGGCGAGTCTCGAACGTTCGAGCGAGCATCCGCTCGGCGCGGCGATCGTCGCGGGCGCCCGGGAGCGTGCGCTGCAACTGGCCAAGGCCACCGATTTTCGCGCGATTCCGGGGATCGGTATCGAAGGCCGGGTCGACGGCCACCGGGTCGTGGTCGGCCGCGATCGCCCCGGCGACTCCGCTTTGGCGGCGGAATTGGCCGGACGGCTCGATCAGTTGCGCGCGACGCAAACCGTGATCGTCGTCCTGGTTGACGAGCGGGCGGCCGGGTTGCTCGGCGTCGCGGATCCGATCAAGCCAACGACCCCGGAGGCGCTGGGCGAGCTGCGCGGCGCCGGGTTGCGGATCGTGATGCTGACCGGCGACCATCGCTTGACGGCCGAGGCGGTCGCGCGCGAATTGGGTATCGACGAGGTGCGCGCCGAAGTTCTGCCGGGCGCGAAGGCCGAAGTTGTACGCGAGCTGCGCGCGGCCGGGCGCGTCGTCGCGATGGCGGGGGACGGAATCAACGACGCCCCCGCGCTGGCGGCCGCCGACGTCGGGATCGCTATGGGCACCGGCACCGACGTGGCGATGCACAGCGCGGGCATCACCCTGATCAAGGGCGACCTGACCGGGATCGTGCGGGCGCGCAACTTAAGCCGCGCCGCGATGCTCAACATGCGGCAAAATCTCTTCTTCGCCTTTGTCTATAATATCCTCGGGATCCCGCTGGCGGCGGGTCTGCTCTATCCCTGGTTCGGCCTCCTGCTGAGTCCCATGATCGCGAGCGCGGCGATGAGTGCGAGTTCGCTTTCAGTCATTATCAACGCGCTCCGCCTGCGCCGCGTCCGCTTGTAGAGCTTCGACGCGCTGGCCCGGTCCGATGCTTGACCGCCTGCGTGGCCGCGCCTAGGCTCCTTTTTTAGATGAACGGCGTACACGATCTCGGTGGCATGCATGGCTTCGGGCCGGTGGTTCCCGAGCCGAACGAGCCGGTCTTCCACGCCGATTGGGAGCGGCGGACCTTCGCGCTGGCGCTTGCGACGATGGGTACGCGGCGCGTCAACGCCGACGAGTTCCGGCGCGTGATCGAGCGGATGCCGCCGGCGGCTTATCTCGCGACGTCATATTACGAACACTGGCTGCACGCGATCGAGGCGCTAATGGTCGAGAAGCAGATCATTGGCCGTGACGAAATCGACGCCCGCCTCCGCGGTGACGGTGGCCTGCCCTCGGAGCTGGCTCCGCCGATCGCCGCCGTGGCCGACGAAGCCGACGCGGCGCTGTGGTCGAACCCCGACACGGCCGCCGCGTCACGCAGCAGTGCGGTAGCCCTGCGTCACAATCCAAAATTCAAAGCGCGCTTCAAGCCCGGCGAGCGGGTGATCGCGCGCAACCTGAATCCCGAGGGGCACACCCGGCTCCCGCGCTATGTCCGCGGCCATCGCGGCGTGATCCGTCACGACCGGGGCGCCTTCGTCTTTCCGGATACCCATGCGTGCGGCGCCGGGGCGAATCCGCAGCACTGTTATGCGGTGGAATTCAGCGCGCGCGAACTCTGGGGCGCGGAGCATCCGGTGCGCGAGCGGGTCTATGTGGATCTGTGGGAAGCGTATCTTCTGCCCGACGAAGTTACCGCGGCCCGCGCGAAGCCGGCGCCCGCCGCGCCGCTGGCACGCCAGAAGATTGTCAAAACGGTAGTGGCTAAAGCCCCTAAGCCGCAATTAAAGAAACTTCAAGCGAAGAAATCGCCATCGAAGAAATCCAGAGTCGCGCCCCCGGCGGCGGCCCGCGTCAGTCCGAAGCGCATGCCCGCGGCTGAAACGCGAATCAGCGAAAAAGCGAGCAAACGCAGATGAGTGATCACGACCATGAGCACGATCGTGATGAACACGATCACGCCGCCCACAACGCCCCGGAGAGCGGACCCGCACTGCGCGTCAAGGCGCTCGAGGCGGTGCTGGTCGAGAAGGGACTGGTCGACCCGGCCGCCCTGGATGCGATCGTCGATACTTACGAGCACAAGGTCGGGCCGCGTAACGGCGCCCGGGTGGTCGCGCGCGCCTGGACCGACCCCGCCTACAAACGGCGGCTGCTGGCGGGTGACGCCGCGGCGGCGATCGCCGAGCTGGGCTACGCCCCTGGTCCGCAGGGCGAACATATGGTGGTGCTCGAGAATACGCCGCGGGTGCACAATATGGTCGTCTGCACCCTGTGCTCCTGCTACCCGTGGTCGGTCCTGGGCTTGCCGCCCGTCTGGTACAAGGGCAACGCCTACCGCTCGCGCGCGGTGAGCGATCCGCGTGGCGTGCTGCACGACTTCGGGCTCGAATTACCCGCCGACATCGAGATTCGGGTCTGGGATTCGAGCGCCGAGATTCGCTACATGGTGCTGCCGATGCGTCCACCGGGTACCGAAGATCTGAGCGAGGAGCAACTCGCTGCGCTGGTTACGCGGGACTCGATGATCGGCACCGCGATCGTACCGCCACCCGGGCGCTGAGCCGTATGCCGCAATCGTTCGAAGAACTGATGGCCGCGCGCGGACTCGCACCGCGCGAGGCCATCTTCGGTGCGCCGTGGGAAGCCCGCGCCTTCGCGCTCGCGTTGGCCCTGGCTGATCGTGGCGTCTTCGCGTGGGAAGCGTTCCGCCAGCGGCTGATCGCGGCAATCGCGGAGGCCGACGCGGCCGCGGCCGCCGGCCGCAAGCCCGCGACTTACTACGAGTGCTGGCTCGCCGCGCTGGAAGACGCCCTCGCGACCCGGCAGCTTGTGAATGCGGTGGATCTCGACCAGCGCGCCGCGCAAATCGCCGCGCATCCGCCCACGCCAACCAGGGCGGTCTCGACCGGTCCGATCAAAATCGCCTGACCGGCAGCCGTTCGCGGCCGGGGTGCGCTATTTGCGGGTGGGCTCTAGCACGAAGCGCTGCCATTCCGCCAGGTGACTCAATGATTTCATGCTCGTCATACGATCGAGATAGACCTCGCCCTTGAGGTGATCGGTCTCATGCTGAATCACCCGGGCGTGGAAATCGCTCGCGACGAAGTCGAGTTCCTCGCCCTCGCGGCCGAGCGCTATAACCCGCAACTGTTTGTAGCGCGGCGCAATCCCGCGCATCTCGGGGATACTGAGACAGCCTTCCCAGTCTTCGATCGTCGCGGCATCCAGAATCTCGACGCGCGGATTAATCAGGAAGCTGAGCGGTACCCGGGGCATCTCCGGGTATCTGGGATGGTTTTCCACCTCGAGCACCGCGACCTGGAGCGACAGGTGAACCTGGGGCGCGGCTAAACCAACCCCATTATATTCGTGCATCGTTTCGACCATGTCGTCGAGCAGCCGCTGAAAGTCCGGGGTCTTGATGATGCCGGGATCGACCGGCTGTGTCGGCATACGCAGCACCGGATGGCCGAGACGAGGGACTTTGAGAATCATGCGTTTATTTCCTGCGTGGACATCGTGGAATCCTGCCTGGCGGAACTCCACCGGGCGAAATCCTACCTTGCAGCATATCGCGGTTTTCACGCTTGCGCGCGGGGTCGAACGAGGGGTCCGGCACAGCCTGGCCGCCGGCTGCCAAAGCCGTCGATGGGGCGCCTGGCGTCCCATCGACGGCGCGCCTCCGCGCCGCGGTATCGGTAGAATGTCTGGTGTGTCGAATGGCATGGCAGCCAACGGCCGCCATGCCAGGTCGAGAGATTTGCGGCGTGGGTTAAGCTACGCCCGGCCCATCGGGCCGTACGGGCTCAGCCGATTCCGCCGTCACATCTTACCGTTGGCGAGCATGAGTTCCTCGCGTGCGCCGGTCTCCGCGCTCGAACGCCAGCGGTCGATCGATTCCTGGTTAAAACGCCAGTCACTCCCCACCTTGAAAGCGGGCAATTGCTTCCGTTTCAGCAGCCGATAGATGGTCGACGGATGGACCCTCAAGTAGCTCGCCACTTCTTCCAAAGTCATCACTCTAGCCATCGGCAGACACCCTTAGGCAGTTCAGGATTAACTTCCGGTAAATATGCATGCTAACAATTTGTCAGCATAATGACAACTAGATACAAAATAAGGTCGCTCAAGACAAGGCAAACGTGCTCACAGGCGCTCCGGAAGCCGACGTGCGGCATGACTGCTTGTTAGCATTCGGGGTGGGCAGGCGCCGATCAGGCTGGCGCCCGGCGGGGCTGGCGTGACGCCGCTCACGGCCCTCCACAGCCGCTCGCGGCGGGGCGCGGCAAATCGCGGCGGAAATGCTACACTGCCGCGCTTGAGGAGGGTCGGGACTTGCTGTTGCCGTGGGGCGCAAGCGAGATAGTCGCGAATCTTTACGTTGGCGATCTGCAGGACGCGGTGAAATTTGACGGCGTGATCATCAGCGTCCTCGCCGACGTGCCGGCGTGTGAACCCCGGCGCTCGATCCAGTTGCCCTTTCTGGCGAACGGCCGCGCCACGCTGGACAGCACCGCCGCGCTGATCGACGCGGCGCTCGAGCTCAAGCTGCGCGTGCTGGTCCATTGCGAAGAGGGTAGCGAACGCGCGCCCCTGGTGGTCGCCTGGTACCTCGTGACCCGGCAGAACATGAGTCTCGACGAAGCCTACAACCTGCTGCGCGCACGCCGCCCGCTTGTCCGTGATCGGCGCAAGTGGTTGGGAAATTTCAACCAGTGAACGAAGCGACCACTAATCTGGAGCGCGCGCGCCCTCCCGGCCCGCGTTATCTCGTCGGGCGTTACCACGAAATTGGCCTGAAGGGACGCAATCGCTGGCGCTTTGTCGACGAGCTCAAACGCAATCTGCAGGGTCTTTTTGCGGACTATCGGCTGGGCCGGATGCGCGGTGAGGGGCGGCGTCTGATGGTCGAGCTGCCGGACACGATGCCCGACGAGGTCGCGCAGGCACGCGCCGCGTTGGCTTTCGGCCTGCAGAATTTCTCCCTGAGCCGGCGGGTCCCGCTGACCATGGAAGCGATTCTCGACGAGGCCCTGGCGGCCGCGCGCCGCGATCGCGCTGACGCGCGGACCTTCCGGGTCTCGACCAGCCGCACGGAAAAGCGGTTTCCGCTCGATTCGATGGCGATTGACCGCGCGGTCGGCGCCGCGATCGCCGCGGACAGCGGCCTCAGGGTTGATCTGGAGCATCCCGACCTGGTGGTCGCGATCGAAATCCTGCCGGACGGCGCCTACCTTTCCGCCGGCAAACTCGCCGGCGCCGGCGGCCTGCCGGTCGGCGTGACGGGACGCGGCGTGGTGCTGCTCTCCGGCGGGATCGATTCGCCGGTAGCCGCCTATCGCATGATGCGCCGTGGTTTACGCGTCGATTTCGTGCATTTTCATAGTTACCCGTTGGTCTCGGCCGCCAGCCGCGAGAAGGCCTGCGACCTCGCCGCCCATCTGACCCGGTATGAAGCGCGCTCCACCCTGATGCTCGTGCCGTTTGCCGAGGTGCAACGCGCGATCGTGGCGCGCGCCCCGCGGCCCCTGCGGGTCGTGCTTTATCGCAGGTTCATGCTGCGGATCGCGAGCGCCCTGGCCGCCCAGCTCGGCGCGCAGGCCCTCGTGACCGGCGAGAGCCTCGGCCAGGTGGCGTCGCAGACGCTCGAGAACATGACGGTGATCGAGCGGGCCGCGAGCTTGCCGATATTCCGTCCGCTGGTCGGGATGGACAAAAACGAGATCATCAATGAGGCCCGCCGGCTGGGCACCTTCGATACTTCTATCCTGCCCGACCAGGACTGCTGCTCGCTCTTCGTCCCGGCCCATCCGGAGACCCGGGCGCGGCTCGACCAGGTGGAGGCGGCCGAGACGCCGTTCGATGTCGCGCAGATGGTGGATGACGCGGTGCGCCGGACCGAAGTGGTCCGCAACGTCTTCCCGGAAATCAATCCGAGCTAGCGGGGATAGCGGCTCCCGCACGGCGGGTTGCTTTTCTCCGCGGTTGGGCTACAAGCTTCATTGTGAACTGCGGCAATTGTTGCCAAAGTGCAGAGCTAATCCAGCGGGCCAATTCATTGAGGCGTCGGGATTCCATAACCACCAACGCGAGGTGATGAAATGACGAACAAACAAAACCTCAAATATCAGTTGATCGCGGCTTCGAGCGGTTTCGCTTTCGAGATTCTTTTTACGCTTTTTTGGGCGGGCTTTGGCCACAACCTGCCGCCCGCCTCGCCCAATCTGAGCGGGCCGGATCTCGCCGCGCACTTCGCGCTGCATCACAACGCGATCCTCTTCGGCAACAGCATGGCTGCGTTGGTCGCCGTGCTGTGGATTCCGTGGACGGCCCAGCTCACCGTGGTCATGCGGCGGATCGAAGGTTCGAGCCCGGTTTTGACGATCATTCAGCTGAGCGGCGGGATCCTGACCGCCTGGGTGCTGATGTTCTGCCCCGCGATCTGGGCGACGGCGGCGTTCCGCCCGGACATCGATCCGAATACGGTCCGCACGCTCAACGACTTGGGCTTTATCCTGTTCAACATCACCTACGCCGTAACCTCCGTGCAGGCGATCGCCGCCGGTATCGTCGGGCTGGCGGATAAAAGCGCGCAACCGGTCTTCCCGCGCTGGGTAAGTGGTTGGGCGATCTTCGCGGGCGTCAGCTTTATTCCGCTCACCGTGATGCCGTTTTTCAAGACAGGTCCGCTGGCGTGGAATGGCGCCATCTCTTTCTGGACCCTGTTCGGGACCTATTTCATCTGGACCGCGTCGATGGGCGTTTGCATGATGAAGGATGCCAGCCGGCGGCTGCGCGAGGAGGAGGACCTGGAGATTCCGCGTCAGCGGCAGCCGGGTCGCGCCGGCGCTTCCGCCTGACGCGAGCCGCTTTGAAGACAAAAGATGGGGGTTCTTCGCCGAATTTGCGCTGGATGAGCGCAGCGGAGCCCCATTCCTCCACGGTAATCGAATCATCGATAACCGTTCATCCGAGATGCGTCTTGAAGAACGCGACCATTTTGGGCCATAGCTCGAAGGCCGCCTTTTCGCGATAACTCGGCCGGTAGTCGGCGAAGAAGGCGTGGCCCGCGTTTTTGAACAGCTCGTACTGAAAAGTCTTCCCCGCGCGTTGCAAGCGCTCGCGTAGTTCCTCAGCGTCGGCCGGCGAAGGATTCTGATCCTCCTCGCCGCAGACCACGAAGAGCGGGCAATGGAGTTGCGACACCAGATCGATCACCGGGGTCGGACGCTCGGTCGTGGTGACCGCGTCGGGGGTGGCGCGCGTGATAAAGCCGCCCCAACAGTCGATCGCGGCGTCGACCTGATTGCTGCTGCAGGCGAAGAGCAGGGTCCAGCGCCCGCCGACGCAGAAGCCCACGCATCCGACCTTGCCGTTGGCGCCGGGCTGCGCGCGCAGAAAGGCCGCCGCCGCGTTGGCGTCGCGCACGATTTGCGCGTCGGGCAGTCCGAACATCTTGGCCCGCACCTCAGCCATGTCCGTGGCATTCTTCAGCGGACCGACGCGTGAGTAGATATCCGGGGCGAGCGTGATAAAGCCGACGTTCGCGAAGCGCCGCGCGACGTCGCGCTCATGTTCGACCAGACCGAAAGCCTCGTGCAGGACGATAAGCGCCGGATAGTTGCCCGGCGCCTTGGGCCGCGCCAGATAGCCCTTCATCTGAAAGCCGTCACTGGAAAAAGTTACGTCCCGCGTCTCGAGGGTATCGAGGTTAGTGACTTCGCCCGCTAAAGCCATAGGAATTTGCCTCCTGAGGGAAACCGCCGACACGTGAGACACGCGACGCGACTTGCGATCTCTGGATAGCGCATTCGCGCGTGCATCCGAAAGCCCCGCTGACTTAAGAATCTTGACGCAGCTCGCAGACTCGCCTGCTCGCTTCGCGCCGCGACGGCGCTCCGCTAGCGTACGCTCGTGCTATCCGGCAAGCTGCTGGTCGGCGGCAGCGCGCCCGAATATCTATCCATGCATCACATCAGCCCGGCACAGGTGACCGACTGGATCGACGCGTGGGGCTACCTGGGGGTTTTTCTGTTCGTCTTTGCCGGGAACGTCGGGATCCCGGTGCCTGAGGAGACGGTGCTGCTGGTGGCGGGTTTTATCGCTGGCCGCAGCGAACTCGACTTGCGCACCCTCTACCTGGTTGGGATCGCGAGCGCGGTCATCGGTGATTGCTGCGGCTTCGCCGTCGGCCGCACGGGGGGACAGCGGCTGATCGAGCGCCTGGGCCAGCGCTTCAAATTCGTCCGTGATCGCTACGCGCATCTGCAGCAATTCTTCGAGGTGCATGGCAGCAAGGCCGTCTTCATGGCGCGTTTTGTGGTGGGCGCGCGCTTCATGGCGGGGCCGATGGCGGGTGCGGCCGGCATGCCCTTTTGGCGGTTCCTCGGCTGGAACCTGCTGGGCGCCCTGATCTGGTGCTCGCTGGTTATCACGGTGGGCTTTCTGGTCGGCGACGAACTCGACTGGGTCGTGGCGGTTGCGCATCGTGCGGGGCGCTGGATGGGGCTTGTGGTGCTCCTGGTGGTGGCCGCCCTGCTGCTTTTCTGGTGGCGCGACCATCAGCAATCCCGCTCGGAGTTATAGCCCGGCGGTTGCATCGGCCCACCGTCGCGGATTACGCTCCCCGCAATAGCGGGGTGTTGAGCAATGGGAAAGCTCGCACTCCTACCACTGATGGCCTCAACACTCCGCATAGAAGATGGCTTCCTTCCGCCATCTTCTCCCCCTGACCAGGGGGAGATAAGAGAGAGGGGGCAGGTCGTGCGGACTTTCGCAACGGCCTGCTACCTAAGGAGCAAACCAATGGCGCTGCTACCCTTCGTCGACGAAAGTAAGGCGTCCGACAAAACGCGCGAGATTCTCGGCAACACTCCACGCAAGCTCAACGTCGCACGGATGATCGCGAACGCGTCCGACGCGGTCTTCCAGAACTTCTCGCGGCTCGGCAATTCATTGATGACGCGGGGCAAACTCAACGGCAAGCTGCGCGAGATCGCGATCCTGCGCAACGCCCGCGTCTGCAATTCACTCTACGAGTACACCCAGCACGTGCCGATCGCTAAAAGCACGGGGGTCAGCGACGAGCAGCTCGCCGCCATCGACCGTTGGGAAGGCGCCACCTGCTTCACCGAGCTCGAACGGCTGGTGCTGCGCTTCACCGACGAGATCGCGCGGAACGTCAAGGGCGAGAGATCGACCCTGGCCGCCCTGCAAAAGCATCTGGGTCCCGGCGAGCTGGTCGAGCTGATTATGGCGGTCGGCTTCTGGGGGATGGTCGCGCGCATACTCGAGACGACGGAGGTCGAGCTCGAGGACTTTGCCGGCAAGGTGAACCTGCTCGAGCGCAGCAAGTAGTAGTCGCGCACCATAGCCTTGAGGGTGTTGCGGGGGCGACTTGACATTTTAGCGATCACTTAAATAATATCCGAGGCGTGGATACGGCCTCGCCCGCTACGGATGTTTTCCACGCGATCGCCGACCCGCATCGGCGGCAGCTCCTGGATCTGCTCGCGGCGGGTGAGCTGCCGGCGCAGGAATTGGCCGATCGGTTCGCGATCTCGTTTGCCGCTATCTCGCAACATCTCCGCGTATTGCGTGAAGCCGGTCTCGTCGCGCGGCGGGCGGAAGGCCGCCAACGGATCTACAGCTTGACGCCCGAGCCCTTGCAGCAGGTCGCGGAATGGACGGCCGGCTACCGCAAGTTCTGGCCAAGCCGGCTCAAACTCCTCGGCGCCTATCTTGACGAAAAAAAATGAACCTCGAATTGCGTTTCCGGGAATTCTATCCGCATCCGATCGAAGCCGTATGGGCGGCGATAACCGATCCGGCGGCGCTCGCGGTGTGGCTGATGCCGAACGATTTTGCGCCTCAGGTTGGCCAACGTTTTACTCTTCGCGACGCGCCGACTCCGCATTGGCGCGGCTGGATCGACTGCGAGGTGCTCGCGCTCGAACCGCCGTCACGGATGGTCTGGTCGTGGCGGAGCAGCGACGACGGTCCACTTACGCAGGTCGAAATCCTGCTACGGACGGTCGCGGGCGGCACGGAACTGACCCTGGCTCATACCGGCGAGACCGACCCGGAGCGAAGTTCGCGCTACGCTTCCGGATGGCCAGCGAAGCTCGCCGGGTTACGCGAACAACTATTGCAAGCGCACCCGAATCGCACGTGAAAGGAGTGAAGCAATGGCGGACACACCCCACAAAGTAGTTTCGCACGACGAGTGGCTTGCGGCGCGCAAGGCGTTACTGGTCAAAGAAAAAGAATTCATGAAGCTGCAGGATCAGTTGAGCGAGCAGCGTCGGGCGCTGCCCTGGGAGCGGGTCGCAAAGCCGTACGTGTTCGAGGGGCCCGCAGGCAAAGAGACGCTGTCCGACCTGTTCGCGGGATCCAGCCAACTCGCCGTCTACCATTTCATGTTCGCGCCGGAGTGGGAGGAGGGATGCAAGCACTGCTCCTTCTGGGCGGATAACTTCAATGGCACCGCCGTCCATCTCAAGCATCGCGACGTGACTTTCGTCGCTATCTCTCGCGCCTCGCTCGCCAAACTCGAGCAGTTCAAAAAGCGCATGGGCTGGAGTTTCAAGTGGGTGTCGTCGGGAGGCGCCGATTTCAACTACGACTACCGTGTTTCGTTCACGCCGGAGGAAGTGGCCAAAGGCGAATATGATCACAACTACCGGCTAAGCAAGAACACGCTCACGGACCACGTCGGGATCAGTGCATTCTACAAGGATGCGGGCGGGAACCTGTTCCATACCTATTCCGCGTACGCGCGCGGCGTGGAACCGATCAACGGCGCCTATCATTTCCTCGATCTGATGCCGAAAGGGCGGGACGAAGCAGGCCTCGACTTCGCGCAGGCCTGGGTGCGTTATCACGATCGCTACGAGGACTGATCCGCGCTTACATCCGCGACGAGCCGGGCTTGCGTTCGCCGACGGGCGCCTGTGAGCGTTTGGCGGCGGCCTTGATATACTTGACGGTCACCGGCGACAGGTCGTCGCGGCCGACGTGGACGTCGATAATTGCGAAGCTCTTGCTCTGATGGGCGGCGCGCAGCGCGCTGCGCAACTCGGTCGCGGTATGGGCTTCGTAACCCACGCCGCCCCAATCCTGCGCGAGACGGGCGTAGGGCCACGGCGGGATATCGAGCAGATCGCGGCGATCGGAGGCGATCGGACGAAAGATCCCCCATCCGCCATTGTTCACGACGACGACGATCGGATTCGCGCCCAACTTGGGCGCGTGCGAGATTTCCGGTCCGGTCATCTGAAAGGCCCCGTCACCGGAGAGCACGAGCGGACGCTTGCCGCAGCCGACCTGCGCGCCGAGTGCGGCCGGCACCGCGAAACCCATCGAGGCGTAAAAGCCCTGTGCGAAATAGGTGCCGTCACCCGGCACACGGAGGTCGAGGCCACCGAAGAGCATATCGCCCGACTCGGTGACCACCATGTAGTCGCGATTCTCCGCCACAAAGTCGTTGACCGCGCGGAGAATCTCGCTGACCTTGACCGGCGCGCTTTCGCCCCCGGGGCGCGTGGCGCCATTGGTGAGATTGCTCGCGTAGGTCACCGTTTCGCGATGGTGCCGGAGCTCCTGTTTGAGCAGCGCGCCGACGAAATCGCGCACCGCCACGTCGGTATAGGTGTGGTACTTGATATCGACGCGGCGATCGACCGCCCACACGGTATTTTCCTGGATGATCGCCGGCGGCCGGTTGCCGAAGTTCATGTCAGTGCGCAGGCATCCGAGATTGAGGACGAAATCCGCCGCGTCCATCCGCGCCACGATCGGCGGCGGGCTGATCGGGCCGACATGCACGCCCAGATGGAGCGGATGGTTCATGGGAAACGCGCCTTTGCCGAGCACCGTGGTCAGCACCGGCGCGCCCATCTTTTCCGCCAGCTCGATCAGATCCTGTGACACTTTGTAGCGATGGATCTCGATGCCCGCGATCAGCACCGGATGGCGCGCCGCGTTGAACATCGCGGCCGCCTCGCGCGCCGCCTCTTCGACCTTGCGCAGGTCCGAGTCGGGAAAGCGCAGGCGTCCGTCCCACTCGATCAGATCGGCGGGAACGTCGATCTCGCGATCGACCATGTCGCGATGAATCTCGACATAACCGGGGCGCTGCTCGGCCCAGACCGCCGTCGCCACCTCATGCAGGTCGTGCGCTGCGGTGCGTGGATCGGTCAGGACCTTCGACGCGCAAGTGACTTCGCGATAGATTCGATGCTGCGACTCGATCTCGCGCGCCTGATGGTGGATAAGGGTCCCGAGTTTGCGTTCCTCCTCGCCCGGTCCGCCGGAAAAAATCAGCAGTGGCACGCGCTCCGAGAAGGAGCCGGCGACGGGGTTCACCATATTGTGCCCGCCGGCGCCGTACGTGACGCAGATAACGCCGATCTTGCCGGTCGCCCGGGCATAGCCGTCCGCCGCAAAGCCGACCCCCGGTTCATGCGAGAAGGTGAGCACGTCAAGGCCGTGCCGCTTGCCGAGCGCGAAGAACAGCTTGAGGGCGAGGTCACCGGGGATGCCGAAGACCTGGCGAACGCCGATTTTTTGCAGATAGGCGACCAGAAAATCGCCGAGCGTCATGTGCCGCTTCATGCACGCCACCTCTCTTCCCCGCGCTCCCCGCGGACCTCTGCCCAGTCTACGCGAAACCGCGTCGCGAGTCCGTCGACTTCATTGCGCATGGGTAATTCGCCGTTCATGGTTATGCTAGAATTTAAGGCCGAAGGTGGATGACGTGTTTCGTTCATTTCTCAGGATGCGATTTTTGAATCCGGCAAGAATCGGCGGGGTGGTTACCTACCTGCCGCATTTTTTCCGGGTGTTCTATCGCCTGATGAGTGATCGGCGCGTTTCCCTCCCGGTGAAGCTGGTGCCGGTGCTCGGCTTGCTGCTGTTGCTCACGCCGCCAGCCCTGGAGCTTGACCTGATCCCCGGGATCGGCCAGCTCGATTGGTTGCTGGTCGGCTATCTCTCGCTCAAACTGTTTCTGTGGCTGTGTCCCCCCGATGTCGTGCGCGAACACGTAGCGCAGGTCGGGCGCGGCGCGTGAAGGGCTAAGACCAAACGATGCGGCCTCGTACCCTGCTGATTATCCTGGCGGCCCTGGTTATTTCCTTTTTGATCGTTCTGAGCTTTGCCGACGGTCTGCTGGTCGACTTCCTCTGGTTCAACACTCTCGGCTTTGGCCAGATCTTCAGCATCACGCTGATCGCGCAGGCGGCCATCTTCGGCGGGGTCTGGCTGGTCACATTTGTGGCGGCCGGCGCGAACGGCCTGATCGCGCTCCGTCTCAGCCACGACCGCGAGCGTTTGCGCGTGGTGCGCCGCGGCGAGGAGGTGACCGAGGTCAACCTGCCGGAGCTGATCCGCTCGCTGGGCGAACGTATCCCGTGGCGGGTGATCGTTCTCGGGGTGTCGGCCATCCTTGCGCTGTTTGTCGCGAGCAGTGAGTCGTCGAGTTGGGACGTCTATCTGAAAGCGCTCCATGGCGTGGCCTATGGGGTCAAGGAGCCGGCCTTCGGGATCGACGTCGGCTTCTTTGTTTTCTCGCTGCCGCTGTTCGAGGAGTTGCGCGATCTCTTCCTGACGATCCTGGTCCTGACGGCGATCGTGACCGGCGGAATCTACTGGATGCGCGGTGCGCTCGACTTTCGCGAGGCGCCCCCGCAGATCTCCAGTCCGTGCGCGGCCCATCTGTCGGTGCTGCTGGCGGCTTTCTTTCTCCAGCGCGGCGTGGGCTACTGGCTTGCGCGCTATGCGCTGACGCTGCACACCAACGGCGTGGTGTTCGGCCTGCGCTATATCGATCAGGTGCTCTGGAAGCCCGGGTTGCTCGTGCTGGTGGTGTTGTCGATCGCTGCCGCGGGGATTTGCCTCGCCAATCTGCGCGAAGGCGGGACGCGCTTGCCGGTCGCCGCCGCGGTGGTGGTCTTTGCGCCGTCGATCATTCTGAATCTGCTGGCGCCGACGGTCGAGCGGCTGTGGGTCAAGCCGGATGAACTGCGGATCGAGCAGCCGTATATCGCCCGCAATATCCGGATGACGCGCCAGGCCTATCAGCTCGATAGTGTGGACGTGCGCCCGTTCCAGGGCGCCGGACATCTTACGCCGGCGTCGCTCGCGCAGGATTCCTTGACGATCAAGAATATCCGTCTGTGGGATCCCCGCCCGCTCATGGCGACTTACCAGCAGCTCCAGGAAATCCGCGCCTATTACAACTTCCTTGACGTTGATATCGACCGCTACTGGCTCGACGGCGACGAAACCCAGGTGATGCTCGCGGGGCGCGAGCTCAATCTCGATCTGCTGTCGGCGAACGCCCAGACCTGGGTGAATCGCCATCTCAAGTTCACGCACGGCTACGGCCTCGTGATGAGCCCGGTCAATACCAAGGACCAGGAGGGGCTCCCGCTGCTCTACATGAAGAACATCCCGCCGCAGTCGAGTATCGGCGTGCAGGTCTCGCGTCCGGCGATCTACTACGGGCAAGCTCCGGACTCCTACGTGATAGTCAATGCGGCAACACCGGAATTTGACTATCCCAAGGGTAATGACAATGCTTTCGGCTATTACCAGGGTGGCGGCGGCGTGCCGGTCAGCGGCTTCTGGCGGCGGCTGTTGTTCAGCCTGTATTATCGCGACACCAATCTGCTGTTGACCGAAAATATCATTTCCGGCAGCAAGATTCTGTTCCGCCGCAATATCAGCGACCGGGTCAGCACGCTCGCGCCCTTTCTGGTGCAGGACCCCGACCCCTACCTGGTCGTCCACGACGGCGGACTCTACTGGATAATCGATTGCTACACGGTCAGTGATCATTATCCCTATTCCCAGCGCAGCCGCGAAGATCAGATCAACTATGTTCGCAATTCGGTCAAAGTGGTGGTCGACGCCTACACCGGAGCAACGACCTTTTACGTCGCCGATCCGGCCGATCCGGTGATCAAGACCTGGGCGGCTATCTACCCGGGCGCCTTCAAGGCGATCGGCGAAATGCCGGCCGAGCTCCATACCCATATTCGCTATCCGGAGCTGTTCTTTCTGATCCAGGCCGAAATCTATGGCACTTACCACATGACTGATCCGGCGGTCTTCTATAATCGCGAGGACGTCTGGACCTTCCCGCGCGAGAATTACTCGGACGAGACCCTGCCGATGCAGCCGTACTATGTAATCATGCGGCTGCCGGGGGAGCGGCAGGCCGAGTACATACTGATGCTGCCGATGGTGCCGCAGGGACGCGACAATATGATCGCGTGGATGGCGGCGCGCTGCGACGGCGCGGACTATGGCCATCTGTTCGAGTTCGAGTTTTCCAAAGACCGCCTCTTCTACGGGCCATATCAGATTCAGGCCCGGATCAATCAGAATCCGGAGATCTCCCAGCAATACTCGCTATGGAATCAGATGGGTTCCAAGGTGCTGCTGGGCAATCTGCTGGTAATTCCGATCGAGGATTCCCTGCTTTACGTGGAGCCGTTGTATATCAGAGCGCAGAACGGACAATTGCCGGAATTGCAGCGGGTGCTGGCGTCATACGGCGATCGCACGGTGATGGGTACTACGCTGGAGGCAACGCTGGCCGCTCTCTTCAAGGGCGAGGCGCCGCCGCCGACGGTCACGGCCAAGTCGGCCGAGACGCTCGCCGCCGGCACGATCACGGGTTCGGCCCCGCTGACGGCCGCGGCCGGCGTCTCACCGAGTGCGGCCGAGCACTACGGTCGCGCGTTGGAGGCGCTCAAGGCGGGCGACTGGACCCGTTTCGGTAGCGAGATGCAGGCGCTCGGCAACGAACTTAACCGTCCGCCGAATTCAGCCGCCCATTAGGCAGAGGCGCGTGAGCGAAACGCTGCTGACCGCCGGGGAGGCGCGACAAACCGGTGCCACCGAGTCTGCGGAAGCTGACGCGATGCGGACGGCGATCGCAGCGGTTGGCGCCCGCGCGGTCGAAGCTTGCGGCGGAAGCGCCTGCATAATCGCGTGGCGCGGCGCCGATCGGACCGGTGTCGCTTATGCACCTGCCGACGCCCGTTGGCGGGCGCCACTGGCGGCAGTTCGCGCGCTCGCGGAACGCCAGTTCGAACATCTCGCGGACGGGGCCGCAACGGCCTCGCTCGAACCCGGTCAGCTCGCCCCGCTAATCAAGGAAGGGCTGACACGTGGGGCGACCGTTGAAGGAACTGCGGCGCGTTTGGTCCGCGGCGATCACCACAGCCTCACGGTCCTGTTGACCCCGGTCGGGCGTCCGGCCGGCGAGCTGGTGGCGTTGGCGCGCCTCGCCAATGAGTCCGCCTGCGCGCTTGTGGCAGGCGACGAGGTCCGCGCGTCACGCGATTTCTGGATGTCCGCAGGCTCGACCAGTGGCGCGCACTTCGCCGCAGTCAGGGCCGAGCTGGCCGCGGTGATCGCTGAACAGGCCGGTCTCGATGCCGCGCTGGCGCGATGCGCGAAGCTGCGGCCCCGTCAGCGGTTCGCCGGGCTGGGCGCGATCTTCGCCGCGGTCGGACCGTTCGACGAATGGCTGGTGGCGATTACCGGCGAAGATGGGCTGCGCGTTGCAGCCGCGTCACGGGCCTTTACGCCGCTGCCCCAGCTTGGCCCGGCCGGACCCTTGGCCGAATGCGTTGTGCGCAACGCGGTGATCGTGCGAACGACTGACGCGTCCTCCGCGCCTGACCCGGCGATTATGCTGGATCGTCTGTTCGCTGGATTCGCCCGGTATCTTTGCGTGCCCTGCGCGCGGGGCGCGATTGCGCTGGCCACGCGCCGTAAAGTGGAACCTGCCACCGTCACTGCGCTCGAGCGTCTGGCGGCGCGGCTCAGCCCGATCGTCGATAAATGGCTGATCGAGGCGGAGGTGGAGCGCCTGCAGCGGCTGGTGCGCAGCCTTGGGTTGCGGATGTTCAGCGCCGTTGATCGCGAACGACAGCGGATCGCGCGCGACCTGCACGATCACCAGGCGCAATTGCTGACCGCCGCCCGTATCGCGCTGGAAGCCGATCCGGCGCGAACCCGGGGTATCCTCCGGGAACTCGACGAGTCGCTACGCGAGCAATTGCGCGAGATTCGTCCCGCCGCACTCGGCCGCTCCACCCTGCGCGAAGCGCTCGGCGTTGAGATCGATCGCCTCGCCAACGCTGGAATCCGGGGCAAGCTGCTCCTTCCGGGGCGGGCGATGAAGCTCTCTCGCCCGATCCAGGAGCTATGCTATCAGGTGGCGCGCGAGGCTTGCTCGAACATAATCCGTCACGCGGGCGCCAACCGGGTTGAGCTACGTATTACGCGGCGCGACGGTCAGCTCGTTTTGCGCGTCGAGGATAACGGCAAAGGTTTGCCGTCGCGCAGTGAACCATCCGTGGTGGGCAAGGAAAGGGCGGGCGTCGGGCTGGCGGGGATGGAGGAGCGGCTGGAATTGATGGGCGGGAGCCTCAAAATTGAACGGCTCGGCAAGATCACACAATTGACGGCGGAAATCCCGGAGCTCTAGATGGCGATCAATACCGACCATCTGCGGATAATGCTGGTCGAAGACCATCATATAGTCCGCGCGTCACTCAGGTTGTTGTTCGAGAAGCATGGGTTTGAGGTCGTCGCTGAGGCCGGTGACGCGCAAGAAGCATTGGCGCTGGCGCCCAAGACCCGTCCGCAGATCGTGATGATGGACCTCGAACTGCCGGGGACGGACGGTATCACGGCGACGCGCCGGCTCCGCAAGCTGGTGCCGAACGCCAAGGTGATCTTCCTGTCGGCTCATGATGATGAAAAAGATATCGCCGAGGCGCTGACCGCGGCCGGCGCCAACGGCTATCTGCTCAAGTCCGACGCGCCCGAGGAGTTGATCAACGCGGTTCGGGCCGTTGGTGCGGGCAAGCACTATCTGAGTTCCTCGGTTGCCCCGCTGCTGCTGATGCGTCTGCACAATCCCGCTAGCGCCCGGGACGGGGCTCCCGTGCTGACCGTGCGCGAGCGCGAGGTGCTACGCCTCGTAAGCCAGGGCGCCACCAGCAAGGATATCGCGCAGCGGCTCGGCATCAGCCCCAAGACCGCCCAGGTCCATCGCGAGAACCTCAAGCAGAAGCTCAACGCCCGCACGACCGCCGATTTGGTCCGCTATGCTATTCGCCACAAGATCGTCAAGTTAGGCTAGCAGCGGCACTTTTCACACGGCCGCGACCAGTGCTAGACACGGGCAAGGACACCGTTACCACCGCACCAAAAGAGGAAGCGCTATGAAACGCAAGGGCAGCAATGGAGTTCATCACCTTGGGCTCGCGACGCTCGATATCGAGCGCACCATCGATTTTTACACCAGCAAGTTGGGCTGGAAGGTTGCCTGGTGCGACGTAATCGAGCCCCCCGAGGGCGGGCGCATCAAGCACGCCTTTATGGATACCGGCGACGGTACGCTGGTCGCCTTCATGTGCCCGGAAAAGGTTCCCACCGTCCCGCGGGAATTCAAGACCGACATTAACAGTGCCCAGCATCTGCCGCCGGCCTTCTACCACTTCGCGTTTGACTGCGACTCGGTTGCGGACCTCGAGCAGAAGCGCGCAGACCTGCTCGCCAAGGGCGTCGACGTGACGCCAGTGGTCGACCATGAGTGGTGCCGTTCGATCTACTTCAACGATCCCAACGGTTTGCTGCTCGAGTACTGCGCGACGGTGCGCGAGTTCAACGCCGACGACCAGATCATGAAGCATCGCGTACAACCGGGCCCGATGGTCAAAGATCCGAAGGATCGCGCGAAGGTGATGGAGAAGCTGCTCGGTATCCCGGCCGGCAAGTAGCGCTTCGCGATACAACTCAAAGTGCGAGAAGAGGAAGCTACCATGGCGGAAACAGGACTGTTCGAGACGATTTACTCGGCGGGCGCGATCCGGCGCTTCCGGCCGGATCCGGTACCCGACGAAATCATCACCAAAATCATGGACGCCGCGATTCGGGCGCCGTCCGGCAGCAACGCGCAATCGTGGCTCTTCGTCGTGGTCAAGGACCCGGAGCAGCGCCGCAAGTTAGGCGCGGTCTACAAAAAGGCTTCAAGCTTGCTGTTGAAGCTCTACGACGGCGCGCCCCGCCCGGAGCACATCGACCAGAAAAAGTATGACCGTTTCATGCAAGCGGTAGTGCATCTGTTCGATCATATGGGCGACGCGCCGGTGTTGCTGGTGGCGTGTCTGAAGGCCTCGATGTGGAGCGGCGCCGCCAAGCTGCCCGACGACGTCAAGGCGAAGATGGCGGGGTCGGTGCGAATCGCGGGTTCGAGTATTTATCCCGCGGTGCAGAATGTCATCCTCGCCTGTCGCGCTTACGGCCTCGGCACCGTGCTGACGACGATTCATGCGTTCTTCGAGGACGAGGTCCGCGCGATCCTCGACCTGCCAGCCGATGTTCAAACCTACGCGCTGATGCCCATCGGCTATCCGCAGGGCCATCACTACCCGGTCAAGCGCAAGCCGGTCGCGGAGGTTGTGTGTCTCGATCGCTACGGTCAACGCTGGCCGGGCTGACGTACCGATGGAGCAAACGCGAGGGCCGCGCAGTAATGGTGCGTGGCCCTCGCGTTATATTACTCTTGTCCGGCAACTGCGGGTTTCAGCTCAGATTCTTGCGGAAAAAAGCGACCGTCTTGGCAAACGCCTCTTTGGCGTGTTCCGGATGATACGACGGGCGTTCGTCGCACATAAAGCCGTGATCGGCGTCCGCGTATAGAACCACTTCGGCCGGCTTCCCGGCTTTGTTCAAGGCGTCGCGGAATTTGTCGACCTCGGTCACGGGGATGAAGGCGTCCTTACCCCCGAAATAGGCCAGCACCGGACCCTTGAGGTTGGCCGCGTCGTCGACCGGCGCCTTGCCACCCGGTTGACCCGCGCGGGTCATGCCGCCGCCGTAAAAGGGCGCCGACGCATAGACGTCGCCGTTGCGGACCGCGGCCAGGAAGGCGACGCGACCGCCCATGCAGAAGCCGGTGGTGCCGAATTTCGGCTTGACGCCCTGCTGACTCTTCAGAAAACTGATCGCCGCCGTCATGTCGCCCGCGATGCGATCGTCGGTCAGGCTGCCCATCAGCTTGATCGCGCCGGGCAGGTCGTCATAACCGACGACATTGTTGGGTTCGCGGAAATACAGGTTCGGCGAGATCACGGCGAAGCCCTCCGCCGCGAAACGATCCGCGAGCGAACGGATATTGCCGTTGAGTCCAAAAGCTTCCATCACGACGACCAGTCCCGGATACGGTCCGCCGGCGGCGGGCCGCGCGACGTAACACGGCATCTTCTCGGTACCGGTCGACACCGTTACCTCTTGCTTGACGATTTCCATGACTTCCCTCCGTTTGCTTACGTGTGAGGAGCGTAACCAACTCCCTTTCGCATACCCGCGCACGCTGCACAAGTCGCGGCTCGCGACGCCGCCGTGCCGCCGCTACTCTCTTCTCATCGATGATTCCCCTGAGTGACAGTGAAGCGACCCGGCGTCTGACGCCGGCCAATACGCTTCTGATTGCCGCCAACCTCGCCGTCTTCGTGCTCGAAGCGCGGCTCGGGGCGGGCGCCGGCCGCGAACTCGCGCGATTCGCGATGGTCCCCGCGTATGTGAGTCGTATGCACGGGTTGGCGCGCGAGACCGACGTGCTCGCGACGCTGATTACCTCGATGTTTCTTCATGCAAACGTGCTTCATGTCGCCGGTAACATGCTTTATCTTTTCATCTTCGGGCCGGCGGTCGAGGAACGCCTGGGCCATCTCCGCTATCTCGCCTTCTATCTGATCGCGGGGGTCGTCGCGGGGTTGGCGACGGTCGCGATGGCGCCCGCGTCGGAGGTCGCGGTGATTGGCGCGAGCGGCGCGATCGCGGGTGTCCTCGGCGCCTACCTCGTGCTGTTTCCCGCGGCCCGGATTACGACGATTCTGCCGATCTTTGTCTTCGTCCAGTTCGTCAAGGTTCCCGCCATCTTCTATCTGTTGCTCTGGTTCGCGGTGCAGCTCTACGCGGGTCTCGCGAGTGGAGCGACGGGGCCGCTCGTCGGTGGCGTGGCCTGGTGGGCTCACGTCGGCGGCTTCCTGTTCGGCGTCGCCGCCGGTCCGCTCCTCGCACGACCGTTGCCGACTCCTCGCCGCCGCCGTTGACCTTTGTCAGGTCGTCGGCTGTCCACCCCTGTCGATAAGTCCTGTGCATCACTTGTGCGCAGTCGGTGGAAGTACGGTGGATAGTGGTCGCATAACGCTGGCCTGTCAGGAGGGGCCTTAAGTCCGTATCCTGTATGATGTATTACCGTTCAGTAACGCTAGCGGAGCGCGCTGCCGCGCGGCGGGGACGGGCAAGTCTTTATTCTGGCCGCGCCTCGCAGACTCGGCCGCCCCCCGGAGCTGCGTCAAGATTTGTTTGAGCGAGGTGAGGTGGCTGGTGGCGGACGATATTCTGAGGCGGGTTCCTCCGCAAAATCTCGAGGCGGAGCAGTCGGTGCTGGGCGCGATTCTGCTCGACAACGACGCGATCAACCAGACCATCGAGATTCTGAATCCTGAAGATTTCTACCGCGAAGCCCATCGCGAGATCTTCCGCGCGATGGTCGCGCTGGTCGACAAGGGCCAGCCGGTCGACGGGATTACGCTGACCGAGGCGCTTCGGACCCAGAATGTGCTCGAAGCGATCGGGGGTCCCGGCTATATCGCTGAGCTCGCCTCCGCGGTCCCGACCGCCGCGAACGTCGCGTACTACGCGCGAATCGTGCGCGAAAAGTCGGTCTTGCGCAGCCTCGCCTCGACCGCCACGGAAATCGTCGCAGGCGCGTATGACGCGCCCGGCGACGTCGATCAGTACCTCGACGAGGCCGAGCATCGCATTTTCGAGATTTCCGAGCGCCGCATCCGGCAGGCCTTCCACACCATGCAGGAGGTCACGCGCGCCTCGATCGCGCTGCTCGAGCGGCTTTACGAGCGCAAGGAACTCGTCACCGGCGTACCGACCGGGTTCACCGATCTCGACCGGCTGACCGCTGGCCTGCAGCCGTCCGACCTCGTGATTATCGCGGCACGCCCGAGTATGGGTAAAACCGCCCTGGCGCTTAACCTCGCGACCTACGCCGCGACCGAGGCCGATCCGCCCGTGGGCGTGGCCTTTTTCTCGCTCGAGATGTCGAAGGAGCAGCTCGCGCTGCGGATGCTCTGCGCGGAGGCCCGAGTCGACAGTGCCAAGGCGCGCGCCGGCTTTCTTGGTGAGCGCGACTTTCCGAAACTCGCGCAGGCGGCGGCGCGGCTCTCCGACGCGCCAATCTATATCGACGATAACTCCGATACGTCGGCGTTGGTCCTCAAGGCCAAGTGCCGCCGCCTGATGCGCGAGCGGAACTCGCGGCTTGGCCTGATCATTGTCGATTACCTGCAACTGATGCGCGCGGCGCGGCCGGGCGAATCGCGGGAAAAGGAGATCGCCGAAATTTCGCGCTCGCTCAAGGCGCTCGCCAAGGAGCTGCGTGTGCCGGTGATCGCGCTCTCGCAGCTTAATCGTCAAGTCGAGACCCGTCCCGACCGCCGTCCGCTGCTGGCGGATCTCCGCGAATCCGGCGCGATCGAGCAGGACGCCGACGTCATCGCCTTCGTCTATCGCGACGAGATGTACCATCGTGACAGCAAAGAGCCCGGGGTCGCGGAAATAATTATCGCTAAACAGCGTAATGGTCCGACCGGCACCGCCAAGCTCACCTGGCTGAGCCAATACACGCGTTTCGAGAACTACGCGCCCGAAGCGGACCTGTACGGCGACGCCGAAGGTTAGTGTCCGCGATTCAAGCCGGCATTCATGGCGCTGCCTTCGCGACCGCGCTAACGTGCTCCCATCGAATTTGCGAGGTCCAGCTATGAATCGATGGGCAATCGGGGATGTCAAGGTCACGCGCGTGGTGGAGATGGAGACCGTGTCGAAGGGCACGTTCGTCCTGCCCGAAGCCACCACCGACAATATTCAGCGCGAGCCGTGGCTCCAGCCGCATTTCGCCGAAGCCAGCGGACGGGTCCGTATGAGTATTCACGCGTTGATCGTCGAATCCGCGAACCGGCGCATCGTGGTCGATACCTGTCTCGGTAACGACAAGCCGCGCATGAGCCCGCCGTGGAACATGCTGCAAACGTCGTTTCTCAGCGATCTGGAGAAGGCTGGCTTTCCGCGCGATGCGGTGACCGACGTGCTCTGCACTCATCTGCACGTCGATCACGTCGGCTGGAACACGATGCTGGTCGAGGGGCGCTGGGTGCCAACTTTTGCCAAGGCGCGTTACCTGATCGGCCGCAAGGAATGGGCGCACTGGTCGGTCGCGACGGACAAGTTCACGCGTGATCCGATCGACGATTCCGTGCGCCCGGTCGTTGACGCGGGCCTGGCTGAAATGGTCGAGGATACGCATCGCATCACGGACGAGGTCTGGCTGGAGCCCACCCCCGGTCATACGCCGGGCCATTTCAGTGTGCGTATCTCGTCGCGCGGCCAGGACGCGGTAATCACCGGCGACCTGATGCATCATCCGGTGCAGTGCGCCCATCCGGAGTGGAACTGCGGCTTCGATTCCGTACCGGAGCAGGCGCGCGCGACGCGGCGGGCCTTTGTCGAGCGCTACGCGGATCGCCCGGTGCTGGTCTTCGGGACGCACTTCGCCACGCCGAGTGCCGGTTACATAGTCAAGGACGGCGCCTCATGGCGCTTCCGTGTCTGAACCACAAGCGAAGCTCTGCTCAAGCCCCATTGGTCAATCTGAGGCGGTCTGCGACCGAAGAATCTCGAAATTAGAGAGTTGATTGTCCCGGACCCGCGGCAAAACAATTGGCGATTGGCACTAGACGGAGAAGTACGATGAACGACTTCAAGAACGCATCGAAACAAATTCAGCGGGACGTCCTGCCCATCCCCGACAAACAGTATGTCGGCTTTGTGGCGTATGACGCGAAGGATCCTGAGTCCAAGTTTGCGCCAATCGAGCAGTTGCGTCCACCGCAGGGCGCGCCGAACGTCTTGATCATACTCCTTGACGACGTTGGGTTCGGCGCGTCGAGTGCGTTTGGCGGGCCATGCCAGACGCCGGTTGCTGAACAGCTCGCGGCGAACGGATTGCGATATACACGGTTTCACACGACCGCGCTGTGCTCCCCGACCCGCGCCGCGCTCTTGACCGGCCGCAACCATCACACGGTCGGAATGGGTGGCATTACGGAGATTGCAACATCGGCACCGGGCTATACCTCGCGCCGGCCGAATTCTATGGCGACGATCGCCGAGATTGTACGACTGAACGGTTACTCCACAGCGCAGTTCGGCAAGTGTCATGAGGTGCCGGTGTGGGAGACGAGTCCGGTGGGGCCGTTCGACCGCTGGCCGACGGGCTCCGGATTCGAATACTTTTACGGGTTCATCGCCGGTGAAACGAATCAGTATTATCCCGCGATTCACGAGGGCACGAAGACTATCGATCCTCCGGCTACGCCCGAAGAGGGCTACCATTTCATGGCTGACATGACCGATCGTGCGATCGACTGGGTGCGTCAGCAGCGACTATTGGCCGCTTCCAAGCCCTTTTTTATGTACTTCGCGCCTGGAGCAACTCACGCGCCGCATCACGTTCCCAAGGAGTGGGCCGACAAATACAAAGGCAAGTTCGATCAAGGTTGGGACATACTTCGCGAAGAGATTTTCGCTCGCCAACAGAAGCTCGGAGTTATACCTGAGGGCTGCGATCTGACGAAGCGTCCCACGCAGATCCCAGCGTGGGGCGAGCAATCCGCGGAGATGAAGCCGGTCCTGGCTCGCCAGATGGAGGTGTACGCCGGGTTCCTGGAGTTCACCGATTATCACATTGGACGGCTGATTGACTCGCTGAAACAGTTACAGGTGTTCGATGACACGCTGGTCTATTACATCATCGGCGACAATGGAGCTTCGGGTGAAGGAACTCTGCAAGGTTCCTTCAATGAGGCGATTGCCTTCAATGGCCTCAATGCGTTGGAAACGGCAGATTTCCTGAAGGTTCGTATCGACAAGTTCGGCAGCCCGGAGTCGTATAATCATTACGCTGTGGGCTGGGCGCACGCGACGGACACGCCCTACCAGTGGACCAAGCAGGTCGCATCGCACTGGGGTGGAACCCGCAACGGTACGGTGGTCCATTGGCCAAAGGGCATCAAGGCCAAAGGCGAGATCCGCAATCAATTTCACCATGTGATCGATGTGGCCCCGACGATCCTCGAAGCGGCGCAGCTTCCTGAGCCTTACATGGTCAACGGCGTCGCGCAGGTACCGATGCAGGGCGTCAGCATGCTCTATAGCTACGACGACGCCAAAGCCGCAGAGCGACGAGAGACGCAGTACTTCGAGATGTTCGGCAATCGCGGGATCTACCACAAGGGTTGGACGGCGGTGACGCGTCATCGTACGCCGTGGATTCTGACGGGGAAGACGCCGCCATTCGACGATGACGTTTGGGAACTCTACGACACAAATAATGATTGGACACAGGCACATGATCTGGCGAAACAGATGCCCGAGAAGCTGCATGAGCTGCAACGCTTGTGGATCATCGAGGCGACCCGGAATAACGTTCTGCCGATGGATGATCGTGGCGCCGAGCGTTTCAACTCCGACATAGCAGGCCGTCCAGTGCTGGTGCATGGGTCATCACAAATACTTGCCAGGGGAATGGGAGGATTAAACGAAAACGGACTGATTAATATCAAGAACAAAAGTCATTCCATCACGGCTCAGGTGATCGTACCGGAAGGGAAACCGTGCGAGGGTGTGATTCTGTCGCAGGGGGGCTTTGGCGCGGGATGGATTTTTTATGTCAAGGGCGGTCACTTGAAGTATTGCTACAACTTTGCCGGATTAGAGAAGTACGTCGTCGCCGCAACACAGCCATTGCCCTCCGGCGAACATCAAGTGCGAATGGAGTTCGCATACGACGGAGGCGGCCTGGGAAAGGGCGGAAATGTAACGTTCTACATTGACGGTAAGGCCGTTGGTTCGGGGCGAATCGAAAGAACGTTAGCTATGGTCTTCTCAGGTGATGAAACATCCGACGTTGGCATGAAGCGCGGCTCACCGATAACGCCCGACGTGCCGACTGAGAACAACGCGTTCAGAGGGACCGTGCAAGTTGTGGTGATCGAGATAGATACTAAAGAAAACGTGGATCATCTCATATCGCGTGAGGAGCTGATGAATATGTTGATGGCCCGCCAGTAGCGCAGGTAGAAGTGTCCGCCGTGCGAGTCCGGCGGTCTGCTGGATTCAGTGGTCGAGCGCGCGTGACAGCGCCTTGGCGGTATAGCTCACCAGCGGGATGACGCGCTCGTAGTCCATCCGCACCGGTCCGAGGATCGCGAGACTCCCCAGCGGCATCGCGCCGCTGGCGTATGACGCCGCGACGACACTGAAACCAGCCAGCCGCGAGTTGACGTTTTCGGAGCCAATCGAAACGACCGGGCCGCTTTGGCCAAGGGTCAGGTCGAGGAGATCGAGCAGGGCGGTCTTGTCCTCCAGCGCGCGCAACAGTTCGCGCAGTTTATCCCGATCGGCGAACTCCGGCTGTTCGAGCGCCTTGAAACTGCCGTCGACGTAGATCTCCGCTTGCGTTTCTGAACGCACGATCGCGCCGCCCAGGGTCAGCGCCCCGCGCACAAAGCGATCGTAATTCGCCCGATCTTCGTGCAGGCTGCGTTCGACCCATTCGCGCGCCTGTTCCAGCGTGCGCCCGGCGAGGGATTCGTTGAGGTACGCCGCCATCCGGTCAAGCTCGACTTGCCGGTAATCCTCGCCGGTAGCCACGAGCCGATTCTGCACGCCGCCAGCGGCCGCAATAAAGACGGCGAGCACCTCGCGCTCGCGCAGCCGGATAAACTGCACGCGCTCGATCGTCACGGACTCAAGCCGGGGCGCGGTTACCATCGCGGCCTGCCCGGTCATCAGCGCGAGCAACCGCGAGGTGTCGCGGATGATCGCGTTTATGTCGACAGGCGGTGCGGAATAATGCAGCTCGATTTGCGCGCGGTCGCGATAAGGGATCGCGGTCGCCAGATGATCGACAAAATAGCGGAACGCCTTATCGGTCGGGACGCGGCCGGCGGAGGTATGCGGTTGCACGAGAAAGCCCCCGTCCTCCAGCTCGCCCATCAGATTGCGCACCGTCGCGGAGCGCACACCCAAGGTGTGTCGCTCGGCCAGTTGATGGGACCCGACCGGCTCGGCGCTCGCGATGAACTCCTGCACCGCGGCCAGCAGCAGGGCATGCTGCCGATGGGTGAGTTCTTTCGCGCCGCTTTCCATTTATCCGCCTCGTCGGCCGCCAGCGCACCGGTTACGGTTCCGGCCGACTGACCACAAACGATTGTCATACGGGTGTCGGCGCTCATTCAAGTGCCCGAGCGATCGTCTGCGCACAAATAAGCATCTGGCGGAGGTGGTCCGCCCCCGGAAAATCGGCACAAAAAGTAAGTTAGAGTCCGTAATCGGGAGGAGACGGACGAAAGAGGGCCGAGTCGGTTCAGTGAAGCGCGGATCATCGGAATTTGCGTGAGCCTGCCTGGGTGGCTGTGCCGGGAACTTGCCCATCCGCCCGAGCTGACCTATGGTAACCGCGTTGTGCCCGAACTAATCGTTCGTGTCGCTCGACCTGCAAGCATGGGGCGGGCAGGGTCCGGCGCTACTTGAAGTATTTCCGCTATGTGGATTGTTAGTTTCGCGCTCCGCCGGCCGCTTTCCGTGGCGGTGATGGCGTTGTTGATGACCGTGCTGGGCGCCCTGGCGTTCACCCGGATGAACACGGATATCTTTCCCGCGATCGATATGCCGGTCGTGATCATGGTCTGGAACTACCCGGGCCTCTCGGCGATCGACATGGAGCGGCGCGTCGTGATCATCTCTGAGCGGGCGACCGCGAGCGTGGTCAACGATATCGAACACATGGAGTCGGAATCGATCGCCGGCGCCGGCCTGATCCGCGTCTACTTTCACCCGGGCGGCACCACTGCGGCGGGAATCGCGCAGATATCGGCGATGTCGCAATCGCTCTTGCAAATTTTCCCGCCCGGCATGCAGGCGCCGAACATTGTCGACTACAACGCCGCGAACGTGCCGGTCGCGCAACTCAACGTCTCGAGCGATACGCTTTCAGAACAAAAATTGTTTGATTACGGCCTCAACTTCATCCGCGTCCGGCTCTACAGTATCGAGGGTCTCTCGGTCCCGTCGCCGTTCGGGGGCCGTAATCGCGCGATCATGGTCAACCTTAACCCGGCGCAGCTTTATGCCAACGGGCTTTCCGCCGAGGACGTCGGGAACGCGCTCAACAACACCAACGTCATCATTCCGGCGGGTTCGGTCAAAATCGGCAATCGCGAGTATCGGGTCGAACTCAACGGCAGCCCCGACCAGGTGGCGTCCTTCAATCGCCTGCCGGTTAAGGTGGTCAATGGCACACCGATCCTCCTGGGTGACGTTGCCCCGGTCACCGACACGCACATGGTGCAGACCAATGTCGTGCGGATCGACGGCAAGCGCGCGACTTATATCCCGATCTTCAAGCACGCTGCCGCCTCGACCCTGCGCGTGATCGATTCGGTGCGCGACATGATTCCGCTGATCCTCGAAACCGCGCCCAAGGGGATGAAGCTCAAGCTCGCCTTCGACCAGTCGATTTTCGTGCGTGCGGCCCTGTGGGGCGTCGTACGTGAGGCCGCGATCGCCGCCGGTCTGGTTGCGCTGATGGTGCTCATCTTCCTCGGCTCGGCGCGCAGCATGCTGATCGTCATCCTGTCGATTCCACTGTCGATCCTGACCGCGCTGATCGGCCTCAAGTTGTCGGGCCAATCGATTAACATCATGACGCTGGGCGGGATGGCGCTGGCGGTCGGGATGCTGGTGGACGACGCCACCGTCGCGATCGAGAACATCCATCGCCATCACGCGATGCACAAGCCGCTGCTGGCCGCGATCCTCGACGGTTCGGCGGAGATCGCGACCCCCGCGTTTATCGGCACGCTGGCCATTTGTATTGTGTTTTTTCCGGTCGTGCTGCTTTATGGCGTCGCCCGCTTCCTGTTCACGCCACTCGCGTTGGCGGTGGTCTACTCGATGCTCACGTCGTACCTGCTGTCGCGCACGCTGGTGCCCGCGATGGCGCGCTACCTGATGCCGGCGACACACGAGGAGCACGCCGGCGGCGGCTGGTTGACGCGGGCGATCGCGGCCTTCGAGGCGGGCTTCGAGCGGATGCGCGAGGGCTATAGGGGGGCGCTCGGCAAGTTTATCGCGCGCCGCAGTTTTTCGCTGGTGTGCGTGGTGATCGTGGTAGGCTCGTCGTTGGTGCTGATGCCGGTGGTGGGCCAGGATTTCTTCCCGCACGTTGATGCCGGCATGATGAAGATGCATCTGCGGGCGCCGTCCGGGACGCGCGTCGAACAGACCGAAGTTGTCGTCGACAATGTCGAGCGGGCCGTGCGCCGGATCGTTCCGGCCCGCGAGCTTGATCAGATCAGCGACAATATCGGATTGCCCGGGTTCGCTTACGTCCTCGCCTTCTATCAGACCGACAGCATTGGCCCGCAGGACGCCGATATCCTTATCTCGCTCAAGCCTGGCCATCATCCGACGGAGGGCTACGAGGATCAGATTCGCCAAACTATCGAGAACGAGTTTCCGGGCGTGCTGGTCTATTTCCAGGCGGCCGATATCGTCAGCCAGGTGCTGAACTTCGGTCTCTCGGCGCCGATCGACGCGCAGATTTCGGGGCAAAAGCTCGATCAGAACTACGACATGGGACGCCGGCTCGAAGACTCGATGCGCGGTATCCCCGGCCTGACCGACGTGCGCATCGCCCAGGTCCTCGACTACCCGACCCTGCTCGTGAGCGTCGATCGCAGCAAGGCGCTCGAGCTCGGCGTGGATCAGCGCACGGTGGCGGCGGACCTGCTGACCTCGCTCGCCACGAACGCGATTCTGGCCCCGAACTACTGGCTCGATCCGAAGAACGGGGTCAACTACAGCGTGCTCGAGCAGGTGCCGCAGCACATGATCGACTCGGTGCAGGCGCTGGGCTCGACGCCGCTGTCACCGGCCGGTCTCGACGGGGCCGCGGGCGCGCCGCAATTGCTCTCCAATGTCGCCACGGTGCGCGAGGAAGTGGAGCCTGCGGTCGTGAACCATGCCGACGTCCAGCGCGTGATCGACGTCGATTGCGGAGTCGAGGGGCGCGACCTCGGCAGTGCGTCGGCGGCGGTCGAGCGCGCGATCGCCAAGCTCGGGCAGTTGCCCCCCGGCATGCGCATCACGGTCCGCGGCCAGAGCCAGGCGATGCACGAGTCGTTTTCCTCGCTCGAACTCGGGATCGTGCTGGCCATCATTCTGGTCTATCTTCTGATGGTCGCGAATTTTCAGTCGTGGCTGGAGCCGCTGGTAATCATGATGGCGGTGCCCGGCGCGCTGGCCGGAGTGCTCTGGATGCTGGCGCTGACCGGTACGACGATCAATGTCGAGTCCCTGATGGGCGCGATCATGGCGATTGGGGTCGGTGTCGCCAACGGCAACCTGATCGTGATCTTCGCCAACGAATTGCGCGAGCAGGGCTATTCGCCGGTCGCCGCCGCGATTGAGGCCGGGCGCACCCGCCTGCGTCCGGTCGTGATGACCGCGCTCGCGATGATTCTCGGGATGCTGCCGATGGCGCTCGCACTCGGTGAAGGCGGCGAACAGAATGCGCCGCTCGGCCGCGCGGTGATCGGCGGATTGATTATTGCCACACTGATGACGCTCTTTGTGGTGCCGGCCGTCTATTCGATCTTTGGCCGCAACGCCAAGGGCAAGCATCAGCGCGACGCCGAGATCGAAGCGATCACGATGCCGGGCGCCTGACGAACGGAATTACCCGATGGATGACGACCCGAAAACCTACCGACCACGCAAGCCCGGCCGCTTTTTCGCCGCCGGCTGGATCATTTTGATCATTGTGGTGGTAATCGCGACGGCTGGGCTGGTGGTCGCGCATGCCCAGCGGCTGGTCGAACAGACCAACGATCTCGATCAGCAGCTCCGCCTGGGGCCGCGCGTGCTGGTCGCGCAGGTCGGTCACGCCGCGCGCACCCGGGAGCTCGAACTGCCGGGCACGATCCACGGGTTCGTCGAGACGCCGGTCTATGCCATGGTTGCGGGCTATCTCAAAGCGATCAAGGTCGATAAGGGCGATCGTGTTCAGCAAGGGCAATTGCTGGCGGCAATCGAATCGCCACAACTCGATCAGCAGGTCGCCAATGCCCGCGCGACTTGGCAGCTGGCGGTCATCACCGACCACCGCAATCAGGCGCTGCTGCGCGAAAGCGTAATCGCGCGCCAGGCGGAGGACGAGTCGCACGCCCAGGTACTCGAAAGCAAGGCGGCGTTGGATCAACTGATCGCGATGCAGGATTACAAGCTGATCCGTTCGCCATTCGACGGCGTGGTCACGGCGCGCTACGTCGACCCGGGCGCGCTGATTCCCCAGTCGACGGCGCCGTCCTCATCGAACACCGCGCTGATCGCGCTCGCGACCCTGACGCCCTTGCGCATTTATGCCGACGCGCCGCAAAGTGTGGCGCCATTTCTGCGGGACGGCGACCCGGCGACGGTTACCGTTACCGAATATCCCGGCCGGATCTTCGAAGGCAGCGTGACGCGTCATCCGGAGGCGCTGACCAGCGCGACCCGCACGATGCTCGTTGAAGTCGATTTGCCGAATCAGGATCGGGCTTTGCTGCCCGGGATGTACGCCAAGCTCGCCTTTCGCGTGAGCGCGCCCGAGGGGCCGCCGCTCGTGCCCGATGACGCGCTGGTCTTCCGTGACGGTAAGCCCTACGTCCCGGTGGTGCGCGACAATCGGCTGAAACTCGCGGAAGTTACGCTCGGCTACGACGACGGCATTAACGTCGAAATCACCAACGGTGTCGCGGCCGACGACGTCGTCGCGCTCAATGTCGGACAGGCCGCGCGTGACGGGGAGACGGTCCGCCCCATGACGGCCGATCAGGCGCAGTGAGGCTCTGGCTCAAAGCGGAATTATCGCGCCGAGCAGCAACAGGACGCAGCTCGTGACGTGCGCGACGATCGCATCCGTCAGCCGTCCCCGCCGGTACATCACGCCCGCATAGACCATCCCGGCCAACGTCGCGGGAATCCAGGGGGTGTGCAGCACGCCGAAAGCGATTGACGAGCCAAAGAAGGCCAGCCAGCTGAACTGGCCGAACGATACCGTTTCGAAGTCCGCGGTGATCAGCCGCCGCGCGACGTAACCGCGAAACGCCAGCTCTTCGGCGATTGGCACGGCGATCAGCGCGCCGGTTAAACCGATCACGACGCGGGCCGAAGCGTCGCGGAGCGTCAGGACGCGCGCGCCCATCATCATACTGTCGCCGAGCGCCGCGCCCCGCGACCATCCGAACCACAGCGCAGCGACGAGTCCGCCCGCCGCGATCGGCAGCCATGAGAAATCCCACGGCATCACGCTAAGCTCGGCACGGTACAACCAAAGTACAACCAATCCCGCCACGATGCCGAGCGGGTACAACAGTTCCATAAAGCAGGACCGGGAGCTGCGTCGGCGCCGCGCTGGAATTATCTGACCGGCCGCCGCTGTGCTCGCGCGCAGCCGACGTATGCTGGAGGCGAACGCCCGCTTGCAGGATTAGAAGATTCCCACGCTGTCGCTGGGGGAGATCTTCTCATCCACCGTGGAAATAGAGCAAGGAGGTTTCTGTCCCTCCAGCGGCTTCAGCGCTCGCCGCGATGCAAAATGCCCTCGGTTTCGAGTTGGCGGATGCGCTCCGGCGGATAGCCAAGGTAGTCGTGCAAAATCTCGGCATTATGCTGGCCGAGGGTCGGGGCCTCGAGCTCGAGCGGCTCCGGAAACGCGGAAAAGCGCAAAGGGAAGCCCGGCACGTCGAACTCGCCGAGGAAGCGGTCATTGACCGTGCGCACGGTGCCGCGTTCGCGCAGATGGGGATGCGCCATCGCCTGCGCGACGGTGAGGACGGGAGCGTACGGAATGCGGTTCTCCTCGAGCAGCCGCATCACCTCCTCATCGCTGGGTACGGAATCGACCCAATCCTGCACGAGCTGTTTCAGCTCCTCGGCGTTCGTTGCCCGGCTCGAAATATCCTTGAAACGCGGATCGGTGGCCAGGTCGGGCCGTCCCATCGCACGGCAGAACCCCGTCCACTGCGGGTCAAGTCCGGCGATGATCAGGATAGGACTTTGTTTGCCGTTGAAAATCCCGACCGGACACACGATGTAGTGATGCGAACCGGCGCGGCGCGCCACCGCCGCGCCGCGACTGGCGCTCGTGTTTTGCACGTTGACCTCGTGATAGCTGAAATAACAATCGAGCAGCGAAGTTTCGACGTATTGGCCTTTGCCTGTGCGTTCGCGATAGAGCAGGGCGGCCAGAATCGCCCCCATCGCGTGGACCCCGGTGCTGACGTCGCCGATACCAGCTTGCGGAAAGACCGGCGTGCGATCGGGAAAGCCGGTCACGTCCAGCACGCCGGAATAGGCCGAACCAATCCAGTCGAAGCCCGGGCGGTCGGCGAGCGGTCCGGTCTGGCCGAGCGCCGAGATTGAGCACATCACGATCTTGGGATTGAGCGCACTGACGGTCGCGTAATCGAGACCGAGCCGCCCAATCACGCCCGGCGCGAAATTCTCGACCAGGACGTCGACCTTCTGCACCAGTTCCTTGAGCAGTGCGCGACTGGCCGGTTTCTTGGGGTCGAGGCACAGACTTTTTTTGCCGCGATTCTGCTGAATGTAATAGGCGCTGCGGCCGTCGCGCAGGAAGGGCAGGCCACGCGACATATCGCCATTGGGCGCGAGCTCCACCTTGATCACCTCGGCGCCCATCTCGGCCAGATACCGCGAGGCGGTCGGGCCGGCGAGCACGTGGGTGAAATCGAGCACCTTGTAGCCCTCCAGCATGCGTGCGGATGTCTCGGCCATAACGTTTCGTGCCTCCCGTGTCGGCATAGATGCGCAACCAATTTCATTGATCGCGGCGAAAGACAAGCAAAAGCCTCCTCCACGCCGTCCGCTTGCGCGGCGGCGGCGGCTTATGGTGCAATCCCGGATCGTTCGATTCAGCTTGGGGCGCCGGCGAGATTTACGCCCGCCGCCCTCACGGAGAGCTACCATGGCCGAGAATCTGAGAAGCAGGGTGGTTACGCAGGGTGTGCAGCGCTCGCCGAATCGCGCGATGCTGCGCGCGGTGGGCTTCGGCGACAATGACTTCGAGAAGCCGATCGTCGGAATCGCCAACAGCTACAGCACAATTACGCCCTGCAATCTCGGGCTCGATATCCTGGCCAAGCGCGCCGAGGCGGCTGTCAAGGCGGCCGGCGCGATGCCCCAGGTGTTCGGCACGATCACCGTCAGCGACGGTATCTCGATGGGTACCGAGGGGATGAAGTACTCGCTCGTCTCGCGCGAGGTGATCGCCGATTCAATCGAGACCGCGTGCAGCGCCGAGGCGATGGACGGCGTGGTGGTGGTTGGCGGCTGCGACAAGAATATGCCGGGCGCGATGATCGCGATCGCCCGCATGAATATCCCGGCGCTCTTCGTCTACGGCGGCACGATCAAGCCCGGTCATTACAACGGCCGCGACCTCACGATTGTCAGCGCGTTCGAGGCGGTCGGCCAGTTCAGCGCCCACAAGATCGACGAAAAGGAACTGTACGAAGTCGAACGGCGGGCCTGCCCCGGCGCCGGCTCCTGCGGCGGGATGTATACCGCCAACACCATGTCCTCGGCGATCGAAGCGATGGGCATGAGCCTGCCTTACTCCTCGACGATGGCCGCCGAAGACGACGAAAAGGCCGACAGCGCCGCGCGTTCCGCCGAGGCGGTCGTCAACGCGATTCGCCGGCAGATCCTGCCGCGCCAGGTGATGACCCGGCAAGCTTTCGAGAACGCGATTGCGGTCGTGATGGCGGTGGGCGGCTCGACCAACGCGATCCTCCATCTGCTCGCGATCGCGCATGCCGCCGAAGTTCCGCTGACTATCGACGACTTCGAAACGATCCGCGTCCGGATTCCCGTGCTCTGCGATCTGAAGCCTTCCGGCCGCTACGTTGCGACCGACCTCCATCGCGCGGGCGGCATCCCGCAGGTGATGAAGATGCTGTTGAGTCACGGCCTGTTGCATGGCGGCGCTTTGACGGTCACCGGCAAGACGATCGCGGCGACGCTCCGCGAAGTGCCCGACGCGCCGCGCAAGGATCAGGACGTCATCCGCCAGTGGGACAACCCGCTCTACGCGCAAGGCCATCTCGCGATCCTCAAGGGCAACCTTTCGCCCGAAGGCTGTGTTGCGAAGGTCACCGGTATCGCCCATCGGGAAATCACCGGGCCCGCACGGATTTTCGAACGCGAAGAGGATTCGCTGGACGCGATTCTCGCGGGCAAGATCAAAAAGGGCGACGTCCTCGTAATACGCTACGAGGGTCCCAAGGGCGGGCCCGGGATGCGCGAGATGCTCTCGCCGACCTCGGCGATAATCGGAGCCGGTTTAGGTGATTCCGTCGCTCTGATCACGGACGGCCGCTTCTCGGGTGGGACCTACGGCCTGGTCGTTGGGCACGTTGCGCCCGAGGCTCAGGTTGGCGGACTGATCGCGCTGGTTCACGAAGGCGATTCAATCACGATCGACGCCGACCGGCGCTTGTTGCAGCTTAATGTTCCCGATGCGGAGATCGCGCGCCGCCGGGCGGCCTGGACGCCTCCGAAACCGCGCTATACGCGCGGCGTTCTGGCGAAGTACGCCGCACAGGTCTCGACCAGCAGTTTGGGTGCGGTAACGGATTGACGCGGACGGGCACGTCGCGAAGTTCGCGTCACAAATCTTCGCGGCGTCCGCATCTTTGCGCGTCGCAGCGGCCCGAGCGGAAACTTGTCCCCGGGTCCCGCGACAATTGGCGACTTATCCAGTCAGGATGCCGCCTAGTTCAGGTGTCGGGCCATGCGGGCCTGACGGCGTGGTCTGCGAACCAGTTCGTACGCCACCCGCAGGAATATCTGCGCCTCTTCGTTCAGGCTCAAATAGTCCTTGGCGGTCGCCAGGCGCAGGACCAATTCGTCCCGAATCTTCATCACGATGATGATCTCGGCGCAGGTTCTGCAGATACTGACGGTCCTACTACCCAGGTCCTTTCTGCCGGCTATCGTCTGCCCATCGGCCAACTCAGTGCCACAGGACGGACAAGTAGTATCGCTCACGTCGTTTGCCTCCCGTTTGCTGGCCTCCGATGCCCCCGGTGCAGAAGGCATTCCCCATTGAGAGCTCCCCCGAGCAGCCAAGCAAATTGCGGCACCGAGGCTAGCTTCGCTGAATGCGTTCGATCACGCAAGAGAAAAAACGACTGGCGGGTTTCGGTTTGATAAACTTTGGCCGTATGGTGCTTTCCATCAGTTATGCTTAGGCTCAACCGGGATTGATATAACATTTGTATGGTCGTATCGGGTGGCAAAAAAAGAGGATACTCCAACTTCTGAGGGCTGAACGCAGTGCGCCAAGGTGACAACTTTTTCAATCTCTACAATCACGATTTTGTCCGGGTCGCGGTGGGCGTTCCGGCGGTCCGTGTCGCGGATCCCGCCTTTAATGCCGAGCAGACGATCGTCCTGATGCGCGAAGCGGCGGAGCGCAAGTCGCTCCTCGCGCTCTTCCCCGAGCTGGGGCTTTCGGCCTATAGCTGCGACGACCTGTTCCATCAGCGCGCGTTGCTGGACGGATGCCGCGAGGCGCTGGCGAAAATCGTCGCGGCCTCGATCACGCTGCCGCTGACCACGGTGGTTGGCATTCCACTGGAAATCGACCAGCTACTGTTCAACTGCGCCGTCGTGATCGGTCGCGGACGGATCCTGGGCGTAGCGCCCAAGACCTATCTGCCCAATTACCGCGAATTCTACGAGGCCCGGCAATTCAACTCGGGCGAGAGCGCTGTCACCGAAGCGATCACGCTGTGTGGTCAGCGCGATGTCCCGTTCGGATCGCGGCTGCTGTTTCAGCACGATGAGCAGCCGCTGTTCACCTTTCACGCCGAGATCTGCGAGGACCTGTGGGTGCCGATTCCGCCGTCTTCGTATGCCGCGCTCGCGGGCGCGACGGTGCTGCTGAACCTCTCCGCGTCGAATATCACGATCGGCAAGGCCGCGTATCGCCGCGAGCTGGTCTTGAGCCAGTCGGCCCGCTGTCTCGCGGCCTACCTCTATTCAGCGGCCGGCCCGGGCGAGTCGACCACCGATCTGGCCTGGGACGGCCACGCGCTGATCGCGGAAAATGGCAACCTGATCAGCGAGTCGGCGCGGTTCAAGGACATTCCGCAACTCGTTTACGCCGACCTCGATCTCGAGCGCCTCGCGCAGGAGCGGATGCGCCAGACCACCTTTGGCCAGGCGGTGCGGCGTGCGCGCGAGGATCTACGCGAGTTTCGCACGGTGAGCTGGACGACGCCGCTTCCGCGTCAGGAGCCGCTGCTGCTCGATCGTCAGTACGAGCGTTATCCGTACGTGCCCGCCGATCCGGCCGGGCGCGATGATCGCTGTGCGGAAGTCTATGAAATCCAGGTGCAGGGACTTGTCAGCCGCTTGCGCGCCACCGGGATCAAGCGCGTCGTGATCGGGATCTCGGGCGGGATCGACTCCACCCAGGCGCTGTTGGTCTGCGCGCAGGCGATTGATCGCCTCGGCTATCCGCGCGGCAACGTGCGCGCGTATACAATGCCCGGTTTCGCGACCAGCGATCGTACCCTCGCGCAGGCGCGGCGCCTGATGGCCGCGATCGGTTGCGAGGCGCACGAAGTCGATATCCGCCCGGCGGCGCGCCAGGTGCTCAAGGATATCGGGCATCCGTACAGCGCGGGGCACGAACTCTATGACGTCACCTTCGAAAATGTGCAGGCCGGGGAACGCACCAACCTGCTGTTCAGGCTGGCGAATCTGAGCGATGCGCTCGTCGTTGGTACCGGCGACCTGAGCGAACTGGCCCTGGGCTGGTGTACCTACGGGGTCGGCGATCAGATGTCGCATTACGCGGTCAACGCCAGCGTGCCGAAAACCCTGATTCAGCACGTTATCCGCTGGGTCGCCGACCACGACCGTTTCGGGCGCGACGCCAGCGCAGTCCTGCGCGACATCCTCGCCACCGAAATCAGTCCCGAGCTCGTGCCGGGTAACCACGGCGCGATTCAGGCCACCGAAGCGATCATCGGGCCGTACGAGCTGCAGGATTTCAATCTGTACTACACCCTGCGCTTCGGTTACCCGCCGCCGAAGATCGCGTTCCTCGCCTACTGTGCGTGGCGTGATCGCAAACTCGGCCGCTGGCCGGACATTCCGGCCGACGCGCGGCATGAATATTCGCTCGCGGCGATCAAAAGTCACCTGAGCAATTTCCTCTGGCGGTTTTTCAAAACGAGCCAGTTCAAACGCACCTGCATCCCGAATGCGCCGAAAGTCGGCTCCGGCGGCTCGCTCTCGCCGCGCGGCGACTACCGCGCCCCGAGCGACAGCGAAGCGACGGTCTGGATGGATCAACTCGAGCTCATCCCCGACGACCCCGTATAGCAGGGTGTTGGAAAAGCGGAAATGCCGGCAATTCGGCGGTGCTGCTTCTCAACGCCCTGCGGAAAAACTGCCTGCTTTCCTTTAGTTCTCCCCCTCTGGGGGAGATTACAGAGAGGGCGGCAGGCTGTGAAAATCTTTTTTTCAACAGCCTGCTGGGGCGCTTTTCGCTCGCGCCGGCGCTTGCTAGAGAACCTGCAAGACTGCTGCTGACGAAGGGCGCGCGAGCATTCGCGCGATACGGCGCAAAATCATGGATACGTTTCGCCACGTGATGGACGGTTATACGGTGCTCGATTTCACCCAGATGGTGGCCGGTCCGACGGCGGGCCGCCTGATGGCTGACCTGGGCGCCAACGTGATCAAGATCGAGATGCCGCCGCGGGGTGACGGCGGCCGCGCCTTCGCCCAATACAAGGATAATCACAGCGCTTTTTTCGTGCAGCATAATCGCGGCAAGAAGAGTCTTTGCGTCAATCCCAAGACCCCAGACGGCGCTGCGATCATGCGCGATCTCCTTGCCAAAGCCGATGTTTTCCTGGAGAACTTCACGCCGGGCGTGATGGTGCGGATGGGGCTCGATTACGACACCGTGCGCCAGATCAATCCGCGCCTCGTGATGTGCTCGATCACCAGCTTCGGCCAGACCGGCCCGCTCGCTCATCAGCCGGGGTACGATACTAGCGGCGCCTGTTACTCCGGCATTCTCGACATGCAGGGCGACCCCGACGGATCGCCGGTGATGCCCGGTGGATCGCTCGGCGATATCAACGCCGGGGTCAGCGCGGTCGCCGCGATTGGCTACGCCCTGCTGCATCGCGAGCGCACCGGCCGGGGCCAGTATCTCGATATCGCACTGCTCGACGTCTATTTCCATTCACACGACCGCAGCGTCCATATCTATAGCGCCACGCACGGCGCGGTCGTGCCTCATCGGAGCGGCCGTTTTGTCGAGTTCTACTGTCCGTCGGGAATTTTCAAGAGCAAGGAGAGCTATATTCTGGTTATCGCGGTGACGCCCAGCCAGTGGGCCTCGCTATGCAGGGTGATGGGCCGGCCTGAACTCGCCGATGATCCCGACTACAGCACCGGTGAGAAGCGCGAGAAAATGGGCGTGATCCCGATGGTCGAGGCGTGGTTGCAAACGTTGCCGAGCGATGTCGCGGCGATCCGCATCCTCGAGGAAAATCATATCCCGACCGCGCCGGTGCTGACCGTTCCGCAGGCGATGCAGCATCCTCATCTGCGTCAGCGTGGCACCGTGATCACGGTCAAGGATCCGGTCTACGGCAGCCTCGAAGTGCCGGCGTCGCCGCTGCGCTTTTCCGAATTCGGCACACTCGACCTGGTTGCGCCGGCGCTCGGCGAGCACAACGCGGAGGTTCTGACCCAGTACCTGGGCTACACGCCCGAGCGCGTTCGTGAGCTGGAAACCGCCGGCGTAATCGCGTCCGCCCGCCGTCAGGGATGATTCGTCCGCAACCGGCGGTCGCTTGACAATCCACCGCCGGCGGCAGTTCACTCGAAGCAGTTCGCCGCTTTCGCCGGAGGTCCATCGCGATGGCACGCATCATCGACGCCGACGGTCATATCGTTGAGCCGCGTCAGCTCTGGGAGGAGTACGTCGAACCCGAATACCGCGAGCGGGTGATCCGGATTCAACGGAGTTCCGCCGGGCTCGACGAGTTCTGGGTGGGTAGCGAGCGACGGCGCGGTCCGGGTGGGTCGATCATCGCTTCGGTGATTCCCGGTGGTTATCTCGACCCCGAGCGCACGCGCACCGCCGCCTGGGAAGATATCCTTCCCGGTAGCTGGGATCCGCACGCGCGAATCAAGGTGCTCGACGAAGAGGGCATCGACGTCTCGTTTCTCTACCCGTCCTTTTACCTGATCTACGGCGACCTCGAGGATCCGCGCGTCGCCGATGCGGCCTGTCGCGCCTACAACAACTGGATGGCGGACTTCTGCCGGCCCTATCCGAAGCGGCTCTATGGGGTCGCCCCGATGCCGATTCAGGATATCGAGATGGCGGTGCGCGAGATGCGGCGTGTGGTCAAGGAGCTCAACTTCAAGGCCGTCTTTATACGTCCCAATCCCTACAACCATCGGCGGCTCTGCGACCCGGCCTACGACATATTCTGGCGCGAGGCGCAGGAACTCGATATTCCCGTCGCGGTGCATTCGAGCTTCGGCACCAAGATGCCCGCGCTTGGGGCGGACCGTTATCTGCAGGATACTTTTTCCTTTCACATGGTTTGTCATCCCTTCGAGCAGCAGGCCGCTTGTATGGACGTGATCTGTGGCGGCGTGCTCGAGCGGTTCCCGCGACTGCGGATCGGTTTTCTCGAATCGGGCGTGGGCTGGGCCGGCTACTGGCTCGACCGGATGGACGGTCATTACGAAAAGATGGGATCGATGGCGCCGTGGCTGAAAAAGCGTCCGACCGAGTACTTCGCGGAGCAGTGCTACTTGTCGTTCGATCCTGACGAGCGGACGCTGGCCGCGATGTGTGAGCTGGGTTTCGACCGCAATATCCTGTGGGGCTCCGACTTCCCGCACTTCGATTGCACCTATCCGGGTGTGGTGAAGCAGATCGAGGCGGCGGTGAAGGTGCTGACGGCGGCGGCGCGTCACAATATCATGACCGCGAACCCGGAGCGATTTTACCGGCTCGAAGCTTAGTTGCGTCGCCCGCGGTTTGCGCGGCGCCCCGCTTTTTCCTAACGTCGGCGCAACACCGATCGCGGCCGGCCGCACTCGTTTCACGCGCGATCGCGCCAACGAGTCGACGGGCTGCGTCAGGATGCCAGGAGCCACTGCGTGATGCGTGAAATCAAGTTCGGAGTCTTCCTGCCTACCGGAGATTATGCCAAGGCTCGCGCGGTGGCCGAGCGTGCTGACACCCAGGGCTTTTATTCGGTTTCGATCAATGACCATTTCTTCGCGCCCGGCCAAAAGCCCGAAGCGCCGCAACTCGAATGCTTCACGACGCTGAGCGCGATCGCCGCCGTGACGAAACGCGTGCGGATCGCGCCGGCCATGACGGCGATGTCGTTCCGCAATCCGGCTTTGCTCGCCAAGATGGCTTCGATGCTTGACGTGATCAGCAACGGCCGTTTGACGCTTGGCGTCGGTTCCGGCTGGATGCGCGACGAGTATCACGCCCACGACTATCCTTATCCGACCAATCGCCAGCGGCTCGATCAGCTCAAGGAGGCGATCAAACTGATCAAGGCGATGTGGACGATGGAGACGCCGACCTATCACGGCCCGTTCTTCAAGGTTGAAAAAGCCTACAACCATCCCCGCCCGATCCAGCAGCCGCATCCGCCGATCATGGTCGGAGGTAGCGGCCGCAAGCTGCTCGAAATCAGTGCCGCGGAGGCCGATATCGCCAATCTCGCCCCGCCGCTGACCCGTGGCCGTCTCGAGGCCGACGTAATGGTGAAGTTCGACAAGCCCCGGCTGAAGCAGAAGATCGCGATGCTCCACGAATACGCGCAGGCGGCGGGACGCGCGCCCGAGGCGATCGAGATCAGCGGCTTTTGTTCGCTCACCCTCGCGCGCGACAAAGGCGAGGTCGAGGGCGCGGTGAACGGCACGATGAAGGCGATGGGCTTCCCGAGCGCGGACGCGGTGCGCAATTCGCCTTCGATGTTGTTCGGCACGCCCGACGAAGTGCGGCGCGAACTCCGCTCGCGGATCGAGGAGTTCGGCATGACCTACTTTATCATCGCGGGTGCGCCGGCGGCGATCGAGTTGTTCGTCAGCGACGTGATGCCCGAGTTTGTCCGGCGCTAACAGCGACCGCCTGACGATGGATTGGTGGTGGAGGGTCAGGTTCGCGGGACGGCGGCCCGCTTATGCCGAAGTCCGTGAATTTATCCTCGCGCGTCTGCCCCGCGGCGGCGTATGTGCGGAGATTGGCGTCTTCAAGGGCGACTTTTCGGAAGCGATCCTGCATGTGAATCGGCCGCGCCGGCTTTATCTGATCGATCCGTGGTATCCGGGCGCCGCCGATCCGCCGCGGCTCGACGCCGACGCGACCCACGCCAGTGTGTGCGAACGCTTCGCCGGTGAGATTGCGACGGAAACGGTCGTCGTCAACCGGGAACCGTCGTCGGCCGCGGTCGCGCATTTCGCCGACGGGACGTTCGACTGGATCTATATCGATGGCGATCACCATTACGAAGCGGTCCGTCAGGATCTCGACCTTTACTTTCCCAAGGTGAAGGCCGGGGGCTATATCGTCTGCGACGACTATCATTTCGCCGGCAATTTTGACGACGGGGTGACGCGTGCGGTGGACGAATTCGTCGGGCGCGGTATCTGCCGGAAAGTCTTCAAGCGCCGCTCGCAATTCGTCATGCGCAAGCCGAAGCGGTAAGGGGTGCGGGATTGAAGTTAGGACTGTTCGGCATGAACATGCGGCCGTGCGTGACGCCCGAGGCGATCTTAACGGTGGCGCGCGCGGCCGAGGCCGCCGGCTTCGAGAGCTTCTGGGGCGGGGAGCATCTGGCGCTCGCCGATCCGCAGACGCCGGCGTCGCCGATGCCGCCGAATACCGTCTTCGTCGACTTGTGCGTCACGATGGCGTTCGCGGCGGCGCATACCCGCACGATCCGTTTCGGCACCGGCATCATGATCCTGCCGCTGCGCAATCCGGTCATACTCGCGAAGCAGCTCGCGTCCGTTGACGTATTGTCTGGCGGACGGCTGCTGTTCGGCGTCGGCATCAGCAATCTGGAGTTCGAATACAATGCGGTGGGCATGCCGTTCGATCACAAAGGCAAGCGCGCCGAAGAAGCGATCGTGGCGATGAAGGCGCTCTGGTCGATGGAGCGTGCGGCATTCCACGGCCGTTTCTTCTCGTTCGACGGCGTGCGCGCGGAACCGCGTCCGCTCCAGAAGCCGCATCCGCCGATCATCTTCGGCGGCAAGTCCACCTATGCTTTCAGCCGGACCGCGCGGGTCGGTGATGGGTGGTATGGCTATGGGCTCGACCTCGCGGCGACGGCGAACTGTATCGCTGGAATCCGCGCGGCGTGCAGCAAGCACGGACGCGCGCTCGAGGAGATCGAAGTGAGTATTACGCCGAAGGGCGAACTTGATATCGATCTTGCGCGGCGCTACGCGGAGCTGGGTGTGCGGCGGCTGATCCTGCCGCCGCGTGGCCGCACGGCCGATGAGGCGCTGCGCGTGATCGCGGCCGCGGAACGGGAGCTTATCGGCAAAATCTGATCGTCAGCGCGGCGCGCGTTGATCACGGAATCACCGCGAGATCGTAGGCTGGCGGTAATTTCTCCGCGACCATAGCGATGGTCTCTTCGCGCTCGTCGATCTTGATCACTCCGCCGTCGCTGAGCGCGCCGAACAACAATTGATCGTTGCCCGGATGTCCCACCAGCCGCATGACCATCCCGCGCATCGGATGGGCATTGCCGTCGGCGGAGGCGATCGGGGAGAAGCTCTCGCCGTGATCGACGCTGCGAAAGAGCAGGGCGTCCGCCCCGAGTTGATCCATCGTCCAGGTTGGCGGTGGGCCGCCTGCGGCGGCGGTATAGACTGCGGCGCTGGCACCGCGGCTGATTAGCAATGGCACCGCGTACGAACGGCTCATCCCCTTGATCTGCGTCCACGAGGAGCCGCCGGTGGTGGAGGTATAGAAGCCGGCGCCGGTGGTGGCGTAAAGCCGCGTCGAGTCTTCCGGATCGGCGGCGATACAATGGATGTCGGCATAAATGTTCTGGTTGAGAGGCTCGAAGCTGACTCCATGATCGCGTGAGCAGAACGCGCCGCCCTCCTCGACTCCGACATACAGCACGTCCGGATTATGCGGATCGAAGGTAATCGAGCGGACGTGGGGAACGTGCGGCGGCTGCGGGAAGGTCCAGCGGTCACGCCCCGGCAGTTTGAGGAAAGCCGCGCACTCGCGGAAGCCGAAGCCGCGATCATCGCTGCGGAAGATGCGCGCGTGCGAGGTCCCGACGAATACTTCACCCGGACGGGTCGGCGAGGCGGCCAATGCCCACACCTCTTCGTCACGCGCATTGCCCGGCGTGATATCACGCCAGGTGCGTCCACCGTCGTCTGAGGCGGCGAGCGAACTTTTGCCGCGCGCGCTCCCGGCCTGCGCGTTATGAATCGCTCCGGCGTACAGCAGATTCGGATCGGCGCAATCCTGCGCCATGCACCAGACCGAAGGCGGGTCGGCCGAGACCATCAGCGGCGTCGCGCCGCGCCCCGGATCGAGAATGACGATCCCCTTGGCGGTTCCCACGCATAGCCTCATCCTTGGTCACCCCCCGGCCGCGGCCCCTAGTCCGCGGATTCGGCCCTGGCGAGATGGCTCATTGTAACGACGCGCCCGCGGAGACGCTATCGTGATCGTCAAGCGCCGCGCGAGGGCTCAGACTTTACGCTCGCCGCTGGCCATCGCCCCGTAGCACAGCAGGCCGATCGCATAGACTACGACGATAAGGTAAAACGCGGCGGCGAAGGAGCCGGTTTTTTCGAGGATGAAACCGGTCGCGGCGACGCCGACGATTCCCGGAAGCGTCGCGAAAGTGTTGGACAGGCCCATCAGGATCCCCGCGTAACGCGGCGCAACGTCGAGATGATTGACCGCGAACCCCCCGGTGCCCATCCCGGTGCCGGCGAGCGAGATGGTGGCCAGCGCGACCGCGGCGGTCGCCGAATGGATTGACGGCAGGGCGAGAATCGGGAGTCCGCCGATCGTAAACGCCGCCATTTGCATCAGCTTGCGCACGCGGGTCAGAGGCATCCCGCGGCGATGCAGCCGGTCGGCGAACCAACCGCTGAGATTCTGCATGATGAAGGCCGCAATATACGGAATTACCGAGAGCCCGCCCAGCCGCTCCATCGGCACCGCGAAGACATGATGGAGATAGCTGGGCAACCACAGCAACACGATGTAGAAGCCGAAATTGTTGCACAGATGGGCGATCACGATCGCCCATACCGCCGGTTCGCTGAGCAGCGTTCGCCACGGGATCGAACTGGCGAGCGGCGCCTCGGGCCGATCCGATTTGATGATTGCGAGTTCCTCGGCCGTAACGCCGGCGCAATCCTCGGGCCGGTCGGCGCCTTTCAGCCACCACGCCAGCAGCCAGACGATGCCGCTCGCGCCGGAGATATAGAAAACTGCCGGCCAACCGAAATGAATGATAATGATGGGACTTACGGCGAGCGCGATGATGGTGCCGAGGGCGGTACCGCTGAAGTGCAGCGCGATCGCGCGCGCCCGCTCGGACGCCGGTGTCCAGCGCGCCACGAGACTGTGCACCGCCGGGAAATTAAGCGCCTCACCGGCACCCAGTAGGGCCCGCATCAGGAAGAGCAGCCCAAACGACACGCCGGCCGCGGGTGGGGTGAAAAAGGTCGCGAGCGACCACAGCGCCACCCCGGCGGCGAGCACGCGTTTGCCGCCGAGCCGGTCGGCGATCCAGCCGCCCAGCATCTGCGGCCACAAGTAGCCCCAGAAGAAAGCCGAGAGGATCAGGCCGCGCGCCGCGGGGTCGTAGCCTTTGTCGTGGGCCAACGGGATGATCGCGATCGAGATATTGACGCGGTCGACGTAGCAGAGCGCGGTCGCGAGCGCGAAGAGCACGACGATCGTGTAGCGCCGCGGCCAGGCCAGGCCTGACACCGCGGGAATCGCAGTCGCTGAGGGAGGCTCTGTCATCGGCGCGCGCTCGCGCCGAGCCTACCGAGGTTGAGGAGGCTTTTACAATCGAATTACGCTCGCGGCGGCGTTACCGTCCGAGCGCGTGGCGGACCGTATTGAGGATGTAGAGGAAATCCCGCGCCGAGCTGATTTCGCCCAACGCGGCGACGCGCGACAGTACGTCCATTTCATCGTTGCTGATACTGTGCAGGCGGCGCATCCGATCGTTGCGCTTGAACTCCTCCCAGGCTGAGCGTTGCCGCGGGTTCATTTCCGAGCGCACCAGCGCGAGCGCTCCCGGATTTGCCAAAAAGAACAACTCCCGGCGATCGAGCCCCAGCACCTCCGCCAGGCGGGCCACCACCTTCTCCGAAGGATGGCGTTTGCCGGCCTCGAGATGCCCTACGTAGGGCGTGGAAGTCTTGATGCGGCGCGCGACTTCCTGCTGCGTCAGGTCGAGCTTGCGGCGTCGATCGCGGACCATCTGCCCAAAGGAGCGCTGCTCTATCTTTTTCGCCATCGAACAACCCCGGCCAGACGATCGGTACCTCGGACGCTCGAGGCGCTGCTCCTGGCTGATAAATTTCGCCAGCCCCCGGATTCAGGTAGAAGAGAAACCCACTGGCCTATCCAAGCTCCGTGGAGGCTATTAATTATTACTCCTTGTTTAATGCAGTTGTGGCAATAACCTTTGCGGACCGGTCGCGCGCGGTCATAATTGTTGACTACCATTAGGAGCGTTTCGATGAAGGATGAATTTGCGCCGGTTACCCCGGCGAAATGCTGAAGGAGGAATTTCTGGCCGAATACGGCCTGTCGCAGAACCAGCTCGCAAAAGCTATCAGTATTTCGCCGAATCGGATCGCCGAGATCGTCCACAACCGTCGCCGGATCACCGCCGATACCGTTTCGGTCTGTATTTCGGTAACAGCGCGGAATTCCGGCTGAATCTCCAGACGCACTACGATCTGAAGATCGCCCGCAGGAATCTCCCGCCCGAACCCGCGGCGCGGATCAAGGCGCGGCGAGCAACCTGAGCGAATCAGCGGAACCCGCCGCGCAGGATCTAGTACGACCGCGGCAGGTTGAGCACGTGCTCGCTGATGGTGTTGAGGACCATCTCCTGCGACACCGGCGCAATCCGGGTCAGGCGGCACTCGCGGAAGAACCGCTCGACGTCATACTCCTGCATGTAACCATAGCCGCCCAGCGTCTGTACGGCGCGATCACAGGCTTCGAAGCCGGCGTCGGCTCCGCGCAACTTGGCGATATTCGCTTCAGCACCGCAGGGCTTGCCGTGATCAAACAGCCACGCCGCCTTCATGACCATCAATTGGGCAAGTTCGAGCTTGGAATAGGAGTCAGCGAGCGGATGGGCGATCGCCTGGTTTTGTCCGATCGGCCGGCCGAAGACCACCCGTTCCTTGGCGTACTTGACCGCCCGATCGACCGCGGACCGTCCCATGCCGACCGATTCGGCGGCGAGCAGGATGCGCTCGGGATTGAGGCCATCCATCAGGATGCGGAAACCGCCGCCTTCCTTCCCCACCATGTCCGACGCGGAGACTTTCAGATTGTCGATGAAGAGCATGTTGGTGTCGACGGCATGGCGGCCGAGCTTATGGAGCTCGCGTACCTCAACTGCTTCCCGATCGATATCGGCAAAGAAGATCGTCATGCCGTCGGTCTTCTTCGCGACGTCCTCGATCGGCGTGGTGCGCGTCAGCAGAAGCATCTTGCTCGATTCCTGGGCCTTGGTGATAAAAACCTTGCGGCCGTTGACGATGTAATTGTCGCCGTCGCGCTTGGCGAAGGTCTTGATATGCGTGATGTCGTTGCCAGCGTCGGGTTCGGTCACCGCGAACGAGACGTGCAGCTCGCCGCTGATCGCGCGCGGCAGATAGCGGCGCTTGAGCTCCTCGCTCCCGTGCTTGACCAGGGGCATCAGGCCGAACATACCCAGGTGGATCGAGCTGGCAGCGTTCATGGCGCCGGCGTACGCCACTTCACCCATCAGCAGAGCGGTCTCGGTCATGCCCAGACCGCTCCCGCCGTATTGCTCCGGGATCGCGATGCCGAGATAACCCGCATCGGCAATCGCTTTGTAGAAATCGTGCGGGAACTCGTGGCGCTGGTCGTGGCCGCGCCAATATTCGTCGGGGAAGCGCTGGCACAGTGCGCGGATGCCGTTTACGATTTCATTCTGCGAGTCGGTCAAATCGAAATCCATGCGATATTCCTCAAGACCTGGGCAAACTTCGGGCCGCCTAATTATTACCTGTCGCAGGGCCGCGGTTCCAAGCGCTTTCGGCCAATGACCTCGCTCGGCGCCGCCCTTATCCTGACCCTGCTCCTGCTCGGACCGCTGGCGGTCCAGGCGCTCGAGCGCAATCTCGAGGCTTACTGTCTGATCCTCGGAGTGATTGCCGTGACGCTGTCCGGCCAATGGAACCGTCCCCTGCTTGCTCAAATAGTGAGCGCTCCCGCTCCAATCACGCTCGCGGTAGTCGTCGCGGGCCTTGCTGTGTCGGAATTCTGGAGATCCGGAGCGTCGAGTGGGCTCGCATCGGGGTGCCGATTGGTGTTGCGATGCTGGGCATCTGCTTTGCATTGCTTTTTGCAATGTTGGCCTTTGGAGGTGCGTAGAGGGGTTGAGCTAATATTAAGCACAGAAGCGAAGACTTTGGCGTACTGAGAGGATCGGCCCACACGATCGAATCAGGACCGTGTACGCGCCCAAACGCCCGGCAATTGCCTGTACTTTGTGCGGGAGAGGCGATTCGACTGGAACTTAAGCGATGGGTTAGCTAAAAATTCTAAACGCAAAGGCGGCCGTTCCTTAACCGGCCAGGAGGGCGACGAGTCACATGACTCCAAAACAAGTTTTGCAGATGATCAAGGACAAGGGCGCCGTGATGGTCGATATCAAGTTCATCGACCTCTTGGGCACTTGGCAGCATTTCACCGCACCGATCAGCGAATTCAAGGACGAGTCGGCGTTCGAGGACGGCCTCGGCTTTGATGGCTCGTCGATCCGCGGATGGCAGGCGATCGACAACAGCGACATGCTGGTCGTACCGGATTGCGATACGGCGGTGATGGATCCTTTCACCAAGGATCCGACGCTCTCGCTCATCTGCAATATTCAGGATCCGATTACGCGGGCCGACTACAGCCGTGATCCGCGTAATATCGCAAAAAAGGCCGAGGCCTATCTGAAGTCAACCGGGATTGGCGATACCGCCTATTTCGGCCCCGAGCCGGAGTTTTTCATCTTCAACGGGATCCGTTTCGATACCAACCAGCACTCCAGCTACTACTTTATCGATTCGAACGAGGGCGCCTGGAACAGCGGCAAAGAGGGCGTCAATCTCGGCTACAAGCCGCGTTACAAGGAAGGCTACTTCCCGGTCCCGCCCAACGACACGCTCCAGGACCTGCGCACCGAGATGGTCCTCGAGATGGAGAAGGTCGGCATCCGGGTCGAAAAGCAGCATCACGAGGTCGCGACCGCCGGTCAGGCCGAAATCGATATGCGCTTCAATTCGCTGACCAAGATGGCGGATTGGCTGACCTGGTACAAATATATCTGCAAGAACGTCGCGGTCCGTCACGGCATGACGGTTACCTTCATGCCCAAGCCGATCTTCGGCGACAACGGTTCCGGGATGCATACCCATCAGAGCATCTGGAAGGGCGAAACGCCGCTCTTCGCGGGATCGGGCTACGCGGGGATGTCCGAACTGGCGCTGCATTACATCGCCGGCATCCTCCATCACGCGCCGGCACTGGCCGCCTTCACGAATCCGGGGACCAACTCGTACCGCCGGCTCGTGCCGGGCTTCGAAGCCCCGATCAATCTCGCGTACTCGAGCCGCAACCGCTCCGCCTCGGTGCGTATCCCGATGTACTCGCCGTCGCCCAAGGCCAAGCGGATCGAGGTGCGTTTCCCCGACCCGACCTGCAATCCCTATCTCGCCTTCTCGGCGATGCTGATGGCGGGTCTCGACGGCATCCAGCGCCGGCTCGATCCCGGCCAGCCACTCGACAAGGACATCTATGCGTTGACTCCGGCCGAGCTCGCCGAGGTCCCGAGCATGCCGGCCTCACTCGAAGCGGCGCTCGACAACC
>JBKQPD010000029.1:0-5035 GCA_052145175.1 Binataceae bacterium (SeqCode) | reverse complement strand
CACTGAGGCCAAGCCGGGCGGGGACGCAGAAGGGTATCAGATCCTGGGGCCCTATCCCTGCGAAAAGTCCTTTTTCCGATACTGCAAGGGCAACACCGCCAATAACAAGACGGGTTCGACGATCTATGTCGGCGCTCCAATTGGCACCGCTCAGGCTCTGGCGGTTCTGCTCAACGGCAAAGCCCCCCCCGTCAACGAGTGCCGGGAGTAGGCGCCGATAGGAAGCTTCTGCATCTATACGTCGCCTGGCGAATGCTGGGGTGTATGTTTTCGCCTACAAGAATTTGACAAACATTTCGGCGGCAACAGGTACTCGAGGTTCAAGGAGGTCAAGCTCGCCGCCGACACAGACAACAAGTTCATCTTAAATTAAGACAGCGGTGGCCGTGTGGCAGAAGGAGATTTGAAACATCGATTCGCGGGCGCGGCGGCTGCATTCATCGCGCTACCTGGCTTCCTGGGGGCCGCGCGGGTCTCTGCGCAGACGGCCGATGACAAATCACTCGACGAGGTCAACCAGCCGCTCTCGAACCCGATTTCGAGCATCTGGGCACTACAGCTGCAGGAGAATACGTACTGGCTGAACAAGCCCGAGCGCAATTCGGTGAACCTTCAACTTCGGCCGGTGTTGCCGCTGGCACTGACTGACGATTAGAATCTGATCACGCGGCGGTGTTGCAGGTAATGAACTCCTCACCGTCCGTGAATGAGAGCGGCAATCTTCATCGCGTGACCGGCTTCGGCGACAGCATCCTGGCGACGATGCTCTCGGCCAGCCCAAAGCTGACCGGTTCGTGGCCGCTGAGCGCAGGCATTAGTTTCATCTTTCCTACCGCAAGCAACTCCAGGCTTGGCCGAACAAAATGGCAGTTAGTTAGGACCGGGGAAGCTATTGCAAACCTAGCGATCGTCGTATTTACGGTAGAGGGAGTTGACACAATCCTGCGTCAGGGAGGCACGTCCAGTATTTTTACGCTTGCCCCTAACTCGCCGGCGCAGATCGAGCAGACCACAACTTGTCCGTTGGATTGCGAGCTTAAGCGATGCCACGCGATTTTCACAAGCGCAAGTGATCCACGCAGCCAGGAGATTATGCTAACGGTCTTCCCACACAATGGAGGCACAAGATGGCGGGTAGACTGGCGAGCAAAGTTGCGTTGATCACTGGTGCGGGCGGCGGACAGGGGCGCGCGGCGGCCATTATGTTCGCGCGCGAAGGCGCACGCATCATCGTCGCGGACGTCAAGGCCGACGGCGGGAACGAGACCGTGGAGATGGTGCGTACGGCCGGGGGGCAGGCGGAATTTATCGCGACCGATGTCTCGAAGGCTCAGCAAGTCGAGGCTGCGGTGCAATGCGCGGTGAAAAATTACGGCGCCCTTCACATTATGTACAACAACGCCGCCGTGCTTCATCGCAAAGACGGGCCGGTCACCACGCTGGACGAGGACATCTGGCACTTGGTGCTCGATGTCAACCTGAAGGGCGTGTACCTCGGATGCAAGTATGCGGTTCCCGCGATGATTGCGGCGGGCGGCGGATCGATCGTCAACACGTCGTCGCTCGCGGGATTGCTAGGGGTTGGCAGCGTGCACGCCTATACTGCGGCCAAAGGTGGCGTTATTTCGCTCACTCGTGCGGTCGCGATCGCGTACGCGAAGGACCAGGTGCGCTGCAACGTCATCTGCCCGGGTGCGGTAGACACACCGATGATGGCGCACGTGCTGCATGGCGAGAACCAGCGGCTGCACCAGGGTTACGAGCGCAGCCACCCGCTCGGCCGCGTCGGCACGCCCGAGGATATCGCCGGGATGGCGCTCTATCTTGCGTCAGACGAATCGTCGTGGGTGACGGGATCGGTTTTCACGATCGACGGCGGCAACTCCGCGCAGTGATTGGTTTCACTTTATCGCGGATGTGTGCGCTTTGCCGGCGGCATGAGAATTCCGAAACTCAAGACTGATTCGAGCGAGGGTCGGCTCGCACACTGCGCGCAAATCCGCGATCGACATCATCCTTACTTATGGGAAAGCCGCCGCAAACCATTCCCCTGCTTTAAGCGGGGCCATCGTCCAGTTCAAAGCTCCAAAGCTCTCCGATAGATCTCCAGGGCGGCGAATTTTAGCGACGTCGGGCGCACACCATTTCTCTGAGATTCTTTGAGTCGCTTCGCTTACACCCCCCGTCGAGACGGATGCCGAGCAGTTCGTGCCCCAAGTGGAACCCAAGGTCCTGCACCAGCAGCCGCTTCCACGGACGGCGGAGCACCGCGCTGGTCAAGCGGCGCACGGTACGCAGCTTCTTCATGATCTTTTCGCCAATTTCCCACGCCCGCGGCAGCAGCCGATCGAGTGGCCAGTACGCCGCCCGCTTGAGCCCCATCAACTCCTGGAACGTCAACCCCTGACTGTCGCCGGGAACAGCTCCGAGGTCGCCGAAGTGCCGATCGAACAGCACCGCGTGATCGGCGCATAAGGTGATGTCGCATAACAGCGCGAATTCGGTGTGAAAGCCCGGGCCGTTGATGCAGGCGATCGTCGGGATATCGAGATTAAAGACGAAAGCCTCCAGCAACTTGGTCGCATGCCAGTAGATATGATCATAGAAAGCCGTTCGGAACTTGGTTCCGTTTATGCGCCCGGAGGCTCCGACTGACCGATTTCCGAGAAAGCGGTTAGGGAGCTTACGCGGGTGAAAACACCGACTTTGCCCACCCACCGGGTACGCCCCCCACGGCCGGGTGCCCGAATCCGCAAAAGGTCTTTTCGCAAACGCGGGGGGTTGAAAATGGTTTCGGGTATTTGGGATTGCTGGAAAGAGCTAACTAGGAGCGAACCGGAGACGGCGTTTGGGCATTCTCTCCATGACTCGGGGATCTGCCGCTGAGTAGACTGCAAGGAATGAGTGGGGTTGCAGCTCAAGATGTCCAACGAAGAACAGCGAGAGCCGAAATTGAGTGATTCCCGTACGGCCCAAAGGGGAACGCTTAAGGTCTATGTGGGCGCCGTAGTTGGAGTTGGTAAAACCTATCGTATGCTTGAGGAAGCACAACAGCTGCGCGCTGGGCGTCGAGATGTGGTACTCGGTTTTATCGAGACGCACGGCCGCGCGAGGACGGCCTCGCTAATCGACGGTCTCGAAACAATCCCTTTGCGAGAAATTCCCTACCGCGATGTGCTCTTGAGGGAGATGGACGTTGAGGCGATTCTTGCCCGAAAGCCGGAGTTTGCGATTGTGGACGAGCTTGCTCACACAAACGTCCCCGGCAGCCGTCACCTCAAACGTTACCAGGATGTGGAAGAGCTGCTAGCGGCTCGTATCAACGTCATTACTGCATTTAATATCCAGCACCTTGAGAGCCTCACCGTCTTCGTCAAGCAACTTACCGGAATAACGGTAAACGAGACCGTCCCTGAGTCCTTGCTCGCGCACGCTGACGAGATTGTTGACGTTGACGTATCAGTCGAGGAAATACGCCAGCGCCTCGACGAGGGGAAGATATATCCGATTGAGCAAGTCAATCTTGCGCTGCGGAACTTTTTCAAGCCCAGCAACCTAGCCGTGCTACGCGAGCTCACCCTGCGCGAGGTCGCCCGCGATATAGGCCGTCAGCGCAAAAATCAGGAGCCGCTCCAAGGGCTACAGGCGCCGCAATCAACGATGGGCGGACCTGTGCTGGTTTGCTTGCCATCCGACCCGCACCACGCGGAAGGAATGCTTTGCAAGGGATGGAGGGAAGCCGGGCATCGCAATGCCGAATGGTACGCGGTTCACGTCGAAACCCCCGCGGAGGCGCTTCAAAAAATCAATACGGCCAACTTCCGCGCGCTCCTCGATAACGTCAACCTGGCGAGCGACTTAGGGGCCGAGTTCGTGTGGCTGAAGTCCGAGGACGTGGTCAAGGCCATCATCAATTTCGCGCAGGAAAAAGGCATCTCTAGGGTCATACTCGGGCGCCCCCGAAGCAGCATGTTGGGCGGACTCCGTCGGCGCTCGATTCCTGAAAAGCTCATCCACGAGGCCCGCTACTTCGATGTTGAGGTAATGAAAGATGAACCTGCCACAGCCTGAGCGCGAGGTCCTTTTCGGGTAAAGATTAAGTTCGGGTTTCCAATCCTCCTGAAGCCGTTGGACTGCGAGTTTAACGTGCGGAAAACGCGGGTCTTAAATTGTCCCGTTCCGCGCGGTGCACAGAGCTGCCCACGTTGCCTGCGCATCACCGGGTTGCTTACGGAGGAACCAATCGATGCAGCTGACAGGTAAAGACGTGTGGGAAGTTGGCGTGAAAATGGGCTGGGCGAACGGTCCTTATGACCCGCGTTCTAACCCACTCTCCGCACGTGCTGAGCGGATGGCGTCGTTGCTCAACGAAGTGCTCGCCAAGGGCCAGAAATGGCTCCCTGACCTCCTTGAGACCGAGGACGCGATGCGCGCATGGGAGGCGAGAACGCCACGCGAGAACGCACTCCGGCTCTACAAGTTCCTCAACCAACTTGGCTATACGGTCATTGGCATCGACGCCGTGATTGAGCGCGAGAGCAAGAATAACAAGCCCGTTGATTCGCTCTCCGACTTCACCAAGAAGACGCGGCCCTGACGAGAGAACCCATGCATGGCGGACCCATGCGCTGTCGGGTTCAACCTGAAAAGACCGCAAGCTATCCTGCTAGCAAATATGCGCGTTTTTTGCATCGAGTTATGCCGGATTAGCCCGTAGGAGCGCGGAGTGGGCACTAAGTGGGGCATCGAAAGGTGAAAAGGTCGCGATTCCATAAGGCCCCGTGACCCGCTGAGGGTCAGCAACCATGAGTGCATGGAGAATAACCGACACCGGAATCCTGTTGCCGGATGCAATTGCCGGGGAATGGGACCGAGTAGCTCACAATCGGTATGTCGCACATATCGACATGCTCGGAATGACCGAACTCAGCGTTCGCAATCCGCTGTACGTCGTCAGAACATGTTGGACAAGTTGCCGCTAAGCGAACTCGGCGATTTTCGCAGGTATTAGAATCGCTTAAGCGTTCTGGTTATT